>JAIKWL010000014.1 GCA_024684815.1 Saccharofermentans sp. | reverse complement strand
ATGAGATTTCCCTCTTTTGATAAGGTCACTGGAAGACTACCAGTTGATAGGCCGGGCGTGTAAGCACAGAGATGTGTTCAGCTTACCGGTACTAATGACCGAAGACTTGACCACACAAGGTTATGTAATTTCAAGTCTTTTTTCCAAGATACATTTCTTGAGAGGATTCTTCACTTTCTCGCTTCCTTTACTTGATCTTTAGTTTTCTTTGCAGTCCTGAGGGTATAAGACTCTCAACCATTCCGGTGGTTATTGCGGTGAGGCCACACCTGTTCCCATTCCGAACACAGAAGTTAAGCTCACTGGCGTCGACAATACTCGGCTGGTAACGGCCCGGGAAGATAGATTGCTGCCGGATTATATAAGTCCCTTCGCGAATAAACGCGGAGGGACTTTTCTTTTTTGCATTGTAATAATTTGGAAAAATCGTTCGTTAAAATGTAATATTACAATTTACATAAAAACGATTATTGGTAAAATACAAAGTGTATTGAATTACCATGTCCTATTGAGAGGTGTTAATATGGCAACGATCCTTATAATCGATGACGATAAAGCGGTAGTTGATTCTACTGCAGATATGCTTAAATCCTTTGAGTTTAACGTAATTACCGCTACCGACGGAAAAAAGGGATTTGAACTTGCTGATATAGAAAGACCGGACGTGATCATTCTCGACTGGATGATGCCCGGCTACAGCGGAATGCAGTTTATCAAAGACTACAGGGATCAGGGCTATAAGACACCTGTTCTTTTCCTTACAGGTAAGGGCGATCTGTCACAGTATCAGGTCGAAGCGCTTCGTGCAGGTGCTGATGATTATGTATCAAAGCCTTATGAACCGATGATCCTGGTAGAGAAGCTCAGAGCAATGATAAGACGTATCGAATACAGCAATAAATCTCATGGCGCCGAAGGCAACAGACATGAGTATTGCGGCGGCGAGCTTATCATTGACGGTGATGTAATGCAGGCATTCAAGCACGATGAATCCTGTGATCTTACGAACAGGGAATTCCAGCTTTTACAGTACCTTGAGCAGAACATGGGCAGAGTTTGTTCCAGATCCGAGCTCCTGAAGCAGGTATGGAAATTCGATTTTTTAGGTGATGAGAGAACTGTCGATGTTACGATCAAGCGTACAAGACAGAAGATCGAACCTGACCAGAAGAATTTCAAATATATCCTTACGAGAAGAGGCTTCGGCTATTTCTTCCCGAATGATTTGGCTTGATCTTGGGTATTATCATTTCATCATTTATTGAACAGGCATTAAGGAACCCGGTAGTACTCGTGGTTCTTGCTTTGATATTGATCTTATTGGGTATCCTGGCAGGATATCTTATCGGTAATACCACATTACAGGCAAAAGTAACCGGAAACATTGATAATCTTGAACGTGACAAGGTACTCCAGAAAGCGGTCCTTGATACGGTAGGTCTCGGTATTGCCGTATATGATTCAAAGGGTGCACTTTTCTGCAACGAGACGATATTCAGACTTCCGGACTTTTTGAAGGGCGGACTTCCAAGGGATCTGAACACATTTTTAGAGACCTTTGATAACGGCAACCAGCTCAAATCCAATTACATCTTAAGTCTCGAGAACGGAGTTAACCTCATCAGGGTCAACTACATCAATAACCGCAGGATCTATGAGATCAAGATCATCAGAAGGCCCGCGCAGCCCGAATCCAAATTCTTCGGCAGCGATGAACTCAATATAGTCATTGTCGATGATATAACCCAGATAAAAGATGATGAGAGACGTCAGAAGGATCTTGCCGCAAACGTTTCACACGAACTTAAGACACCGCTGACATCAATAAAGAATTCGGTATTTTCCATCAGGAGGGCATCCAAGGAGGGTAATGTTCCTTCAAGAGATGAGCTTCTTACCTGGAGCGGAAGGATAGAAGAGAATACTGTGAGAATGCAGGATATCGTAAATGATTTCCTTGTGCTGT
Organism: Saccharofermentans sp.; assembly: GCA_024684815.1. Lineage (GTDB taxonomy): Bacteria > Bacillota > Clostridia > Saccharofermentanales > Saccharofermentanaceae > Saccharofermentans. The sequence goes on along the minus strand of JAIKWL010000014.1, from coordinate 14,761 downwards.
CTCAGTGTTCACATACGAGCCGGATGGAGATATTCGACATAAGAGATGCGGTATCTGCAGCTTATTCCAATATCCAGGATTATCCTGGTGCCTCCAATGTGCGTTTTACATTGCCGGATGAAGGCACATATCCGCTTCTTTACGGTAATTCAAAGCTCATAGTAAGATCGATCGTAAACCTGCTCACAAATGCGATAAAGTATATCTCTTTTGAGGGCAAGAAGGTTCCTGACCAGGTCCATATCAGCATTGCCATGATCGATGACCGTGTAGCGGTTCAGGTGGACGATAACGGAAGGGGAATTCCCGCAAAAGACATAGAACATCTTTTCGAGAGATTCTACAGGGTGGATAACTCGGGCAACAGGGATGTCGGCGGATCCGGTATAGGCCTTGCAATTGCCAAAGAGATAGCCGATATGCACGATGGCGTTATCAGTGTCACTTCGACTTTCGGACAGGGTGCGACATTTATCCTGAGCCTTCCTACGGGAAAGACGGTTTTTGACGGTGTTTACAGTGATGCAAAGACCGGGATCATAAGTGACAAGCCGCTCTACAGGGCTGCCGCATATTTTCTCGGACTTCAGGAATGTGAGGCGGTAAGATCTTTGGGATATAAGGATCTTGAAGGACTGGTGGATGAATATGAACTGATCCCCGAGCATGAAGTGGCAGCAAGAGATAAGGTTTTATCCAAGCTTTTGGCATCTTTCGGTGATCAGAGATTTGAAGAACTCAAAGAAGAGCTTCTTTATGTGGAAGATTACGGTTATGAGGAAGACGGACCTGTCACAGGTCTTGAGCAGGAAGCTGCCAAGGAAACGACGATCGAGGAATTACCCTTAAGCCAGGCGGTAAATACCATTCCTCCTATGGCTGAACAGCTCTCGATACCGATAGAGAATATCGTGCCGGCGGAAACTTCAATACCCGTGCCCTACGCAGTTCCTCCAATGAATGAAGTGCCTCCGGTGCAGCAGGTTCCTGCAGATTATGAAGCACAGGCCAGACAGATATCAGAGGCAGAGGCTCTTGTGAGGGAAGAAGAGGCCAGATTACAGGCAAAAGAAGAGGCAAGAAAGCTCTTGACACAGCCCGTTGTTCAGATAAGTGCTGAACAAAGGAAGACTGTATCGCAATTAAATCGTGAATCTCGCGAAAAACATGTAATTCATCCAATTAGTGGCGGGAAAAGGTATAATAGTAAGAGTGCTGTTTCAGAAGACGGGAAGGAAGATAAACAGATCACCCGTCAGGGTAAGAGTGATGTCGCGGTCAAATCGTCACTGAAGAAGATACTTGACGAGTCCGATACGCGCAAGTGAGTGGTTGGAGAATAGATGAGTCAGACAGACAGTAGCGTGGGTAAGTCCTACGCTTATGAGATAAAGGGCGGTGTTCCGCTCAAAGGCAATATAGAGATCAGTGGCAGCAAAAATGCCGCTCTTGGTGTAATAGCCGCTTCGATAATGGTCGACGGTGTATGCACATTGGAGAATGTTCCTGACATCCTGGATGTTCATGTCATGTTCGATCTGCTGAGGTCTTTAGGAGCTACCGTGGATGCGATCGACAACCATACTTACAAGATCGATCCCACGACGATCAACACATATAAGGCATCAGGACCGCTTGTATCAAGGATAAGGGCTTCCTACTATCTTATGGGAGCGCTCCTCGGCAAATGCGGCAAGGCATCGATCAGACTTCCGGGAGGATGCAACTTCGGACAACGCCCTATCGATCTTCATCTTAAAGCTTTCCAGCTCATGGGAGCCAAAGGCGCAAGACCTTCAGATATCAACAGCGGTATCGTAAATCTTGAAGCAGATCCGTTACATGGTGCGAGGATCTATCTGGATATAGTAAGCGTTGGCGCGACGATCAACGCGATGCTCGCAGCTTGTAAGGCTCAGGGAAGGACGGAGATCATCAACGCAGCCAAGGAACCCCATATAGTTGACGTTGCAAACTTCCTTAACTCAATGGGAGCGCACATAAAAGGCGCAGGTACTGATGTTATCAAGATCACCGGAGTTCCGGTTCTTCCGGGCAACTTTACCTATTCTATAATCCCCGATCAGATAGAAGCAGGAACATATATGATCGCCGCTGCGGTAACGAACGGGGATGTTACGATCCATAACCTTATCCCTACGCATATGGAGCCGCTGTCGGCAAAGATGCGTGAGATGGGATATCAGATCGAAGAAGGCGACGATTCTATAAGAGTTTTCAGATACAACTACGATGAGGAAGTCTACCCGACCAGTGTAAAGACTTCTCCTTATCCGGGTTTTCCGACGGACCTGCAGCCCCAGACCGTAGTACTGCTTTGTTCTGCCGAAGGTCAGAGCAGGATGCACGAGAATGTGTGGCAGAACAGGTTCCAGTATGTTCCAGAACTGGCGAAAATGGGTGCGAACATCAATGTTTATGAACGTATAGCCTGGGTCAACGGCAGGACCGATTTCCGTGGCGCAACAGTAGAGGCAACAGACCTCAGAGCAGGTGCCGCGCTTGTATGTGCTGCTCTTGAAGCGAGCGGAACCACATATATTATGAATGCCCAGAGGATCGACCGCGGTTATGAACATATAGTTCAGAAGCTGACCGAACTCGGAGCAACGATATCCAGAGTCAACCATACTCCCGAATACGGCGAAGAGGATACTGAAGCATGACGGGGCCCGACAGGATCATCCCGCTTTTTTCATCTTCATCAGGGAACGCCACACTGATAAAGTGCCATGGAACTTATATCCTCATTGATTGCGGGATTACCTGCAAAAGGCTGACAAAAGCCCTTGTTGACAGCGGAGTTTATCCCGACGATATAAGCGCGATATTTCTTACGCACAGGCACGGCGATCACATAAGCGGTGTTCCGGTGTTTTCGCGCAAATATCACACTCCGATCTACGGAACAAAAGCAACACTGGCTGTCCTTGACAACCTTGCATCTCCTGTTACGGAAATCGAGGAAAATGACATCATTCAACTGGATGAAGGTCTTGAGATAAGGGCTTTTCCCACACCTCACGATGTCAGAGGTTCCGTGTGCTACAGGATAGTCAATAATGAGACGAAGAATTCCATCGCGGTGATGACCGATCTCGGAAGGATAAATGACGGCATGAAGGGTTTTGCAAGATCCTGTGACGTGATCCTTTTGGAATCAAATTACGATCCCTACATGCTCGAACACGGAGAGTATCCAAAAGAACTTCAGAAGAGGATATCAGGCGGACACGGGCATATCAGCAATCCGGAATCAGCAGAAGTCGCGGAATACTTTATCATCAACGGAACAAAGAAATTCATTCTGGGACACCTGTCCCCTCATAACAACACTCCGGCCATCGCTTTGGAGACATTCACTTCAACCTTAAGTGACAGAGGCTTTGTCGAAGGCGTTGACTATGAAGTGAAGGTTGCAAAAAAAGATGAGCCTACCGAGGGATACATATTATGAAGATCGTTGTGGTATGTCCCGGAAAGCTTAAGGATAAATGGCTTAAAGACGGTATAGAGGAATATAAGAAGAGACTGTCGAGATTTGCTTCTTTAGAGTTCATTGAAGTGGCGGATTGTCCTGATTCAGTACCAGTCAATGAAGCATTGAAGCGTGAAGGGGAACTTATCCTGTCCCATATCAAGCAGGGAGAAATCATATGGGCTATGGATCTTGGCGGAGAGAATGTCACTTCGGAAAAGCTGTCTTCTTACCTGATCTCCGATATCGAGAAGGGCGGAGGCACTCTCAAGATCGTGATCGGAGGAAGTAACGGCATATCACAGGAAGTGCGTTCAAGAGCTGACCGGAGGATATGCTTTGGCAATATCACTCTTACACATCTTATGACAAGACTGGTCTTATCCGAGCAGTTATACCGCGGATTCAAGATCGCAAAAGGCGAGAAATACCATAAATGATCTAAATTTATTCATTGGAGGGATAATATGAAAAATAAGGCGCTAACAATACTTCTTGCAGCAACCATGGTTCTTATGTCAGCCTGCAGTACCGGAAAGGTATTAACAGCGGATCAGACATCTGCATCAGAGACATCAGATGCAACGACAACCGCTGCGTCAACTTCTTCGCCAGAGACTACAAAAGAAACGACCGCTTCTTCAGAGACCACAGCTTCCACGTCAGAAGAAGAAAAGGAGACTGATGCATCTTCAGAACCGGATGAGACCTCCGGAACAGGAGAACCTGCAGACGTATCTTCACTGACCCTTGAAGATGTTTTTGATCTTGTCTACAGCGCAGCCCCCACTGATACTAAAGGGATCTATTCACCTGACGATAACGGCAACACCAAAGGCGGACAGGGATGTTTCGGTCTTGACTGGGGCTGGACGGTCATGGAATTCAATGCTGATTCCGCTCTTCTTCTGAGCCTTAAGGAAGGAGATGAATTCGATCTGACTATTTCCGGAAAGACAGGAAAATATACTGCAAGTGCCATAAGGGGACAGTATGTTATCACTGTTTATGAATTTGACAGTGAGGGAACATCCAACTGCAAAGCGCCTTTTTCAAAATCAGAAGCAAAGGCGGCTTATGATGCTTTCCTGACGATCGAATGATCCCGTAAGGTCACAACTTCAGACGGATATTATTCAATTAAGCAAGGATTCTACGCTTTTTTCAAACCCGCTCAGCAAATAAATCAAGGCGTCCTTTATTCAGATAAAGAAAATGCTTGACATATTACGAATGCACAATTATAATCCTTTAGTCGACTAAAGAATAGGCGAAAATGACATGCTGTAGTCATTTGCCCTCTGTATGACTGAAAAGTAAAATATGAGCATAAATGATATGGAGAATGAATATGGGTAACAAGTATTACACACCGGACGGCTTTAACGATCAGTTTCCGGGCATATGCGGATTTAAGCGTGAGCTCGAATCAAAGCTCCGCAATCTGTTTCTTTTGAACGGATATGAGGAGATAGAGACACCGGGTGTCGAGTATTTCGATGTATATAAGGAATTTGTAGCAGAAGAAAGCCTCTTCAAGTTCACGGACAGCAAGGGGAGTCTTCTTTGCAACCGTTATGACGGAACGATCCCTGCAGTAAGATTCTGTGCAGGAAGGAATGAGACTCTTCCTGCACGTTATTCTTATATCGAGAATATGTACCGCGCCGGAAAACAGGGCGGCGGAAAGCTTTCGGGCTTTACTCAGGGAGGCATAGAACTCTTAGGTGCCGGCGGTGCTAAATCAGATGCAGAAGTTCTTGCCATAGCTATAAAGTCCGCTCTTGAGATCGGTATTACAGATCTTCAGGTATCCATCGGTCAGGTCAAGTTCTACAAGGGGCTCATGAGACAGCTCGGCATTGACGAAGAAGGCCAGACGAAGATCAAGAATGCCATAGCGAACAGAGATACCGTTACTTTGGAAAAACTCGACATCAGCAAGGAAGACAAAGAGACTTTGCAGATGCTGACAGAATCCGGAGGAACATATGATGCGATAGATCAGATCCTTCCGAGGATCACGGATGAGGGTGCCAAGGAAGCATTGGGCAACCTTAAGGAGATCCTCGATATCATGGAGAGATATGGTTTCCTTAAGTATGTTTCAGTTGACTTGGGACTTATCGAGAGCAGTGATTATTATACAGGCATGGTATTTAAGGGTTATACATATGAAGTCGGGTTCCCGATATTTGCAGGAGGAAGATATGACGATGTGGCAAAATCCTTCGGCAAGGAGATAGAAGCTGTCGGCTTCTCAATTTCACTGACTCTCTCTATTACCGCTCTTATGAGACAGGAGAAATACACTCCTGCCAAATGCGCTTCTGTTATTGTCGGAGGAGACTTCGAAGCTGCAACCGTGACAGCAGAGGCTTTAAGAGCTGAAGGAACTCCCGCAATCATAGATACGACAGGTATGGATGAGGAAACTCTCGAAAACTATGCAAAAGAAAAAGGAATAGAGACAGTAATGTTCATGAACGGAGGTAACGCCTGATGCTTACTATTGCTTTACCAAAGGGCAGGCTTGCCGACCAGACTCTGGATCTTATGGAAAATGCCGGATACGATGTATCCGCAGCAAGAGACAAGTCAAGAAAACTGATACTTGAAGATAAGAACGCAGGTTTAAGATTTATTCTTTCCAAGCCTTCTGATGTTCCCACTTATGTTGAGTACGGAGCAGCAGATATCGGTGTTGTCGGAAAGGATACTCTTTTAGAAGAAGGAAGACAGCTTTATGAGGTGCTCGATCTGGGTCTTGGCAAGTGCAGGATGTGCGTTGCCGGTCCTGCTGAGCTTAAGGACAGACTTGATGAGATCCCGAATAAGAGAGTAGGCACCAAGTATCCCAATATTACCAGAAGCTATTTTGAGGGTGTTAAGGGAGAGAGTGTTGAGATCATTAAGCTCAACGGTTCTGTCGAGCTTGCGCCTCTTACGGGACTTGCCGAGGTTATCGTAGATATAGTTGAGTCGGGGAGAACTCTATATGAGAACGGACTGGATGTGCTTGAGACCGTTGCCCATATCAGCGCGAGACTCGTGGTTAACAGAGTCTCGATGAAGATGAAGGAAGATGAGATCAAGCCGATGATCGCCAAACTCAAAAAGACTTTGGCGGAGGAAGCGGAAAGTAAAGGGGAATGAAAAATGCGTTGTAAATTGATCGAAGGAACAAAAGAAAACCTTAAAGCAACAGTTCAGAGCCTTGGTGTAAGAGGCAAGATGGACTTAAAGCCCGTTATCACTGTTGTTCAGGATGTAATCGATGACATAAGAGAGAACGGTGACAAAGCTCTTTTGGCTTACACCGAGAAGTTTGACAAGGTTAAGCTTACTTCAGACCAGTTGAGAGTAACTGATAAAGAGATCGAGGATGCTATAGCAGGTCTTGATCCCGAGCTTTTGACCGTTATGAAAAAAGCCGCTTCCAATATCAGAAAATTCCACGAGGAGCAGAAGGAACACGGCTTCATGATGGACGTCGGAAAAGGCGCCAAGATAGGTGTCAAAGTAAGACCGATATCCATTGCCGGAGTTTATGTTCCGGGCGGCACGGCACCTCTTCCGTCAACCGTTCTGATGGACGTTATCCCTGCAGCTGTGGCAGGCGTTGAGAGGATCGTTTTCGCGACACCTCCGAGAAAGGACGGAACCATTGCCCCCGTCATCCTTGCGGCAGCTTCCATAGCCGGTGCTACGGAGATCTACAGGATGGGCGGTTCACAGGCGATAGCAGCTATGGCATACGGTACTGAGACTGTTCCGAGAGTAGATAAGATCTGCGGTCCCGGAAACATCTATGTTAATACCGCAAAGCGTCTTGTGTTCGGACAGGTTGATATCGACATGTTCGCAGGACCTTCTGAGATTTTGATCATCGCAGATAAGACTGCTGATCCTGATTTCGTTGCTGCCGACATGCTCTCACAGGCAGAACACGACAAGATGGCTTCCGCGATCGTACTCACTGATTCAAGGGACTTTGCCGAAAAGGTCCTTGATTATGTGGATAAAAGATCTGAAAAGGCTGAAAGAAATGAGATCCTTGCTAAATCCCTGGAGGATTACTGCGCCATAATCGTATGTGACAGTCTCGATACCGCAGTTAACTTCTCTGAAGAGATCGCACCCGAGCACCTTGAGATCTGCGTCGAGAATCCCGAAGCGCTGGCAGCAAGGATCAAGAACTGCGGAGCGATGTTCCTCGGTAATTTCTCGCCCGAGCCTTTGGGAGATTACTTTGCCGGACCGAACCACACTCTCCCGACATCAGGAACTGCAAGGTTCTTCTCACCTCTTAATACAGGTGATTTCTACAAAAAGATGAGCGTCATCAACTATAACGAGCAATCGCTCAAAGACATATATAAAGACGTGGCAGCATTTGCCGACAGCGAGGGCCTTACATGTCACGCTGCTGCGGTAAGAGCCAGATTCGAGGAATAAAGAATTGAGTAAATACTGGAACAAACTGATAAATGACATAGAACCTTATGTGGCAGGCGAGCAGCCGAAGCCGGGACAGAAGGTTATAAAGCTCAACACGAATGAGAATCCCTATCCGCCTTCACGCAAGGTAAAGGAAGCTCTTGCTAAGATCAACATCTCTGACTTAAGGCTTTATCCCGATACTAATTCCACTGATGTTATTAAAGCGGCAGCAAAATTTGACGGAGTATCAGAAGAGAACATCTTCTGCGGCAACGGTTCGGATGAAGTCCTGGCAATAGCTTTCCAGACTTTTTTTGAGAAGAAGGCGCTTACCGGACTTCCAGTCCTGATGCCGGATTACAGTTACAGCTTCTATCCTGTCTTTTCCGAGTTTTACGATATCAGAAGACAGACGGTAGCTTTGAGGGAAGATTTCAGACTCGATCCCGACGATTACATCGGTGTGCCGAATTGCGGGATCGTTTTTGCGAATCCCAATGCTCCGACTTCAAGAGCTGTTGCGGTCAGTGATGTGGAAAAGATAGCAAAGGCAAATCCCGATTCCGTAGTTATCGTAGATGAGGCTTATGTTGCTTTTGAAGAGAACTACGAAACGGCGGTATCACTTATAAACGAGTGCAGAAACATCTGCGTTATAAGGACTTTGTCGAAAGCATTCTCTCTTGCGGGGATCAGACTCGGCTATGCTGTCGGATCTGCGGAGCTTATCGAAGGATTGAGGAGAGCAAGAGATTCATTCAACTCTTATCCTGTTGACCGCATTGCGCAGAAGGTCGCCGAAGCGGCGCTTCTGGATGTCGACTACTATAATGCGACACGCTCGAAGATAATCTCCACGAGAAAGTGGTTTGCAAGTGAACTCGAAAATCTCGGGTTTAAGGTCCCGCCGTCATCGGCGAACTTCTTATTTGCCAAACCTCCGGTCGATTGCGGAACACTGTATCAAAATCTTCGCAATAAAGGTATACTTGTAAGATATTTCGACAAGCCCGTCCTTAATGAGTATCTGAGGATAACTGTAGGTACGGATGAAGAGATGAACAAGCTTTTTGAAGTCATCAAACAGGAGGTCAAAAATGCCGAGAACAGCTGAGATCGCAAGACAGACAAAAGAGACTGACATCAAGGTAAAGATCAACCTTGACGGCAATGGCGCGAATGAAATCGATACCGGTATCGGATTTTTCGATCACATGCTCACGGCTCTTTCGAAGCACTCCGGTATTGATATGGATATCGTCTGCAAGGGTGACCTTCAGGTTGATGCTCATCACTCGGTTGAAGATGTAGGAATTGTGTTGGGTCAGGCGGTCAAGGATGCTCTGGGTGATAAGGTTGGAATCCGCCGTTACGGTTCTGCTTCCATTCCGATGGATGAAGCACTCGGCACATGCTCTCTTGATATCTCCGGCAGGGCATATCTTGTTTTTGATTGTGAATTTGCCGGAGATATGTGCGGCGAGATGGACACTCAGCTTTTCGAAGAATTCTTCAGGAGCTTTGCATTCAATGCGGGTATCACACTGCATGTTGCATGCCCCTACGGTGCCAACGACCACCACAAGGCAGAGGCTATGTTCAAGGCACTCGCAAGAGCCCTGAGACAGGCAACTGAGATTGACCCGAGATTCGAAGGCCAGATTGTTTCAACAAAAGGCGCATTATAATTTTTGGAGGATACATAAATGCTTATTAAGGATACTGATTTTATCGATCAGCCGATGCTCTCAAAGGGCAAGGTAAGAAACATCTACGATCTCGGAGATTCACTCCTTCTGGTCGTTACCGACAGGATCTCAGCTTTTGACGTTATTTTTGACGAGCTGATTCCTGACAAGGGAAGAGTTCTTTCATCTATCTCTGAATTCTGGTTTGATTTCACCAAGGACATCATTCCGAACCACGTAATCACTACTGATGTTTCAAAGTATCCTATGGGATTCGACAAATATAAGGAAGAACTTCAGGGAAGATCAATGCTCGTTAAGAAGGCTGAGATGCTCCCTGCAGAGTGCATCGTAAGAGGTTACCTCGAAGGTTCCGCTCTTAAGGAATACAAGAAGTCCGGTACAGTCGGCGGAATAAAGATGCCTGAGGGAATGCTCCAGGGCGACAAGCTCCCTGAGCCTTTGTTCACTCCTTCTACCAAAGCTGATGAAGGACATGACATCAACATCACATACGAACAGCTCGTAGATCTCATCGGCGAGGCTGATGCTTCTGCCTTAAGAGATGCTTCTCTTGCACTCTATAAGAAGGTTTCAGAGTTCGCACTTACAAAGGGACTTATCCTTGCCGATACAAAGTTTGAGTTCGGCAAGATCGACGGTGTCCTCACAGTATGTGACGAGATGTTCACACCTGACTCTTCAAGATTCTGGGATGCATCCGAGTATGAACCCGGTCATGCACAGAAGAGCTTTGACAAGCAGTTCTTAAGAGAGTGGCTTGAGACTTTGGACTGGGATAAGACATATCCCGCACCTCACCTCCCGCAGGAGATCATCGACAAGACGGCTGAGAAGTACCGCGAGTGCTATTCACGCTTGACGGGAAAGGAAATCTGATCCTTTGATAGCAATAGTTGATTATGGAATGGGCAACCTGGGCTCAGTCGAAAAAGCTTTAAAGTTTATCGGCTGTGAGTCTTTAATAACTTCCGATGCTAAAGAGATCGCTTCGGCGTCCGGCGTTATCCTTCCTGGCGTCGGAAGCTTTGCCCCCGCAATGGAGGAATTAAATAACAGGGATCTTGTCACTCCTCTCATTGACTGCGCAGGTTCCGGCAAGCCGTTCCTGGGTATCTGCCTCGGAATGCAGCTCATGCTCGAAGGATCCGAGGAGTGCAGCTTTGACAGAAGAGAGTCCAACGGTGTTGTATCCGGCTTAGGCATCATTCCCGGTTTTGTCAGACGCTTTCCCGATTCGGGACTCAAAGTCCCCCAGATGGGATGGAACAGGCTTTTCGATGTTTCAGGAAGGCTTCTTACAGAAGGTGATTATGTCTACTTTGTTCACTCCTATTTCTGCCAGTTGGGAGATGCTTCCGATACTGCGGCAAAGACCGAATACGGGATCAATTACTGTGCATCCTTTGAACGCGGCAACATATTCGGAATGCAGTTCCATCCCGAAAAGAGCGGCGAAGCAGGCCTTCGCATCCTTTCAAAATTCGTAGCGGAGACAAAAGCATGATCATATTACCTGCAATAGATCTTATCGGCGGCAAATGTGTCAGGCTCAGACAGGGCAGATACGATGATGTTACTGTTTACAATGATTCACCTCTGGATCAGGCATTTGAATTTAAAAATGCAGGTGCCACCTGGATCCATGTTGTGGATCTTGATGCCGCAAAGAGCGGAACACCCGAAAACCATGAGATCATAAAAGAGATCGCCGTTAAGACCGGTCTTAAGGTCGATACCGGCGGCGGTATCCGTAATATGGATACGCTTGCAAAGTGGATCGAAGAATATGGTGTATCCAGGGCAGTCCTCGGTACCGCTGCGGTAAAGGATCCCGGATTTACAAGAAAAGCGATCGAGAGATTCGGCGACAAGGTCGCAATTGGTATCGATGCACACGACGGCTTCGTATCCGTAGACGGATGGACAGCCGATTCTGAACTTAAAGCGGTCGATTTTGCGCTTAAGTGCAAGGAAATAGGCGCAACGACAGTTGTATTTACCGATATCGCAAGAGACGGAATGCTTACGGGTCCTGCAGTAGATGCTACAAAAGAGATGGTTGAGGCTACGGGACTTAACGTTATAGCATCCGGCGGGATAGGTTCTGACGAAGACGTTATTAAGATAAAGACATCCGGCTGTGCCGGTGTCATTATCGGCAAAGCTATATACGAAGGAAAGGTAGACCTGGCAAAATGCTTACAAAACGTATAATACCGTGTCTGGACGTAAAAGACGGCAGAGTCGTCAAGGGCGTTAACTTCGTATCTCTCCGTGATGCCGGCGATCCGGTCGAATGTGCCAAGACATATAACAGATCAGGCGCTGATGAACTTGTTTTTCTGGATATCACGGCAACTCTTGAATCAAGAGGCACGACTGTCGATATGGCAAGAAGGGTAGCCAATGAGGTATTTATTCCTTTCACCATCGGAGGCGGTATCAGAACCGTTGAGGATATAAGAGAGCTTCTTAACGCCGGTGCGGACAAGGTGTCATTGAATTCCGCAGCTGTTAAGAATCCTGATTTCATCAGGGAAGCTTCCGATATGTTCGGATCCCAGTGCATCGTCTGCGCGATAGACGTTAAAGCAAGGCAGACGGGTTTTCCTTCAGGATATGAAGTGGTGATAGCAGGCGGAACAAAGCCCACGGGCATTGATGCTCTTGAATGGGCGAAGAAGGCCGTATCTCTTGGAGCAGGAGAGATCCTGCTTACCTCTATGGATAAGGACGGAACCAAATCAGGCTATGATAACAAGATCACGTCCCTTATATCCGAAAATGTCGGAGTGCCTGTGATCGCTTCAGGCGGTGCAGGATCCATGAAGGATTTCGCGGATGCCGTTAAGATAGGCAAGGCTGATGCAGTTCTTGCCGCAAGTCTGTTCCACTTCGGAGAGATCAGGATCTCTGACCTCAAGGATTATCTTGAAGGTGAAGGAATCCCCGTAAGGAGAGTTTTATGAGTGATAAGAGTCTTGAACCTCAGGAAATGTGGGCTCAAATGAAAAAGAATTCAGACGGGCTTGTTCCCGCGATCACACAGGATTATGAGACCGGTGATGTCCTTATGATGGCTTATATGAACGAAGAGTCTTTCATTCTGACACTGGAGACCGGATATATGCACTATTATTCGAGATCCCGCAATTCTTTATGGAAGAAGGGCGAGACATCCGGTCATTTTCAGAAAGTAATATCATCTTTTATCGATTGTGACAGAGATACACTTCTTTTTAAGATAGACCAGACCGGGGCTGCATGTCATACCGGAAACAGAACCTGTTTTTTTACAGAACTTAAAGACTTAGGTTCCTTATAAGGACAACAAGGAGGAATAACAGATGGATATAATGAGAGAGCTCTACAGCGTTATCATGGACCGTAAAGAACATCCGGTAGAGGGTTCTTACACAAATTATCTTTTCGACAAAGGAACGGATAAGATCTCAAAAAAACTCGGTGAAGAAGCCGTAGAGGTCGTTATAGCCGCTTCACAGCGCGACCGGAAGGAGATCATTGCGGAGATCGCAGATCTTGAGTATCATCTTCTGGTCCTCATGGCAGACAGAGGGATCACGATAGATGACATCGAGAGCGAGCTGAGAGCACGCAGGAGCTGATCTTAATTTTTCCGGCAATAAAATCTGCCGAACACATATATTTTCGTTGACTTTATCCCCCGGCGTGTGATACAATCTTCGCGCTAGACCGTTCAGGTCTTGTTTTTAGTTGCGCGGAAATTGGCGCGAGGGGGCCTAGAAAGTCCCGCAGACAAAGCATTTGGAGGTATTTGGACCATGGCAAAGGCCGGAGCTCGCGATAAGCTGACTCTCGCATGCACAGAGTGCAAGCAGAGAAACTATCAGACATACAAGAATAAGAAGAACAATACCGAGAGATTAGAGCTCAAGAAGTATTGCCCCTTCTGCCGTAAGCACACAATTCACAGAGAATCCAAGTAATCTTAAAGGACGTCTAAAATGGCTGATAACAAAGGTAACTTTTTTAAGCGCCTCGGCAAGAAGATCTCCGATGTTTTTGCAGAGTTGAAGCGTGTAACGTGGCCCACAGGCGAGAAGCTCGCCAAGACCGCGGCAGTTGTTCTCCTCGTAATCGTATTTTTCGCTGTTTACCTTACGTTGATCGGTAGCGGCGGACGTTGGGTTCTTGATAAGGTAGGATTCTACGATGCCGTTGAGACTACAGCTGTATCTGAGACTGACCCTTCAGATGCTGAAGCACCTGTAGAGGTTATAGATGATGTTGGAGAGCCGACAGAGGCATCAGCAGAAGGCTGAGCTTGATTTAGGAGTATATAAATGCCGGAAAATAATGAAGCCAAGTGGTATATAATCCATACCTTCGGCGGATATGAGAAGAAAGTAAAGACTTCTTTAGAGAATTATGCTAAGGCCCAGGATATGGAAGACATTATCCAGGAGGTCTTTCTGCCTACGGATATCGTGGTGGAGACCAAGAACGGCAAGCGTAAGGAAGTCGAGAAGCTGAGATTCCCTAACTACATCTTCTTGAAGCTCGTTTACGGCAACAATGATAAGGTCGATAAGGATCTCTGGTACAGGATCCGTAATACCAACGGTGTTACGGGCTTTGTATCACCCGACCCCAACAAGCCGATTCCGATGACGGATGAAGATCTGGTAAAGATGGGACTCATCATCCCCACAAGTGTTGAGGTTGATTACCGTGTAGGTGATCTTATCATCATCACAGACGGACCTTTCAAGGACAGCAAAGCCGTCGTTAAGGATATCAATGAGGAAAAGCAGCAGGTTACCGTTACGGTTTCAATGTTCGGCCGTGAGACACCTGTAACGCTCGACTTCATTAAGGTAAGGAAAGTTTAATCAAGTTTATTAAAGGTCTTGGAACAAGACCGTTGATAATAAAAATTTATTTGGGAGGTGGCCAGTATGGCTAAAAAAGTCACAGGTTATGTAAAGCTTCAGATACCTGCAGGCAAAGCAACACCCGCGCCGCCGGTCGGACCAGCTCTTGGACAGCACGGTATCAACATCGCGCAGTTTGTCAAAGAGTTCAACGAGAGAACAGCTAAGGACGCAGGTCTCATCATTCCTGT
>JAIKWL010000013.1 GCA_024684815.1 Saccharofermentans sp. | reverse complement strand
GGCGATCGCCTTCGATCTGAACAAATTTCATTACAGGATTCAAAACAACCGGCTCGGACAATCTCTGTTTCCGCTCCCGGAATCAGTGTAGAAAAAACAAAAACAAGTTCAGAAAACGTTCTGAACCGGCGTTAGCATGCTTGAAAATCAAGTTATCTACAAAAATGACACGTGAACACAGCTTTTGGGCTATTCCTGAAAGTGTTCGCAACGTGTTTTGAACAAAATGAAAGGAGTTGCCTCTCTGTGAACTAGTCACTTTTGAGACAACCCCTATGTTTGTTTCCTGTTTTGTTAACCGACTACGACTACTGTTTGATTCTTTTCATCGTAATGCAGCTGCGTTCCGCTTCTTACGAAGAAATAGTGTGTGTTATTCGTTGTGTCAGTGTTCTGAATGTTGACTTTAAGCTTGTTAGAATTCATCTTCTTATTCTTGATGACCTTCAGGCTATTGAGATAGATATGTTCGGGAGCCTTGAGAGGGTAGGTGTATTTGGAAGTATCGTTGAACCACGTTTCATCTTCCCATTCTTTCTCACCGCATCTGACCGTGCTCGAGAACATCTGCAGTCCCGCATTGTTAATGTTTCCGGAAACCACTTCGCTGGCATCTATTGTCAGTCCGTTGATATAGATGTTTTTCGGCAGGGCACTGTAATATGTCACACCATTCTCCGTGAAAGGTTCATATCCGTATGCTGCAGTCGGAATGTAGTCTGCAAAGAACAGGCGGGGTGAACCCTGGGCATAATTGCCGTCGCGCAGCTTCCAGGTGCAGTCAGTTATATAAACATCTCCGAACCATGCGCTTCCGAAATCTCTTCTGAGATTGATAAAGAAATCTGCATTGACAGTTGTTCTCTCGACGATCAGATCACCGAATCCGACTGCTGCGATTCCCTTATATCCCAAAGTTGAATCCTTGACAGTAAGATTATAGGTTCCCTTGTGGGCATCGATACGGTTGATGCTTGTATGGTTGATAACGTTGAGGTTCTTGCAGTAATTGGTTCCTGTCGTACCCCACCTTCTCGTATTCATGATGCCTTCCTCATCATATGTGGCAGAAACTTTAGGACCTTCACCGATAAGGCCTGCAACATATTCATTTGTGAATTCCATATTACGTGCACAACTGCAGTGATCGATCGTGAGGTTTACACCGTATTCGGCATAGTAATCATAAGGTGAAGTGGAATTGACTTCATCACCGGGTTTAATGTTATGTACAACGAGGTGGTTGGTAAATACACAGTTCCTTAGTGTTACGTTCATGCAGTAGCTGAGTCTGAAGAAGCCCTGATAGGGGGCGCCCAGTCTTGCGTGATAACCTTCTTCGGCTATTATTTCATTACCTTGTTTGTCTTTCTTTATTATCTGATAGAAACTCGTGCTGGTAAACTGTTTTTCCTCACCGATGACATAGTGTTTAACACCCTCCATCAACACATTGGATCTCTGGATCGAGATTCCTCTCTGGATATAAGTTGATGAATCAAGGATATTCTGTACGGTGGTGAATTCGCCGCCTGTTATGGTGAGAGGTTCCTCATCGATGTAATATTTATCGATAGTATAGATCCCGGCCCAGGGAAACTGTACAGGAGACAAAGGATCGATCGAGCCGTCTTCGTTGACAACAATAACTTCACGCTGCGGTATAAGAGTGCCGCCCGAACTGATATGCTGTCTGCCCCATCTCTTATATACCTGTGTCTCAAGGAAATACATTGCTTTTTCACCAAAGTATTCTTTTGACCCGTCTGCAAGAGTGCGGAGCTGAAGCTGTGTTGCGCCTGCCGGGAAAGTCTTGTTAAGGAAATCCTTGGCATAGCTCGGCGCGCTTTGTGATATGGGATATGTGGGAAGCTCGGCATCCAATCCCAGAGTTATGCCTGCGGTGTTAGCGGGGTTGCAGTATCTGTGTTCCATAGGCTTGCTCGGAGCGACAGTAAACAGATAGCAATCCTTCTCTGCCAATGTCATCTTGGTATCGTCAATGATGAACTTGGCACCTGTCCAGTCGGTATCCGTCTTGATCAGGGCACCCTTGGGATTGTTCTTGTCCATTGTCGTAATAAGATATGTCGCGCCGGGATCTGCTTTTACGGGAAGACCTGCGGCATTGGCAGCTGCATGAGTATCAACGATAGCCTGATAGTCATTTGTCTTTCCGTCACCTTTGGCACCGTACATGCTGTATGTTACATAATCGGTTGTGACTTCACCGCCGCCGTGACTCTGGTTAAGGCAATCCTGGAATGCTTTGTAATACCAGTAAATACTCTTAACGAGAGTATATAAAGGTGAGCCGGGTTCAGTGGTCTTGGCCGCTTCGGCATAAGACATAACGCTGTATTTGATGCTGCCGGTCACGCCTCCGCATGTAACCGTGAGATCGTAGGGATGAACGATATCCCATGCGCGGATTCCGGATATCTCATAATAGAAGAGTCCTTTGGCCTCGTCGTACATGATCTCGGTAGGCTCCCCGTCGAAGGTGCTTGAATAATAATCAAAGATCTTCGTAACGGTGTAATAATGACGGATAGCAAAGGTGTCTGAGAGAAGAAGGCTGCTTCCGTAGTAACTTACGCCGTCGGGGACGCCACCGGTCATGCTTGCTTTATATTCGGAAAAATCCGCATCTGCTATTGTGACAGGGATCTGATCGGCACCGGCAAAATAATATTCTGCGCATGTACCGTAATCGTCTATGGCTTTTGCAAGACGTCCTGTCTCGTTATTGTTATTCTTTACTTTATCAAGGTAATCCTTAACTGAATAATTGACCACACCGTCTGTGACATTCTTATTGTTAAGTGCAACCTTGTTTGTGACAGAGAACAGTGTGATCGGCATCTTTTTGGAGATGTCCTGCGGATTTACGAAGTGAGAGATCTTATAAGATCCGTCATCCTGCTTATCCGTCAGCTGATAAGATGCACCGTCAACCACGACAGTGCAGTTTTCCGCCATCTTGTCACTTATCCCGCTGAAAAAGATATTCAGACCGAGAGCACCTTCGCTCACAGTAAGCGAAAATCCGGAGATCTTTGCTTCATTCTCGCTTGCCTGAACAAAACTGCTCAAACCGGGAATTGATGTGGAACCGAATACGAATATGATACTCAGAAAGAGCACCATTATACGGTTCAATGTTTTCCTAACCCTTCTACCCATAATTACCTCCTGTTATTTAGTATGAAGTACCTCTGTCGTTCTCGCTGTACCAGAAATCCGGCACGTGATTCAAATAAGTCGTCGGCGGTATATTACGTCTTGTCAGACTGTAAAAATCCATTCCGTATTTTGAGAAGATATCGTTGTAGAGTTCCGTGTTCTTATCAAGATAAGTGCTTGGATCTGAGAACTCATACACCCTCATATTGCTCTTAACATAACGCCAGCAAAGATGTGTGCGGTTCGTATTGTACCGGTGGCGCTCAGTATCGCCCGCAGCTGCTGCAAGAGCCTTGTTCCAAAGTTCTTCGCATTTTGCAAGATCTTCTGCAGGCATCTGGTTCTGTGCATCCATGCCTGTAGGGTAGTAGTTGCAGAAGACCTGGGATACGGAAGTGTTATATCCTGTGATCTTGTCGCGGTAATACCACGCGCTTGTTCCTGCTTCGTGGTTGGGACCTACATTGCCGTGGTTCCTGGCCTGTTTTTCCATGATCCTCATGGCCTGGATGATATACTGACCGCTTTCGCCGTAGAACTCGTTGCAGAAGAATGCGATCTCCTTATCAACATCAGCATAAGGATTTTCGAGAAGCACGGCGCCGAGATAGTTACGGAGATCACCGAACTCGGTGTTGGTCGATTTATGCGCATCGTTACTCTGGAGATACATTCCGGTTACGCCGAGTTCGTAATAGTATTTGATATCGTGTGAAAGTGTCGCGATATTAAGGTATGGACCGGTGGTATATAACCAGTTAGCGTTGTAATCCCAGATCCAGAGATTGGCATTACCGCTCTTGCAAAGGTTAGCCCAGCCCTTGAGATATTCGATGTCCTCTTTATTCTGTTCACAAGATGTATCATCGACGTTATGCGCATAGCATCTTGATATCGACGCAAAACGCACGATTACATGATCATCGATACTCATGCCTACCGGCGGTTTAAGGTTGCGTGTATAAGCAAGCATATCGATATATACATTCTTGTATCCGGCTGCTTTAACTTCTGCAGAGATCTTATTGCACAGATCGAGGAACAAAGCTGCCTCGCAAAGGCCTTCCTTCTTATTGCTGGGCTCGTGATCCTGACGGAACTTTACGCAGTTGGAGCACATGCATATAGCACCGTTATCTGCCTGGGACAATGAGATGATCTGCATTTCCGCATTAGGATCGTAATTGCCGTTTTTGAGAATATCGAAAACGTGATCTCTGATTATAGGATAAACATTAGGATTGGACAGACAGAGCTGTGAATCCTGTCTCTTATATGTGCCGTCCTTCTGTTTTACATAAGCAAAATATTCGGGATGGGATGAGAAGTATTTTTCCGGAGTAACAAACTCAGCCAGAAGCGTGTGAGCCTGACCGGGCTGAAGACCGCCGTAACCTTTAGTCGATTCGGCATGGGATAAATACCACTTGGGGTGTGCACCGGGCTTATTCTGTACATTAAGGTTTACATAAAAACCGTTGAGTCCGTTAGCCAGTGAGAACATGCGGTTTTCACCTTTATCTGTAAGACCGAAGCAAACATCGATATCAGTGAAATAGAAAGGACGCTCATATTCGATGTCCATTGAAGAGGAATACTTGAAGTGAGACTGATTTGTCTTGTAGCCGTCCTCGAAAGAGAGCCAGAAATATCCGCCGCAGAGTGATAAGAACTTCATTGCGCCGTCGATCGTGCCGCGCTTGCCGTTGCCGAAGATGGCGACACCCTGGCTGTAAGATTTGATCTTGTAAGCACCGTCGGAAGTGTATGAAAGCGTGCCGCGCTGGCGGTTTGTCTTACCGACGGAGATCTCAAAACCCTTGCTGCCTGCAGAAACCGCATTATCTTTATATGTTGCGGGAGTATAACCGTCTTCTTTTTTGATGTAAGTGGTTAAGAGCTGAGCTGCGTACTGTTCTTCGGCAGTTGCGTTTGAAGGTATTATGATAACTGCCTGAGGCATATCATCTGTATATTTACTGTTCTTATAGTATTTGAGTGTCAGATCACCTGTGGGCTCTTCTCCGCTGCCGCTTCCGTTTAACAGATCAGCATATTTTCTGGCGGAGGTTCCGAATGTGATCAGGTACTTGACGAGGTCTTTTAAGTTGTTATTGAAACTGCCGTTAACGATAGTGTTCGCATAGCTTTCATAACTGTAGGTCGTAGTGCCGCTGATGGCTCTGTTGCCTTCTTTGAAAACAATGTTAAAAGGAGTTCTGAAGTAAACAGCAGAGAGACCTTTGAATTCGACTCTGTAATTGCCGTCAGACTGTTCAATGAACTTTTCGGGAGCAACAGTGATGACTTTAGTCTGACCATCGACTCCGGTATAACTTAATTCAGCGCGCATGCTCTGTGTCGGGTTGCCGTTAAATTCCACGAGCGCTGCGAGATCAACAGTATTGCCCAGAAGGAGGGAAACAGTCTTGACTGTTGCCGTTGCACCGGAAAGAGAAGTCATCTTTGCACATGAGGAAGGATTATCAACTCTTTGTGAAGCTTTTGCTTTCTGCGCAGATGTAAGGTATCTGTTTACGGGATTATTAGCATTGACATTGAAATACTTCTGTGCAGCTGCACCGTAATTCAGCATATCAACGAGAAGTGTGCAGAGAGAGGCGCTCTCCTGATCGGTCTTGCCCTCGTAGACCGAGATAAGATAAAGAATATACTGCTCGAGAGACATGGGTGTCGTCTCGCAGGAATATGTCTGATTTCCAAGATCAGCATAGAGAGTACCCTTGATGGTATTACCTATCTCTGATGCGCTGATCCCGTCAAATATAAAAGTATATTCACCTGTGGAACTGTCATAGGTGTAGTCGGTGAGTACAGACTCTTTCCAGGTGGAAGATGAGGAACCCGGAGCGAACTTTTCAAATTCCGTTTTAAGTCTGATGTTGGTGAAATTTCCCGGAGTGTTTATCTTGCACTTGCAGGAAACCGCAAAACTGTTCTCGAGCACGCATGCTATATCAAATGTAGCATCGAGCGGCTTAGTATCAGCTTGTACGGAAGGAAATGTGAAACAGTTGACGGTTAAGATCACCATCAACAAAAGGCCGATAATCTTTCGGCAGGGGCCGGATGTGCACCTCATAATTAGTACCTCTTTCTACTAATTTAGTTCACATCAAACCCTATCAACAAAGAAAGCACAAAGATAAACTATCACATTCTTCAGTTACAAACAATACAAAAAAGAAAGAGCAACCGCTCTTTCTTTAAAAATCAAGAATATTTGTATAGAGTTTTATTTCAGGTCAGGTATACTTATCGCCCGAGACTCTGAAGATGACTTCACCGGGATAAACCATGTCGAGCTGTGTTCTTGCAACGCTCTCCACATAGGATTCATCCCTGCCGAATTCCTCCTGACCCCTGATCTGCTTGAGCTTATCCGACAATGCCTCGGACTGGGCTATTAGAGAGGAGTTCTCTGCCAGAAGACGTTCCTTTTGTTTGTTGATGTTGGCATATCTTGTAATGCACAGAATACCGATAACGACAAAGACAATACATATCATTGCCGTTCCGAAAGAGATTCCGCCTGTCTTACGTCCTTTGCGCAAGGCTGTGCCTCCAAAGATAAAGATATCTATCGTAATTATTACTTAACCCCGGATGCAAAACAACAATCCGGGGCTAAACTTAAAGTACTTGTAATATTTGATCCCTTGCTTATTCAATGAGTTCGTACATTGAAGCAGCTTCGTCTTTACGGACTGTCTCGGGAAGGGAAGTGACCTTGAATTTGACTTCGCCGTTTCCGAAAAGAATACAGACGATATCTCCGACCTTCAGCTTGACTGACGGTTTGGCCGGCTTTCCGTTAACGGTGACTCTTCCGGCCTGGCATACATCATTTGCCACGGTCCTGCGCTTTATAACTCTTGAAAGCTTAAGAAATTTATCAAGCCTCATTCTTATCTCCTGTCAGCATGACTCTGCCTTTCAGAGCAGACAGCAGCGTAAGATCATCCGCATATTCAATATCCGAACCCATCGGAAGTCCGGAAGCAAGACGGGAAACGTTAATGCCGGAAGGACCGAGCATTCTGGACAGATATAAAGCCGTCGCATTGCCTTCGGCAGTCTGATTGGTCGCAACGATGACTTCGGCTATCTCCGGGTGATCTGCCAGACGCTTGATCAGATCCGGAATAGTGGTATCGGATATGCTCATGGACTTCATCGGATTGAAGACGCCGTGAAGCACATGATAAAGTCCCTTGTACTCGTGTGCCCTCTCAAATGCGGAAACATCTTTGGGTGATTCCACCACCAGGACTGTTGTTTTATCCCTTAACGGATCGGAACAGACAGGGCAGGGATCTGAATCCGTGAAATTCTGACAGCATGAACATCTTTTTGTGGACTGTCTTGCTGATGTTATCGCGGACACCAAAGCTCCGGCATCCTTTTCATCCATGGAAAGGATATGGAATGCCAGACGCTGCGCAGACCTTCCGCCGATCCCGGGGAGGCTGCTTAACTGCGCTATAAGATTCTGAATCGAGGGTGAATATCTAGGCATGATCAGAAGGGCATCTTCATGCCGCCGGTAATGGCGCCGATACGCTCCTGATTGGTCTTGTCTATCTGTTCAAGAGCCTGATTTGCAGCAGCAATGATGAGGTCCTGGAGACCTTCGATATCATCGGGATCGACCACATCTTTTGAGATCTCGACACTCTCGAGCTGATGCTTGCCTGTAACGACGACCTTAACGAGTTCGCCGCCGGCAGTACCGGTAAAACGCATCTCCTGGATCTCAGCCTGAGCCATCTCGATCTGTCTTTGCATCTTCTGTGCCTGGGCTACCACCTGGCTCATGTTGCCGCCCATTCCCATTCCGCCACGGAATCCTTTTGCCATATCTATAACCTCCGAAAAATGATTAGTAAATTATATACTTAATTATTGTTTTATCGTAAATACCAGGGATCAGTCACCGAAATGCACATCTGTCGGCACACCGAGATTTCTGGAACGTTCATTCAGATCGTCGATCTTCTTGTCGAACTGACTTACCTGATTCTTTTTCTCCTGATTGGAGAATTGAGTAGCAGTGCAAAGATAGAGATGATCAACGCCGAACTCATCTTTGATCCCTGAAGAGATCTGTCTGAACGCCTGTGATTTCTTGAGGTTTGAAAGAAGAGTCGTATCGTGGTCTTCAAATACTATGTATGCAGAATTGCCGTCCTTACGGAGACTTGTATGTTCCAATATAACAGCAATATTATCGTTGCTGCCCTTAAGGCTTGAAGTAACGTTAGTCCATCTTAAAGCAAGGTCTGCATCGTCACCTGTGAAAGAAGGTGTTCTTACTGTATCTCTTGATCTTCCGTCTACGATGACACCGCTCTTATCTGCCTGTTCCGCCAGCTGGGAACGTGGCTTGAGAGGAGATCTTTTCTCCGGTTCCTTCTCTTTGGAATTGCCGGTATCGATGTCGTTTTCCAGATCTTTAAGGAAGGAAGATGAAAGATGAGAGAATATCCCCTTGGGAGCAGGCGAAGGCTCGTCATCCTGATCAAAATCAGAAACGGAAGGCACTTCCGGATCTTCAAGACCGAAGCTCAAAGTAGTCTCGGGAACGTCCGGGAT
This sequence comes from Saccharofermentans sp., assembly GCA_024684815.1. GTDB lineage: Bacteria > Bacillota > Clostridia > Saccharofermentanales > Saccharofermentanaceae > Saccharofermentans. The sequence goes on along the minus strand of JAIKWL010000013.1, from coordinate 12,486 downwards.
ATATGAGAAAATAGTCGGTTCCTCATGCTTGCTGTAAGAAGCGTCAGCGGGAATATATTCGGAATCATCGTCTTCGTCATCATCGGGATTGCTATTCGCCACGACCGGTTCTTCAGGTTTTTCCGGGATCACAAATCCGGAAGGAATGTCTGATGAAGGCTGAGGTTTGACCTCAGCTGCCATAGAAGTGAATGAGAAGGCCGATGAAGGGGTTGAAGACGGTCTCGGTCTGTAAGGAGCAGGCTGGGATAATGATGGTCTTTGCTCTTTGGCAGGTTCATCAGAAGCTTCCACAGATTTGTTCTGATCCGGTTCATCCGCGTTATTGTACGGGGACGACTCAGAAGATTCTTCGGAACTCTCTTTTGTAAGGACAGACTCTTCTTTCTTGTCTTCCGGGACCGGACTGTCTTCCAAAGAAAGTTCTGCTGCTTTTGCAGCCTGCTTCTTCTCGAAATCGGGGATAACAATTGGAACAACAGGCAACGCTGCTTTTCTGCCGCAGAGACGCATCAGCATCAGTTCAAAACTTGTCGCGATATCAGGTGATTTACGCAGTTCCGCATATTCCTTTGAAAGGAAACTGATGTATCCGATCAAAGTATCAGGACTGACCTTTGAGGCAGTCTGATACATCTCCAGGATCGTTTCCTTGGGATAAGGAAGATAAATAACGGGATCCGCCTTGACTCTGATAATGAGAAGATCCCTGAAATATCCGGCCAGATCAAGCGTAAAGCGGACCTGGTTCTTTCCTGAGGAATTAAGGATCTCACACAGATCGATGAGTTCTTCGAACCGGGCATCTATAAGGCTGTTGGCCATCTTAAAGAGGAATGAACTGTCAACAGTGCCGGTTATCTTCTCGACATCCTGTGAGCTTATCTCGGATTCGCTTCCTGAAATAGCGGATATCTGATCAAGGAGTGATAATGCATCTCTTAAAGCACCGTCTGATCTTGATGCGATGAGACGGAGTGCATCATCAGAAGCTTTGATACCTGATTTGCCGCAGACTTCCCTTAGTCTTCCTGTTATGAGTTCTATCGGGATCCTCTTAAAGTCGTATCTCTGGCAGCGTGAGATTATGGTCGCCGGGATCTTATCGGATTCAGTTGTTGCAAAAAGGAATATTACGTGCTTCGGAGGCTCCTCGATGGTCTTAAGCAGGGCATTGAAAGCCCCCTTGGAAAGCATATGGACCTCATCTATTATATAGACCTTGTAAGTGGTCCTTGTCGGAGCAAAATTAACTTCCTGAAGGATAGGTCTTATGTCATCCACGCCGTTGTTGGATGCGGCATCCATCTCGGTCACGTCCAGAATTGAACCGTCAAGGATTCCCTTGCAGGTCGGGCATTCATTACAGGGATTTCCGTTTACCGGATGTTCGCAGTTAACGGCGCGTGCAAAGATCTTGGCGATCGTTGTCTTGCCTGTACCGTGCTGACCGCAGAACAGATAGGCGTGAGCAAGTTTCTTTGCTGCCACCGATTGCCTTAACGCACCGACAGCAGCTTCCTGACCGACGACGTCATCAAATGTAAGGGGTCTGTATTGCCTGTAGAGAACGATATGATCTTCCATAAATAATCCCTTGTGCTGAACCTTAAAAACTGAAATTAAAAAGCTCGTCCCGCTCGAACTGCCGTCGGTAAGGCTTGACCCGCGGCGCACTCCGTAAACCGCTTACTGCTGCTTCCTTCCGGACCTGACAGGGTTCACGGCCCGAAATCGCACGGGACCTTGGCCGGCGGCAGACCGCGCGGGACGAACTGAATTATCAAACACTATGGATTATATCATAAAAGAAAATAATAACAGTTCTAATATGAGGACAGTTGATCTTCAGATCAAGCCGTATCCGTTTATCATGTTATTTGTAGCAGGATTGGATGTAATTCCTGGTATATCCGCCGATCGTGGCAATGGCTGTTCCCGCCGTTTCGGTCGAAGCTGCCTCAACATAGATCACAAGAGCCACAGGCTCGTAGTAATCAACGATAGCGCATTCCATATAAGCGCCGCGGCTGGTATTGCGTCCCAATACGTGAAGTATCCTCGTATCCTCCGGAAATGCTGCCGACAAAGGCGATTCGATCTCGCTTGTGGCCAGATCGTTGATAAGACGCTGGTTAGTCTTGGGGTTGTTGATGAAGACCCTGTACATATAGGAAATGTAATTACCCATGTCATAACAGGAGATAGTTCCGGGTGCGCGGAATTCCTTTCCGCGGTAATCCTGATAAATGACGGAATCATTATAAGAAATGTATCCGCTTATTTCATTTACGGATTCTATCGCTTCATCGATTCCGCCCAGTTTTTCGATTATGTAATTAAGTGCGATGCTGTCGTTTTTGACGATTGCGTAATTCAGGATCGTTCTCATATAAAACCCCTTGCCGGGCTTATATGTTTTTGCAATGTAAGAAGCTGACTGGTCGGAACCCTCATCTCCGGCCCGGTAAACCACCTGTTCCGATAACGGTCCGGTGACCCCGGAAATCCGGTCGTAATAAACGATCTCAAACGGAATGGCCATTGCCCCGGAAGGAAGGGCAGGTTCGAGCTCATCGATTCCGAGATGCTCGCCTGAAGGGAGCGAGACAAAATCAAAACAGATCCTTATATTCGGATGATTTCTCTGGTAAGCGACGATGTTTTCCTTTAGTTCCTCAAGGTAAACCGCACGTTCCTGATAAGTTGCGGTCTGAACTCCGGCAGGCTTAAAACTGAAGTCCCTGTCTTCCATGAACGGGGACGGCTCGTCATCCTGTGAAGTCTCTGCGGTATCGTCAGGGGACGGAAGAGGTGTAGGTGTTGCAACCAGAATGGCATGCGGCAGAGTGGTCGTCGCAGTCGTAGTAACCTCAGTCGTCGTTTCAGTGGTCGTATGTACGGGCCTTTGATATTTTGAATATTCTGTTGTGGTACTTGTGGCGGCACCGACCAGACCGGGATACATAAGACGGTATCTGTCCTGTGCGGATGCGATCGTACTTATAAACATGATCACAAAGGTAATAACCAGAAGGATCAGGATGATTATAAGCGTGCGCTTTTTGCGGGATGTCTTAATCCCCTCGGCTTTTTTCAGAAATGTCGGATTGGGCCGCTTCATCAATTATCAGAACAGTCCTGTGATCACACCGTTATTGTCGATATCGATATCCATTGCGGCAGGGTGCGGAGGGAGTCCCGGCATGGTAACGATCGTTCCCGTGAGGATAACGAGGTATCCTGCGCCTGCAGAGATATAACAGTCCCTGACCGTGAGAGTGAATCCCTCGGGATTGCCGAGCTTCTTCGGGTCATCAGAAAGCGAATATTGTGTTTTCGCGATGCAGATCGGAAGATTGCCATAGCCTTTTTCAACAAATCCGTTGATCTTCTCCTGAGCTTCAGGGAGGATGTCAACTTTGCCTGCACCATAAACTTTGGTTGCAACTTTAGTGATCTTTTCTTCGACGGAATCCGTGAGCTCGTATGAGAAAGAAGGCTTTCTCTCGTTGTTCTGCTCAAGGATTGCCAGAGCTTTTGACGCAAGTAACTTTCCGCCCTCTCCGCCTTTTGCGAAGATCTCGGCAGGTGCGAATTCGGCTCCGGTGGCTTTGCATGCCTCTTCAACGATAGCAAGTTCCTCTTCTGTGTCTGTAAGGAACCTGTTGGATGCAACGAGAACGGGAATGCCGAAGCTCTGCATATTGCGGATATGTCTTAAAACATTTGCAAGGCCTGCCTTAACAGCTTCCGGATCAGGTTCTGAAAGACGGTCCTTGGGAATGCCTGCGTTATATTTAAGCGATCTTACTGTTGTGACGATGACTACGAGATCAGGCCACAGACCAAGATCTCTGCACTTGATGTCCAGGAATTTCTCAGCGCCTAAGTCAGCACCGAATCCTGCTTCGGTGACAACGATGTCGCTTAATTTCAAAGCTGTCTTTGTGGCGATGCAGGAGTTGCAGCCGTGAGAGATATTAGCGAACGGTCCGCCGTGAACAAGAGCGGGAACGCCTTCCAATGACTGAACGAGATTAGGTGCCAGAGCATCCTTAAGACATGTTGCAAGGGCTCCTGTTGCTCCGAGCTGTCCTGCGGTTACAAGATTGCCGTCCAGATCGTAAGCGATGGCGATCCTGTCTAATCTGACTTTCAGATCATCCATATCTTTTGCGAGGCAGAGGATCGCCATTATCTCTGATGCGGCAGTTATCTGGAAGATCTCGGGACGGGTAACGCCCTTTGTTCCGCCGCCTACACCTACTGTAACGGCTCTTAAGCATCTGTCATTCATATCAAGGCATCTCTTCCATAAGATCCTGTCTTTATCGATGTTAAGGCTGTTGCCCTGGAAGAGATGGTTATCGATCATGGCTGCAAGGAGATTATTTGCAGTGGTGATGGCGTGGATGTCGCCTGTAAAATGAAGATTGATGTCTTCCATCGGAACTACCTGGGAATAACCGCCTCCGCAGGCGCCGCCCTTGACACCGAATACGGGTCCCAAAGAGGGTTCTCTCAGTGCAAGGACCGGACTCTTTCCGATGAGTTTCAAACCCTGTGCAAGACCGATACTTACGGTTGTCTTTCCTTCACCTGCAGGTGTAGGGTTCATGGCTGTGACCAGGATGAGCTTTGCATCAGGTCTGTCGGGAAGGCTCTCAACATAATCTAAAGGAAGTTTTGCTTTGTATTTGCCGTATAAGTCGAGCTTATCGGGATCGATTCCTGCCTGTGAGGCTATATCGGTGATTGGTTTGATCTTCGCGTTCTGAGCAATTTCGATGTCACTAAGCATAAGGGAACTCCTTTAGAATTTAATAATGATACGATTGTATTGTAAAAAGACAGGCTTTTCAATCACGGCGAAAATGAGTTTTGTAAGAATCAGATCTCAATGCCGGCATTTGAGATCCAAACACTATATTTTGTATAATACGTTGTGTTTTTTTACTAAATGTTGTGTTTTTCATTGACAACTTGTCAAGGAAATGTTAGCATTGGTGCATGTTGGAAATATTTCCGTAATGTTCCTTTAAGACGTTTGAAATATTTCACGGCACTAATCTCCTTGTGGAGGGAATATATATGATTATCAGCTCCGATCTGGAAATGTGTAAGGCTAAGTTTGAAGAGCTTATAGGTAAGCGTATCGTTTGCAAGACCAATGGCGGCCGTAAGAGGATCATCACATATATCGGAACAGTTGAACACTGCTATCCCAATGTTTTTACGATTCTGTGCAAGAATGAAGAAGGGAAGCAATCCATAGTATCTTTTTCCTATATCGATGTTCTTACAAGAACAGTCAGAGTAGGAATTATGCCTGAGAAATCTCAGGAGGAAGTGGCTGTCTGATCCGATCGGAATAATTACTGTTTAATACTGTCAGAACCTGCTCTACGCGGTTTTGACAGTTTTTTATGCTTTAACCCGGGTGCATCTGCGTCTGCTTTGAATTATTATGACAATAAGGTAAAATATATTTACACACTTTAACCCTGTTTGAAGGGCATATGATAGGAGATCCCGATCTGATGGATTCTTATGAGATCGTAGCCAATGCAAAACTGAATCTCTTCTTGCGAGTTCGCGGGATCCTTCCCAACGGATATCACAGTTTATACTCGATCATGCAGGAGATCGATCTTGCTGACGAGCTTACTATCAATATATATCCTGAGCGCAGAGGCGGATTTGAGATCAGGTGCATAGGAAGAAATGATATAGATCCGGAGAAGAATCTCTGCAGCAAAGCAAAAGACAGATTCTTATCCTCACTCCGTAAGAAGGCCGGATCCGAGCATCTGAAGATCGCTAATCTGAATCCTTCCATAGAGATAGAACTGACCAAGAAGATACCTTCCGAGTCCGGCATGGGTGGCGGAAGTTCGGATGCTGCCGCTGTCCTTATGGTGCTTCAGGCACACTTTGGCAATCCCTTCAGTGATGCGGAGCTGAACCAGCTTGCAGTAAATGTCGGTGCCGATGTTCCGTTTTTCCTTTACGGAGGGACCTGTCTTTGTGAAAGAGTCGGAGAAGAGATCACTTCGTTAAGCTCTCTGGCGGGAATACCGCTTCTTATAATAAAGCCGTACAAGGGTGTATCGACTCCGGAATGTTTCAGTGCGATCGACAGCAAACCCCTTCCTGTTTTTGATGAGGAACGTTATGCGGATTATATTGACGGTCTCAAGAATGAAGAGGGTACTCCTCTGAACAGGTTCCTGAAAGGTGAAGATCTCCTGATAAATGATCTTGAACTTCCTGCTGTTGAGAAGGTCGGCAAGATAGCTGAAGTAAGAGCGGTTCTGATGGATACCGGCGCAAAATATGCAGGAATGACCGGTTCCGGAAGTGCGGTCTTCGCGATGTATGAAGATGATGAGACCAGAAATGACGCTTATGAAAAGATAATGAGCGATCCGAAGTGCAAAGGGTGCGACATCTTTGTTTCAAAGACGATCTAATCTGCTTTATAAGCAAAGAGCCCGCGCATATATCCTCTGGAGTTTTCGGAATCTATAAGTTCAAATCCCCGTTTTCCATAGAAATCCACCATGTTAACATTGCTTGCCGCAGAGTGCAGAAGGATGCAGTCTGCTCCGGCATCTGCGGCTAAGGAGATAGCTCTTGTGATAAGATCGATTCCGAGTCCGGTCTTTCTGAAACGCTGTTCAACGGCAAATCTTGAGATATAAAAACACTTTCCCGCATTCTGAAGAAATTCCAGAGTCTTGTCCGAAAAGGTGTAGACCAGCGGATTAGCACACTCCTTGATGCAGATCGTTCCGACGATCGTATCTTTTTGGACGGCTATCAGGCAGATCTGCTTTGAGATCCTGTCGGCAACGCTTTCAATGCTTTCTGTCATTGCTTCAAGAAGAGAAGATGATATTCCGGAATCAGCGCAATAAGTAAGCATCGCGCTTCTTAAGAGGCGCGATACTCCGGTGGCGTCAGAGACGCCTGCTGTTCTGATATCGGTCTTTCCCTTCATCAATTGAGAAAGCAGTTTACGAGGATTGCCTTGTGGGCATGAAGTCTGTTCTCAGCCTCATCAAAGACAACACTCTGAGGTCCGTCGATAACATCTTCTGTTACTTCATATCCCCTGTAAGCGGGCAGGCAGTGCATGAAGATCGCATCGGAATGTGCAACACCCATAAGCTTGGAATTGACCTGGTAGTTCTTAAAGATCTCAACTCTTTGAGCCTTTTCGGCTTCCTGTCCCATTGATGTCCATGTGTCAGTATAGATAACGTCAGCACCTTCTGCGGCTTCAAACGGATCTTCGGTCATGACTATCTTTGAGCCAGTTACTTTGGCATCTTCAATTGCTTCGATGAAATATTTTTCGGGACATGTATAGTCCTTGGGACTTGCAACCGAGATGTCCATTCCTGCCTTTGCACAGGCATGAAGAAGGGAATTTGCCATATTGTTGCCGTCGCCCAGATAAGCCATCTTGAGGCCCTTAAGCGTGCCCTTGTGTTCCTTGATCGTAAGGAGGTCGGCAAGGACCTGTGTAGGGTGCTGGTCGTCGGTAAGACCGTTTATAACCGGTACTTTCCCGTATTTTGCAAGATCTTCAACATCCTGATGCTTGAAGGTCCTGATCATGATGCCGTCAACCATGCCGGAAAGGACATTAGCCGTATCGTAGATGGTCTCGCCTCTGCCGATCTGGATATCATTATTGCTCAGGAAAAGAGCCTGACCGCCCAGCTGATACATTCCGACTTCAAATGAGACCCTAGTTCTTGTCGATGATTTTGTAAAGATCATGGCAAGCGACTTGCCTTTAAGGAGGTGATGCTCAATTCCTGCCTTGGTCTTGGCTTTAAGATCAACAGCAACATCAAGAAGATAATCAAGATCTTCAAAAGATACGTCTCTGTGGAAATCAATATAATGCTTCATTAACAGTACTCCTTATTTCTCATTGATTCATTTATCGTCATCTGATATACCCGGATCTGCCGGCTTATCGTCTAAAAGTCCCAGTTCATCTATCTTGTCGATCCTGGCATTATTTACGCTCGAAGCTTTATCCTGGATCTGTTTCTTTGAAGGGATCGCATCCTTGATCATACCGAATACTGTCTTCGGACCTGCTACGTTCTTCAGGATCTTGTCCAATGCCTTAATGAACTGTCCTGCCTGAGCCTTGCTTATGATAAGCGGAGGAGCGAGCCTTATTGTGGATGTGCCGATCGCACTTACCAGGATCCCCATTGAGAAAAGCTGCTCGCGCATTCCCTGTGCAGTGATGGTATCATCGAATTCGATTCCGATAAGAAGTCCCATGCCTCTTACGGAACGGATGCAGTTATACTTGCTCCTTAATTTATTCAGTTTTTCGAAAAGCTCATCGCTTACGTCTTTGACGTTGTCTATGATACCGTCATCTTCAATGGTTTCCAGCACGGTGTTTCCGGCTGTGCAGGCCAGGGGGTTGCCGCCGAAAGTCGAACCGTGATCTCCCGGTCTCATACCTGTTGCCATCTCGTTGGTGCAGAGCATTGCTCCGATCGGAACGCCGCCGCCCAGACCTTTTGCGAGTGTCATGATATCCGGAACCACGCCATAGTTCTGATAGCAGAACATCTTGCCTGTACGTCCGATTCCTGTCTGGACCTCATCGAAGATAAGGATTATTCCTTTCTCGGCACAGAGTTTCTTGACCTGGATAATGTAATCCTTGTCAGCGGGATGAACGCCGCTCTCACCCTGGATAAGTTCGAGCATTATTGCTGCGGTCTTGGGATTTACCGCTTCGATCAATGCTTCGATATCATTAAAGGGCACGTGAACAAATCCCGGCACGCCGGGTTCGAACGGCTTGGAGAATTTTGCCTGGCCTGTTGCAGCCACCGTTCCCATAGTCCTTCCGTGGAAACTCATGTCCGCTGTAATGATTTCGTATTTGTTTATATCTTTATAGTAGAAATAACTTCTGGCGAGTTTGATCGCAGCTTCGTTTGCTTCGGCACCGGAGTTGCAGAAAAAAGCCTTGTCCGCAAAACTTGCACGGCAGAGTCTGTAGGCAAGCTCGGCCTTCTGCGGAATGTAATAGTAATTGCAGGCATGGATAATGTCCTTTGCCTGTTTGGATATCGCCGAAGAGAGCTTCGGGTGACCGTAGCCGAGACAGTTAACGGCAATACCGCCGATCATATCCAGATATTTTCTTCCCTCGGTATCGTAAAGATAACATCCTTTGCCTTTGGTGAATGCAACGGGAAGAAGTTTGAATACCTGAAGACAATAGTTTTTATCGTAATCCTGAATCAGGGAAAGGTCATTTTCTATACTCATAATGTTCTTTTTTCTCCTTTACGATCATTGTGCCGATGCCGTTCTTGGTAAAAGTTTCAAGGATAATCGAATGAGGGATCCTTCCGTCTATTATGTGCGCTCTGTCGACCCCGCGCAATACGGTGTCAAGGCAGCCTTCGATCTTAGGTATCATTCCGCCGCTGATGATCCCTTCGTTAACGAGATCCTTTATGTCATTCTCGTCAAGAACGGGGATGATATAATCACTGCCGTCTTCAAGCTTTCTCAAGACACCGCCGACATCAGTAAGTGTGATGAGCTTTGAAGCGCCCAAGGCTACAGCGACTTCAGCTGCTACCGTATCTGCATTGATGTTGTAGCTTTCACCGTTCTTACCTACACCGATTGGCGCGATAACCGGTATATACTCATCGTTGGCGAGCATGGAGATAACTTTTGTGTTGATCTTTTTGATCCTGCCGACATATCCGATATCTATAGGATTCCCTTCCGCATCTTCAGTCATCTTATCCGCTTCGATAAGGTTGCCGTCAATACCGGAAATGCCGATGGCTTTTGCTCCTTTTCCGCAAAGGGTAGAGACGATGTCCTTGTTGGTCTTTCCGATAAGTACCATCTGGGCATAGCCCATGGTCTCCTCATCTGTATATCTTAATCCGTTTACAAAGTGTGACTCTTTATTAACTTTGTTAAGCATGTCGCTGATGTCAGGACCGCCGCCGTGGACTATGACAGGATTGATCCCGATGTATTTCAGAAGAGTAATATCATCCATGACAGACTGCTTAAGATCTTCGTTGATCATTGCGTTTCCGCCGTACTTGATGACGAATGTCTGACCTCTCATCTTCCTGATATAAGGAAGTGATTCGATGAGGATCGATGCCCTGTCCACATTGTTTTTCATATCGCCCGTGATCACGGGTTTTTCTTTTTGTCCTGCCATTTTCAGATACCTCTTACGATATTCTTAAGTCCTGATGTTTCGGGCAGACCGAACATCACATTTGCTGCCTGTATTGCCTGAAGTGCTGCGCCCTTGCCGAGATTATCCTGTGCCGAGAAGAGCTTTATTATACCTGTCTCGGGGTCAAAGACTCCGTTAACATCGATATAATTTGAACCGGCAACAGCCTTTACGTCAGGCAATGTTTTTCCGGGAAGGACTCTGACAAATGCCTCATCCTTATAAAACTCTTTATATATTTCATTGATCTTTTCAGATGATACATCTGCAAAAGAACCTGAAGGCTTAACGTAAACACTTGCAAGCATTCCGCGCTTGAAAGGCGCAAGGTGAGGCGTGAAGGTTACTTTGATGTCACCTGAATTCTTTCCTGCGAGAAATGAGCACTGTTCTGCAATCTCTGTGGTGTGACGGTGTCCAACTGCTCCATAAGGTTTAAAGGACTCATCTGCTTCGCAGAAGGAATATGCCAGATCGGTTTTTCTTCCCGCGCCGCTTACACCTGATGTTGCATCGATTATTATCGGATCCTCTTCGATAAGATGACCTTTGAGGAAAGGTGCCAAAGCAATAAGGGAGCACGTCGGATAACATCCGGGGTTTGCCACGAGCTTTGCTGACTTGAGTTTTTCTCTGTAAAATTCGGGAATGCCGTAAACCACGTCTTTTAAAAGTTCGGGGTTGGGATGAGTAAGCTTATAGGAACTCTCGTATGTGGCAACATCCTTATACCTGAAGTCACCGCTGTGATCGATAACTTTTGTTCCTGCCTTGAGCAGTTCCGGCACTATCTTGGCTGATACACCGTGGGGAAGCGCAGTGATAACCAGATCGGAGTCCTTTGCCACATCCTCGTATGGCAGATCCTCGCATACATTGTCGACGATGCCTCTGAATTCGGGATAGATCTCCGAATAAGGCTTGCCGGCAAAAGTCTGGCTTGTCAGATGTCGGAATCTGAAGACAGGGTGGGATGCAAAGCCTCTTACGAGTTCAGCACCGACGTATCCTGTGGCACCTATTACAGATACATATTTAACAGATTCTTCCATAGACATGTTTTTCCTCCGGAAACCGGGCTGAAAGATCCAGCCCTGATGTTTGATTTATGCAATATAATGCATAAATATTCAAAAGTCAACAGCGCATTCTTAAATAATTACATATTAATAGGCGGTTAAAACCATAAAGCATATTATCGCAATCTTGATAAAAATGTCTCATATAAAAGATCTTGGTAATCCAAAAGTAATAATAAATTAAGACGTTTTCGGGATTTTAAGATATATTGCACAATGCTTTAAATCCCGAAAACTGCCTCAAAATAATCGTTTTGCCTCTTTTTCTTGTACAACACTCACAAAATAAATCAGAACTAATTGCTATATTTACCAAGCAGAGCAAAATACTATGCCAAATTACTCAAACTTTTTTTGGGAAATGTGTCATATAGTAAACAAATAAGCGGTTTGATACTATTCTCGTAGTTATCTTGCCCCTCGGGTGGGCACAATTTTTGGAGGTTAAAAGTTATGGCAAGTTTATCTTTCCAGCATGTTTACAAGAAGTATGAGGGCGGTGTAGTCGCAGTTTCAGATTTCAACCTTGATGTAGCAGATAAGGAATTCGTTATCCTCGTTGGACCTTCAGGATGCGGTAAGTCTACGACTCTTCGTATGCTCGCCGGACTTGAAGATATTTCCGAGGGTGAGATTTACATTGACGATCGTTGTGTAAACGACGTTCTTCCTAAGGACAGAGACATCGCAATGGTTTTCCAGAACTACGCTCTCTATCCTCACATGTCAGTTCGTGACAACATGGCATTCGCATTGAAGCTCAGAAAGATGCCTAAGGACGAGATCAATCGTCGTGTTCAGGAAGCTGCTAAGATCCTCGAGATCGAGCACTTGCTTGACAGAAAGCCGAAGGCTCTTTCCGGTGGTCAGCGTCAGAGAGTTGCTTTAGGCCGTGCTATCGTACGTGACCCTAAGGTCTTCCTCATGGACGAGCCTCTCTCCAACCTGGACGCTAAGCTCCGTGTACAGATGCGTGTTGAGATCACAAAGCTCCACCACAGACTTAAGACAACATTCGTATACGTTACACACGACCAGACAGAGGCTATGACCATGGGTACCAGAATCGTCGTTATGAAGGACGGTTTCATCCAGCAGGTTGACTCTCCTACGGAGCTCTACGATAACCCG
>JAIKWL010000024.1 GCA_024684815.1 Saccharofermentans sp. | reverse complement strand
CGCGAACCCGGGTCTGTACATCTTTTCCGATGAGTACAGGAACTGGGCAGACGGCGCTGAAGACAAGTACAAGGAGATCGTGGAAGGCGTTGTCAAAGAGAGGTTCGACAAGCTCCTCAAGGAAGAATACAAGAAGATGACTGATGAGGTCGAAGAACATTACGATGATATAGATGACGGCTGGAAAGAGATCAACGACGCCCGCAAGGAACTCGATGATGCGAAAAAGGACATCGAAAAGGGCCAGAAAGAGATCAACGACAACCGCAGGAAACTTGCCGATGCCAAGAAGACATTGGACAGCTCCAAGAAGAAGATCGAAGATGCAAAAAAGCAGCTTGATTCAGGAGGCAGACAGTTAAAAGAAGGCAAGAAAGAACTCGATAAAGCTAAGAAGACTCTTGCAAAGACCAAGAAACAGCTCGATGCCATGAAGAAGGGCATCGATGACGGAAGAGCATATATCGCATATGCGAGAAACACCATGACTCCCGAGCAGCAGGCTGCTGCGGGGATCGATCAGATGGAGCAGCAGCTCGATCTGACCGAGACGTTGTACAAGAAATACCTGCAGCAGTATAACGCCGGAGTTAAGTCCTACAAAGACGGCAAAGCCGCATATGACAAGAACTACAAAAAGTATAAGAACGCGAGAACGCAGTACAGCGACGGACTCAGGAAATACAACGACGGCGTCAAAAAATACAATGACGGTGTCAAGAAATTAAACGATGCCCAAAAAGAACTCGACGACGGAAAGAAAGAATATGAAGACGGCTTAAGGGAATTCTGGGACGGTTATTTTGAATTTGCGACAGAAGTGAACAAAGCCTACATGGACGTCGTTGATGGCCGCACGCAGATAGAATCCGCAGACGAGCCTGATACCTATATTCTGGGACGCGACAAGAACACCGGCTACGTATGTTTTGACAACGATGCAAAGATAGTCGACGGCGTCGCGGCGGTCTTCCCGATATTCTTTTTCGCGATCGCAGCTCTCGTATGCTCGACCACGATGAGCAGAATGGTCAGTGACGAACGAGGCATAATCGGCACGATGAGAGCGCTTGGATATACTGATCTGTCTATCATAATGAAATACGCGATCTACGCGGGATCTGCCTCGATCCTCGGCGCAGTCCTCGGCTTTCTCGGCGGAACGAAACTGTTTCCGTTCGTTATCTGGGAAGTCTACAGGATGATGTACGGCTTTACGGATCTGACCTTCACGACCAGCCTGCCGCTGTCCTTCCTGACGCTCGGAGTCGCGCTCCTTTGCACGGTCGGCGTATCTGTCGTCACTGCGATGTCCGCGCTGACCGGAATGCCCGCAGAACTCATAAGACCCAAGGCGCCGCTCCCGGGCAAGCGCATTCTCCTTGAATACATCGGCTTCATCTGGAAGAGGATGAAGTTCCTCCATAAGGTCTCCGCAAGAAACGTTTTCCGATTCAAGAAGAGGATGTGGATGATGATCGTCGGCATCGCCGGATGTACCGCGCTCCTCATCACGGCATTCGGTCTGTATGATTCGATCTGCAACGTCGTAAACATCCAGTTCGATACGATAATGAAGTATGACCTCAAGGTCACGTTTGACGACTCCTGCAAACAGCAGATGATCGAGGATGCCGCAAAGGAAGCAGCAGACAAGATGGATTTCAACTTCGATTACGCCATTGTCCTGGACGATATGGCAAAGAACAACGGCTCGAACTACGTAAGGGATGTTGAAATGTTCATTTCCGACGACCCGAATGCAGATAAGATATTCGGCATCAATGATGCCAAGACGGGCGAAAAGCTCCCCTGGCCTTCAGACGGCGAAGTCGCGGTCTCGGAAAAACTCGCGGACAAGAACAACGTAAAGCCCGGCGATTACATCACGGTTATGTACGGTGATGATGAGCACGAGGTAAGACTCAAGGTCAGCGCGGTTTTCACGAACTACACTTTCCACTATATGATCATGACGCCCGGGACATACAGGGAGGCATTCGGAAAGACCTATAATCCGGCGACGCTCCTTGCCGCGACTGAGCACAAGACTGCCGCAGAGTCCTACAAGATAGCGTCCTTCCTGTCCGACAACTACGACGTAAGGACATGGGCATCCACGGTGGACAACAGGGAGGGATTTTCGAATACGATGGAGCGCATGAACTATATAATCGTTCTCGTCGTCTCATGTGCGGCCGCACTAGCTTTCATAGTTCTTTTCAACCTGAACAACATCAACATAACCGAGCGCATAAGAGAGATCGCGACACTCAAGGTCATGGGATTTAACCGCAAGGAGACAGGCGCATACGTAACGCGCGAAAACGTCATCCTGGTCCTGCTCGGATTCCTTGCCGGGATCCCTCTGGGGTTCCTCTTGCACAGATACGTCATGGCGCAGATCGCGATGGACATGATCATGTACCAGATAAGGATAGTTTTCGTAAGCTACGTATATTCTCTCGGATTCGTGCTCCTCTTTTCGACGGTCGTAAATCTCATAATGAGAGCCAAGATCGAAAAGATCGATATGGCGGAATCCCTAAAGAGCGCCGAATAATTTGTAACATTAGAAAGCCGATTTTAAGTTTATAATGTCTTCTATTAAATATGGGGGCATCAATATGTTTAAAACGGGATTCAGTAACGAGAAGTATGTGGAATTGCAGAGCGCACGCATCAGAGAGCGTGTAGACCAGTTCGGCGGCAAGCTCTATCTCGAATTCGGCGGCAAGCTTTTCGACGACTATCACGCTTCAAGGGTACTTCCCGGTTTTGAACCCGACAGCAAGATCAGGATGCTCAAGGCCCTCTCGGATGACTGCGAGATCGTCATCGCCATCAACGCTGATGCCATCGAGAAGAACAAGCGCCGCGGCGACCTCGGCATCACCTACGATCAGGAAGTCCTCCGTCTCATCGATGCCTTCACCGAATTCGGCCTTTATGTCGGCTCAGTCGTTATCACCCAGTTTGCAGGCCAGCACCTCGCAGAGAGCTTTGAGACAAGACTCAAGAGCCTCGGCGTAAAGACATACAGGCACTACCCCATCGCAGGTTATCCTTCCGACATCTCACTTATCGTAAGTGAAGACGGTTACGGAAAGAACGACTATATTGAAACCACAAGAAAGCTCGTTGTTGTTACTGCTCCGGGACCCGGTTCCGGAAAGATGGCTACCTGCCTTTCACAGCTCTATCACGAGAATAAGCGCGGCATCAAGGCAGGCTACGCAAAGTTTGAGACATTCCCCATCTGGTCGATCCCGCTCCAGCACCCTGTAAATGTCGCATACGAAGCGGCAACTGCTGACCTCGCAGACGTCAACATGATCGACCCGTTCCACCTCGAGGCTTACGGCAAGACCACGGTCAATTACAACCGCGATGTTGAGATCTTCCCGGTAGTAAATGCCATTTTTGAGAAGATCTACGGAACTAGCCCTTATAAGTCACCTACAGACATGGGCGTCAACATGGCAGGCTTTGCGATCACGGACGATGATGCATGCTGCAATGCCTCAAAGCAGGAGATAATCAGGCGCTATTACGAAGCACGCGCTGCGGTCCGCCAGGGACTTTCCGATGGGACGGATGTCACCAAGATAGAGCTTCTCATGAAAAAGAGCGGCATCGACACGTCAGACCGCAGAGTTATCGGCGCAGCTCTCGTAAGAGCTGAATCGACCGGAGGTCCGGCAGTAGCTCTGGAGCTTCCCGACGGACAGATCGTTACGGGAAAGACGACGGATCTTTTGGGACCTGCATCTGCAGCGCTTCTTAATGCGCTTAAATCACTCGCGGGGATCTCTCACAGCATCCCGCTCATCTCACCCAATGTTATCGAGCCTATCTCGGATCTTAAGATCAACCACATGGGCAACCACAACCCTCGTCTCCACACTGACGAGGTTCTCATCGCTCTCGCGATCAGCGCTACAACAAATCCGGTCGCAGAACTTGCGATGCAGCAGATCGGCAAGCTCGAACACAGTGACCTGCACTCCACGACGATGCTCTCATCCGTTGACCTCAACATGCTCAAGAAGCTTGGAATAGAAGTAACATGCGAGCCTGTTTACCAAACGAAGAAGCTGTACCACAAGTAAATTCCATTTAGATCATTATTTCAGCGCCCCGGGGCCGTTCAAGGCTCCGGGGTTTTCTTTTGGGAGACGTTTTTCGGGAGGAGGGCAGGGTGGAAAAGGTCTCGTTCCCTATTTGGTCCTCTGTTTTAATAAAAAGTGAGGACGAAACAGGGGATAGAGGGCAAAAAATGCAAAAATCCCCAGTTTGGTCCTCTGTTTGGATCAAAAGTGAGGACGAAACAGGGGACGGCTCTGAACAACAAGGAAAGAACCTCTGGACAACGCTCAAAAAATCGGTTGACAATCGTGGAGGAGAGTATCATAATCTGATTAGTCAAAGATAGTCAAAGTCAAAATCAAATTTGATCAAACAACCGCCGAATGCGGAAGAAGGAACGGAAGGAGGCATTTCATGGCGAGACTTGTTGATGTCATTGAACAGATGATCAAGGCAATGATCGATGAGAACGACGGCCAAGCTGTCATCAGCCGCAGCCAGCTTGCCGAGCAGGCAAACTGCGTGCCTTCGCAGATAACATATGTCCTCTCTACAAGGTTTTCGAGCGGAAACGGCTATATAGTCGAGAGCCGGAGAGGCGGCGGCGGACAGATCACGATCACGCGTGTGACTCATACCGGCCCCGAACATTATCTGCAGGCGATACTTGATGCGGTGGGAGATGACCTGTCGCAGCAGCAGGCGAAGACGCTGCTGACCAATGCGGTATCCGTCGGAGCGATAACCACCAAGGAGGGCACGGCGATCATGGCGGCGGTCTCTGACAGGGCTCTTTCAAAGGTTGATTCGGATATAAGGGCAGTCCTAAGGGCTGATATTTTCAGAAATGCGTTGCTCGGACTCATGATCGCGGACGAATAAAAAGGAGAAAAAATATGAGATGTGAAAGATGCGGAGTGGAACTCACAAACAAGATTATCAAGATAAATGATGTCGCATATTGCGAGAACTGTGCCAGGCTCATGGGTTACGGCAAGTTTTTAAGAAGCCCGGAAGAGATGCTGGGATCCGCATTTTCGCCTTTCGATGAGATCGCGAGCACGATAATGCAGATGAGCGATCTTGATTTCGGAAACAGCGCATTGTCCTGCCCCAAGTGCGGCATGACGCTGAGGGACTTCGAGAAGAAGGGGCGCCTCGGATGCATCGAGTGCTACAACACTTTCAATGACTACATCGTCAAAGAGATGTTCAAGCAGCAGGGTGAGAGCACATATGGCGGAAGGATGCCCGGCAGCATTGCAGAGCTCCCCGGCATCGAGAAGATCGGCGGGCCCGTTATCAAGAACGAAGAACCCGCAAAGAATGAAGAAATAAAAGAAGATTCACCCGCTTCCGAAAAGGCGGAAGAAGCACCTGCGCCTGCAGCTGAAGAAGACGCTGCCGGAAAGCTCGAAAAGCTTGCCAAGGCAGACCTCGGAATGTTAAGCGACGAGGATCTTGAGAGCGGGATCAAGCTCGCCGCGGCGAATGAGGATTATATCCTTGCTTCAAAGCTCAGGGATGAACTCAAGGGAAGAAAGGAAGGAAACTGATATGAAGATGTGGTATGAGAAAGAAGGCCGTGACGAGGATGTAGTCCTCTCGACCAAAGCCTGCATCGTCCGTAACGTCAAAGGATATAATTTTCCTTCCAAGATGGATGACAAGGATGCAAGCAGCTTGCTCAAGAAGGTCGATTCCGTGATCGACAGGAACGTCTTTTCAGGCGGAATGGCAACTGACATCATCAACAGCGGCGATGCAGTAACGCTCATGAAGGCGCAGATCTCGGGCCGCGACGGTTCGCTCCTTTTCGCGCCGGACAGAAAGGCGATCTATTACACCGAGGATTACGGACTCAGCATCGCAGTCGGCAACTCCGAGCACATCACGGTCAAGGCGCAGGCGCCGGGCCATGACATCGGTATCTACAGACCCGCTGAGAAAGCTGCTGTCGAGCTCGAGAAGAAACTTGACATCGCATATTCCGAAAAATACGGCTTCCTGACCTCCAGCGTTAAGCTGACGGGTACAGGCCTTAAGATACTTTATACGGTTGCAATTCCCGCGATCGCAAAGACCGAAGGCGGAATCGCTGCTTTAAGACAGAGAGTCGGCCAGTACGAATGGACGATCTACCCTTTCGCTGAGCAGGGCGAACTCAACGAATCAGGAGTTTATATCATTGCCAGCGTAAGCACTCTCGGCGTATCAGAGGAGGAGATCCTCGCGCGCGGCGAGATGCTCATCGAGGACGTTATCAAGGCTGAGCGCGCATGCCGCGAACAGCTTGCGACAAAGAAGAAAACGCAGATGCAGGACCTTTACGGCAGAGCATACGGACTTATGAGATTCGCGTCTTTGATGTCCAGAAGAGAAGCGCTCGATTCGATCTGCTGGTTAAGGCTCTACAGGGATTACGACGACTCATGCGAATTCGACTGCAAATGGAAGATGCTCAACATGATCACGCAGGAAGTCTGCTGGGAACAGCAGCGCCGCGGTGAGATCAATACTCAGACAGCCCAGAAACAGAGGGCCGAGAGGATCAAGAAGATTCTGAAGGGAGATGATTGATATGAGGATATCCGAAGATACCGCACGCGTACTTGCGTGCTCACAGCTTATCGCGGATGAGAGGCACACCTCACTCATCAGGGACACCATACTTTTCGCAGCTTTATGCCTTGCGGAATCACCCGCCAAAGAAGCGATAGAGGAGAACGTTTCGAATGTGAACTCGATCCTCGAAAAGCTCGGCATCGACGGCGATTACGAGATCGATGAAGAGTCGGTAAAGCCTCTTGCGGATAAGGCATTTTCAAACCTCAGGATCGATGTCAGAAGGATCTTTGCGAATGCCGCGGAGCTTTCCCGCAGAACAGGCGGAAAGGGTGCCGTCGGACCTGAGCATGTGCTCTTTGTCATCATTTCGAAGAGAGTAAGCAACCATAACGAGATCTTCAACGCACTCGAAACTGCCGGAGTAGATATGGAAGGGCTCAGGAATTCCATCATCAACACATTCAACGACAATATGTCAGATGACGGCGATGATTCGGATGATCCTTTCAGCGGCTCTGATGATCCCGCCGGAAGGGAAGAGGGAAGAAGACCTTCACAGCCCAGAAACCGCAAGGGCGGAAAGGGCGGACACAAGACACTCGATAAGTTCGGCAAGAACCTGACTGAACTTGCAAAGGAAGGCAAGATCGATCCGGTAATCGGCCGTGAGGAAGAGATCAACCGTGTCATGCAGATCCTCATCCGTAGAACGAAGAACAATCCCTGCCTTGTAGGTGACCCTGGTGTCGGTAAGACCGCTATCGCTGAAGGACTTGCGCTCAAGATCGCTAACAACGACGTACCCGACATCATCAAGGGCAAGGTCGTTTACAGCATGGAGATCGGCTCCATGGTCGCAGGTTCAAAGTACAGGGGTGACTTCGAGGAGCGTATCAAGGGCATGCTCGATGAAGCAGTCTCAGATCCTAACGTCATTCTTTTCATCGACGAGATCCATACACTGGTCGGCGCGGGAGAGAGTTCCGGCGGCGGATCGATGGATGCCGCAAACTTAATGAAGCCGCTGCTTACAAAGAACGAGCTCCAGGTTATCGGCGCCACGACTTTAGATGAATACGCAAAGTTCATCGAAAAGGACCACGCACTCGAAAGAAGATTCCAGAAGGTCATGGTCGAGGAGCCCTCGATCCCTGATGCGATCGCCATCATGAAGGGCCTCCGTCCGAAGTACGAGGACCACCACAAGGTCCGCATCCCCGACGATGTTCTCGAGCAGTCCGTACTGCTCTCATCACGTTATGTTTCCGACAGGTTCCTGCCGGACAAGGCCATCGACCTTGTCGATGAGGCAGCTGCCGCAAAGCGAATAAACTATGCTGATTCAAAGGCCAAGAAAGAACTTGAGGACAGGATCGCGGAGATCGAAAAGGCGAAGAAAGCCGCTTCCGATGCCATGGAATTTGAGGCTGCCCAGAAATACAAGGAGCATGAGGAAGCCGACAAGGCCCGTCTTGCAAAGCTCATGGCCAAGTCTGAGCCTGACAAGAACGGTTTTACCGGCACTCTCAACGTAGACGATATCGCTGACGTTCTCGCAAAGTGGACGGGAATCCCGGTCAAGAAGATCACTGAGAGCGATGCGGATAAACTTAAGAACCTTGAAGCGGAACTCCAGAAGAGAGTCATCGGCCAGGATGAGGCAGTCACGGCTATCTCCAAGGCTATCCGCCGCGGAAGGCTGGGTCTCAAGGACGACAAGAAGCCTTCCGGAACATTCATCTTCCTCGGTACTACCGGTGTAGGTAAGACAGAGCTTGCGAAGGCTCTTGCGGAAGTCATGTTCGGAAACGAGAACTCGCTCATCAGGATCGATATGTCCGAGTACATGGAAAAGCACGATGTCTCAAGGCTCATCGGTGCGCCTCCGGGATATGTCGGATACGACGAGGGCGGCCAGCTCACCGAAGCTGTCAGAAGACATCCTTATTCAGTCGTTCTTTTCGATGAGATCGAGAAGGCTCACCCTGAGATCTTCAACACGATGCTCCAGGTATTGGATGACGGACGTCTCACCGACGGTCACGGAAGAGTCGTAGACTTCAAGAATACGATCATCATCATGACATCCAACATCGGCGCGAGGATGCTTACCGGCGGCGAAGGCCGCAAGATCGGCTTCTCGATGGCTGATGAAAAGGATACGGACGAGCTTTCAAGAGAAGGTCTTTACGGCGGCAAGTCCTACGATGAGGCTAAGAAGCTCGTCATCGAGGAACTCAAGAAATCGTTCTCGCCCGAGTTCGTCAACCGTGTCGACGAGATCATCTTCTTCCGTATGCTCGGCAAGGCGGCTCTCATCAAGATCGTTGACATCCTGATGAACCAGGTCGGCAAGAGGATCAAGGACCTCGGCATCGAGATCCGCATGACTGACAGTGCGAAGGAGCTCATCGCACGTAAGGGCTACGATCCCCAGTACGGTGCAAGACCGCTCAAGAGAGTCATCACTTCGATGGTCGAAGACCGGTTCTCCGAGGCTATGCTCGACGGCATCGTCAAGCCCGGACACCTTGCGATCATTGATGCTGTCGAGACGACAGACCCTGATGCGCTTATGGCTTCCGGCGCCGCAGAGGAAGGCGGAAAGGTCATCGTGATCAAGGATGGCGGCGAGCTCGAGACAAAGAAGGAAGAGCCTTCGGAGGAAAAGAGCGCGGAAACTGCCGACAAGTAAAAAATAATTGACCTGAAAAGTGCCCGGCTATTGCATTTGCGAGCCGGGTGCTCTTTATTTTCTGCGGCAAACTTTGTATAATAATCGCGCCTAATTATTCAGTAATCTTTCGGAGTATATATAGATGTCAGAAAATACCAAGCCGACTGCGGCACCTGCTGCGGGCGAAAAGCCCGCGACAACCGCAAGAGACAGGGCGAAAGCACCGCGCGATTATGATATCGGATGTTTCCCGAGGCCGTTCTATTTCAGCTTCCTGGGATCGGGCATAATCGTTCCGATCGTCTGCGCATTTACACATATCAAGGTCAAGCCCGACATGGAGTTCGTAAACCATGAGGGCCCGATCATCGTCATCGCAAACCACGAGTCCTACCTTGACCCCATGATCACCAACAAGCTGACCAAGGCAAGGCCGGCCAATTTCGTTACGGGCGAGTTCGTTTTCAGGGCGCCTGCGTGGGGCCACTGGTTCAAGCTCGGAGGCGCGATCCCCAAGAAGCAGTTCGTAGTTGATACCGCTGCCGTCAAGGCCATGATGAAAGTCATGAAGCGCAACGGCGTTCTTATCGTCTATCCCGAGGCTACCCGCCACGTTGACGGCAAGTCCGTAGCTTTTGACGACGGAATCGCAAGGCTCGCAAAGAAGGCCGGAGCTTCCATCTACATCGAGCATATCCACGGAGCATACCTGACATGGCCCAGATGGTCCCAGTCCGGCATGAGAAAAGGCAGGATCACTTCAGAATTCGTAAAGAAGATCTACTCCGACGAGGTCAAGGCATCCTCCATTGAAGAACTTCAACAGAAGATCCTCGATGCAGTCAATTACGACGAGAACGAGTGGAACAGGGAACACAAGGTAGAGTTCAAGAGCAAGCGTCTTGCCGCAGGACTCCAGAACATCGCTTACGCGTGCCCCAGATGCGGTCATGAGTTCACGATGAGGTTCCTTGATTCAGGCAAGAGAGACCTTATCCAGTGCTGCGAGTGTGGAAACGCCGTAAGATATCTGCCCACGGGCCTTCTCGAAAAGGCTGACCCGCAGTGCGTCATTTTCGATGACCTCCACAAGTGGGCTGAATGGGAGCGCGGAATAATCAACGAGGAGCTCAAGGCCGGTGATTTCCATATGGAAATGGATGCCGATCTTTTCAAGGTCTTCGACAGGTTTACGTTCGCAAAGACCGGCAAGGGCCGCATCACCATCACCGATAAAGAGATCATATATCAGGGAACAGACTGTCCGGCAGAGGAGGGAATTCCCTTCAAGAAGGGCAAGCCGATGAAAGGTTATAAGAACAGGGAACTTAACCCTGATGCCCCGAAGGAGACCAAAATCTTCGAGATCGCCACGATGAGAGGACTCGTTGCCTCTTACGGAAAATACTTTGAGATCTACGACAAGGACGGAGAACTGTTCAGATTCTACGTTGATGGCCAGAAAGTCTTCAAAGTACACGAAATAGTCTCGCTTCTGGGCAGGAAACTCAAGGGAAGCGCCGAGTGATCAGGACCGATTTTGCGTCTTTAATATTGGTCTGCCAAAGAGTATAATTTTTAAGTTAGTGTTTTACACCAAAATAATATATATAGGAGTGTGCATCCATGGCAATGTATGACAAGAAAAGCGTTGAAGACCTTAACGTAGCCGGCAAGAGAGTTATTGTCCGCGTAGACTTTAACGTACCTCTCGACAAAGAGACAGGCACAAAGATCACAGACGACAAGCGTATCAAGGGAGCTCTCCCTACGATCAAGTACCTCGTTGACAACAACGCAAAGGTAATCCTCGTTTCACACCTCGGCCGTCCGAAGAACGGTCCTGAGGCTAAGTTCTCAATGAAGCCCGCTGCAGACCGTCTTGCTGAGCTTATCGGCAAGCCTGTTACACTCGCAGCTGACGTTATCGGCGAAGATGCAAAGGCTAAGGCTGCTGCTCTTAAGGACGGCGAGATCCTCATGCTCGAGAACGTCCGTTTCCACAAGGAAGAGACAAAGAACGATCCTAAGTTCGCTGCTGAGCTCGCTTCCATGGCTGACCTCTATGTAAACGATGCATTCGGTACAGCTCACCGTGCTCACGCTTCAACAGCAGGTCTTGCTAACTTCCTGCCTTCCGCTTGCGGTTACCTCATCAAGAAGGAAATCGACTTCATCGGCGGCGCACTCGACAATCCTGCAAGACCTTTCGTTGCCATCCTCGGCGGCGCTAAGGTTTCCGACAAGATCGGCGTAATCACAAACCTCCTCGACAAGGCTGACACCATCATCATCGGCGGTGGTATGGCTTATACATTCATCGGCGCTCAGGGCGGCAAGATCGGCGATTCGCTTTTCGAGGCTGACAAGGTTGACCTCGCAAAGGAGATCCTTGCTAAGGCTGAAGAGAAGGGCGTTAAGCTTCTTCTCCCTACAGACACGGTTGTTGCTGACGCTTTCGATGCTAACGCAAACAGCAAGGTAGTTCCTACAATGGAGATCCCTGACGGCTGGCAGGGCCTCGACATCGGACCTGAGACCATCGCTAAGTTCTCCGAAGCTATCAAGGGCGCTAAGACAGTTATCTGGAACGGCCCCGCAGGCGTTTTCGAGTTCGAGAAGTTCGCTGTTGGTACAAAGGCTATCGCTCAGGCTATCGCTGACGCAGACTGCACATCCATCATCGGCGGCGGTGACTCCGCAGCTGCTATCGAGAAGCTCGGTTATGCTGACAAGGTTTCCCACATCTCCACAGGCGGCGGCGCTTCACTCGAGTACATCGAGGGTAAGGTCCTCCCCGGTATCGACTGCCTCAACGACAAGAAGATCGACAGAACATTCGCAGCAGGCAACTGGAAGATGAACTGCGGTATCCCTGCTGATGCAGTTAAGCTTATCGAAGAGCTCAAGCCCCTCGTTAAGAATGCTACTTCAAGGATCGCTCTGGGCGTTCCTGCTACAGCACTTGCTGCTGCAGTTGAAGCTGCTGCTTACACAAACATCAAGATCGCTGCACAGAACTGCCACTTCGAAGAGAAGGGTGCATTCACAGGCGAGATCTCACCTCTCTGGCTCGCTAAGATGGGCGTAAATTACTGCATCATCGGTCACTCCGAGAGACGTGAGTACAACGCAGAGACAGACGAGACAGTCAACAAGAAGGCTCTTGCACTCCTTAAGTACGGCGTAAGACCTGTCATCTGCTGCGGTGAGTCTCTTGCTCAGCGTGAAGCAGGCGAGACATTTGACTGGATCAAGGGTCAGATCATCGGTGCTTTCAAGGATATCCCTGCTGACAAGCTCTGCCAGATTACGATCGCTTATGAGCCTATCTGGGCTATCGGCACAGGCAAGACAGCTACTGACGAGCAGGCTGAGGAAGTTTGCGCATTCATCCGTGGCGTAATCGCTGAGCTCTATGATGCTGATGCAGCTGCTGCAATGACGATCCAGTACGGCGGATCCTGCAATGCTAAGAACGCTGCAGGTCTCTTCGCTCAGAAGGACATCAACGGCGGCTTGGTAGGCGGTGCTTCCCTCAAGGCTGAGGATTTCTCCATCATCTGCAACGCATAAGTTGATTTAAAACTGATCAATCAAAGGCCCGTGCTCATTTGAGTGCGGGCTTTTTTACGCCTGCTTTTAACACGTGATATAATAGCCAAGTATGAAGAACTGCTCCTTCAGTGTGGATTCGTTTGTTTTTATGGATTAAGGGTATGACTAAAACAGGCAGATATGATGCTTTTATCAGTTACAGGCATTGTGCTCCGGACAGTGAGATAGCATCAAGATTACAGAAGAAACTGGAGGGTTTCCGCCTTCCTAAGGAAATATCAGAGAAGATTGGCAGGAACAGGCTCAGCAGGATCTTCCGCGATGATACCGAATTTGCCGTATCAGATGATCTGACACAGGCAATAGATGAAGCACTTTTAAATTCGGATTATCTTATTGCTGTATGTTCTCCCGAATATCTTAAATCTTCGTGGTGCCGGAAAGAGATCGAATCTTTCCTTAAGTTTCATGACAGAAAACATGTCCTGCTCGTGTTGGCTGAAGGTGAGCCGGAGGAAGCGTTCCCGCCGGAGATCATCTATGAGGATCTGTATAAAGTCGGACCTGACGGCCGGCCATACTGGACCAAGGTGCAGAGAGAACCGCTCGCTGCTGACTGCAGAGGCGATAATGCGAAGGAAAGGAATCCTAAGATAGACAAGGCCGCGATGCGCCTTACAGCTGCGATCTTAGGTATCGGATTCGATGACCTTCAGCAAAGGCAAAGGCATGAACAGTATAAGCACACGAGAAACCGAGTGCTTGTTGTTTTCGGGGTTTTGGTCGCATTCCTGGCAATCTGCGTCGGATTCCTGTTCAAGATCGCCGGGCAGAACGTGGAGATATTGAAGCAGAACGAAGAGATCGCACGTCAGAACGAGATCATAAGCCTCAAGTATGCGGACACTCTTGCCGCGACATCGGATAATCTTTTAAGAGACGGAAAAAGGAAGGATGCCGTCTACGCCGCAAGGCTTTCGCTTCCTGATGAGAAGACGGATAACTACAGCGAGCTTGCGACAAAGGCGCTTGCCAATGCTCTCGGAATCTACGATCTGCCGAACTCTTTCGGTTGCGATAATGACGTCCTGCTGCCGTGCTCGGTGCTGGATGAACTGGTCATTTCTTCGAACGGCAGATATGCTTCGGTCAAGGATCTTGATCGTGTCAGATATGTTGTTGATATGAATTCCGGCGCGACGATCATGAGCTTTGAGGAGAATGATTATGCAGCATTTGTTTTCGACGGCGAAAAGGGATTCGTCTTCAAAAGGCAGGACGGCAATTATACATATTTTGATTTCGCGGCCGGAATCGAGACGGATCTTGGAATAAGCAAGGCGCAATTGGATTGCAACACCGAAGGCGAGGGTTATGTCATCAGGTCCGAGGATGATCTCACGCTGATGAATGGCAGCAATATCATTTCGTATATCAACTATTTTGCCGAGGGTTTTCCGGAAGCAACCAGACTGGATATCTCTGTGAATTTCATAAACGATACCAACGAATGCTGGATCATTATCACGGATTTTGAACACCAGACAACTTTTGCATTTATAGTTGACATGATGAGTGGCAGTTCAAACCGGATTCTTGTTGCCGATACCATATGCTTTGATACCGCAACGGACGGAAAGAGCATTGTCTGGAAGCAGGATGAAGGCATGAATTATTCTCTTTGGGTCAAGGATGTTGTTAACGGAACGATGGAAAACATGACCGTCGGCGACATCTATAAAGCGGCTGTCCTGAATGACGATGTGGTCGTTGTATCCGAGAAGGATCTGACAATATTTGATAAGAAACTAAACGAGAAAAGCCGGACCAATGTAGGGGATTTTGTCCGGACCTATGTCTCCGGTGACTCGATCTATTTGCTGGATTCCACAGGCCTTTTATACAAGATCAGGGACGGCAGTTATGACTGCTATGACACAGGTTTTGCAGACAGCTTTCAGTCTTGGTTGACAGGGTTCAGAAACGGGAAGTTTTATGCCGCCATAATGGGCGATAACCATATCTATACTTACACATTCAGACAGTCTGATTATATGACTGTTACGTCAGGTGATTATGAAGAACTGCCATTCGATTACTATACAGTTCAGACTATCTATGACAACCCTGTCACATCCTCATTTGTGGATCTTGTTATGAAGAGCGAGACCGAGTTCGAGAAGAACAGAATACAGCGTGTCGTTATGTGTCAGAATGCTGATCTGGGACTCATCCAGCTGTATGACGGCGCGATCCACATTTACGATTCTGCCACCGGCGTGAAGATCAAGACGATCTACTCCACTGAAGGCGCAGTGAACATGTTTTATTGTGACCGCCAAATAGGATATTACTATATCAGTTCCTGGAACGTTGACGTATATGACGGTGATTTCAGGAATATCTACAGTATCCGCGGCTGTGTTTTATCAGGCATCGAAAAGCAGAGCGGCGCAATTGTGGTGCTTGATCTGACATACAGCAATTCCGATAATTACGCAGGACACTATACGGCCTATCCGATTACTTATGAACAGCTGATCTCCATAGCCGATGATTATCTGTCCGGCTATGAACCCGATGAACGCGTAAAAGAGAAGTACAGCTTAGGCTGATTTCTTAAGTCTTTGACAGGTACTCGTCAATTCCCTTTGCAGCTGATTTGCCTGCGCCCATTGCAAGTATTACCGTAGCAGCGCCTGTGACTGCATCTCCGCCTGCGAAAACCCCTTCTCTTGTAGTCATTTCCGACTCATTTACGATAATGCCGCCGCGTTTGTTAGTTTCAAGTCCGGAGGTAGTTGTCTTTATCAATGGATTGGGTGATGTTCCGAGCGACATGATGACAGCATCACATTCGATCGTAAACTCAGAACCTTCAACGGGAACGGGTGACCTTCTGCCTGATGCGTCGGGTTCTCCTAATTCCATGCGGATGCATGTGCAGCCCTTTACCCAGCCGTTCTCGTCTGCAAGGATCTCAACAGGATTTGTGAGAAGATCGAAGATTATACCTTCCTCTTTTGCGTGATGAACCTCTTCAACACGTGCGGGAAGCTCGGCTTCGGAACGGCGGTAAACGACGTGGACCTCAGCGCCAAGACGCTTAGCCGTACGTGCTGCGTCCATTGCTACATTCCCGCCGCCTACGATGACAGCCTTCTTTGCTCTCATGATAGGCGTCCTTGAATCAGGTGAGAATGCGCCCATGAGATTTGATCTTGTGAGATATTCATTGGCAGAGAACACACCGAGTGACTGTTCTCCGGGAATGTTCATGAAGCGGGGAAGACCGGCGCCCGAACCGATGAATACGGCTGAGAAACCTTCCTTATCTAACAGGTCGTCTATTGTAAGTGAACGGCCGATGACTGCGTCTGTTACGATCTTTACGCCAAGAGCTTTAACATTATCTACTTCCTTTGCAACTACCTTCTCTTTTGGGAGACGGAATTCGGGGATGCCGTAAACCAATACGCCGCCTGCTTTGTGAAGAGCTTCGAAGATCGTAACGTCGTATCCCATTTTCGCGAGATCACCTGCACAGGTAAGGCCTGAAGGTCCCGCACCGATGACGGCAACCTTTTTGCCCTTTTTGACCAGACCTTCAGGAAGCTGCGGCTTGATGCCCATATCTCTTGCAGTGTCAGCGACGAATCTTTCGAGACGGCCGATAGAAACTGCCTCACCCTTGATGCCTCTTATGCACTGAGCCTCGCACTGGGTTTCCTGTGGGCAGACACGTCCGCAGACTGCAGGGAGCGAGGATGAAAGTGAAATTACCTTGTAAGCTCCCTCAACGTCTCCGTCCTTAAGTTTGGAAATAAAGCCCGGTATGTTAATAGATACAGGGCAGCCCTGCATGCAGCGGGCATTCTTGCAGTTAAGACAGCGTGATGCTTCAAGTACTGCTTCTTCCTTTGTATAGCCTAAATTTACTTCATCGAAATTCGCAGCACGGATCTGAGGATCCTGCTCTGCGACCGGCACTTTCTTAAAAACATCTATTTCCATTTTTGTTCTCCTGTTTTGTGTCCGAAAAACTCTTATTTGCAGACACCGCAGCTGCCGCTGTGTGTATCTCCTTCGGTGAGCTTTAACATGAGCTCGCCTTCCTGTGTCTTATAAAGGCGTGAGCGCTGCATGGCCTGATCGAAGTCAACTTCCCATCCGTCAAATTCGGGACCGTCGACACAGGCGAACTTTACCTGCCCGCCTACGAGCAGTCTGCATGCACCGCACATTCCGGTACCGTCGACCATTATAGTGTTCATGGATACTACAGTTGGTATTCCGAGCTTTTTTGTGAGCTGGCAGGCGAATTTCATCATGATCATGGGTCCGATGACAACGCAGTGATCGTAGCGGACACCTTCATCCCAGAGCTGCTGTAATGCAACGCAGACATTACCGTGAATACCGTACGAACCGTCATCGGTCGCAAAATACAGATTTGTGCAGACAGCTTTCATCTCATCTTCAAGGATGAGGAGGTCTTTAGTCCTTGCGCCCTGGATGCAGTCTACTGCGACGCCGTTATCGTGCAGCCATTTGAGCTGGTTATAACAGGGAGCGGTTCCGACGCCGCCTGCAATGAACAGGATCTTTTTTGCCTTTAGTTCTTCAACGGGAAGATCGACAAGATCAGACGGACGCCCCAGAGGACCTACAACATCAGCAAAACTGTCGCCGGGATCTAACTTTGCCATACGTTCAGTCTCTACGCCGACAGTTTGGAAAACTATCGTTATGATCCCCTTTTCGCGGTCATAGTCGCATACTGTAAGCGGGATCCTCTCGCCGTCTTTATCAACTCTTACGATAAGGAACTGCCCCGGCATTGCCTTGCCGGCAACGAGCGGAGCTGCAATATCCATCTGAAAGACTTTGGGACCAAGCAACTTTTTAGCTGTAATCTCAAACATTTCCCTTTATCCCTCCTTTTGAAAGCGAAACAAAAACAAAACCTGTTCATACCTTGTATGGTAGCATACCAAACTTGAAAGAGCGAGGCAATATAAAAATGCATTCAATATTCTTATTGTTTCCTATTGTATGAAAAAACCATAAAAAATCAATTTTGGGTTAAGGGAATTACTATGGCAATATCCCTTTCCGAAAAGGTGTTAAAATATACGAGACAGAACGTCTGAACGGAATAAGGTGTTAACGGAGGCAGTTTATGTGGTATATGAATCTCGGAGAATTTAGCGGCCTGTTCTATCTTTTGGCTATTGGAATTATGATCTGGAGTCTTATAGTCCAGGGAAAACTGAACCGCCTCGTAAAAAAATACAGTCAGGTACCGGCTGCTAGCGGTAAGGATGCTAATACGTGCGTTCGCGAGATGCTTGCTTCAAACGAAGTGTATGGTGTCACCATCGATCACATTCCCGGAGAGATGACAGACAATTTCAACCCTAAAGAGGAAAAGATCAATCTGTCCGACACTACATACGGAAAGAATTCAATTACTGCGATCGCTGTTGCTGCTCATGAGTGCGGACATGCGTGCCAGGCTTATTCCGGAATGTTTCTTTATAAGATCAGGCAGGCGGTTGCTCCGGTTGCAGGATTAACATCCAAGTTCAGTGTTTGGATAGCTATCATAGGCGTGGTCATAATGTACGCATCAAGAAGTCTTGCTCTGAATAACATGGGATACTGGATATGTACACTTGGAATAGTTCTTTATTCAGTCGTATTTGTGTTCTATCTTGTTACGCTTCCGATAGAACGTGATGCCAGCAGAAGGGGACTTAAGGCCATGAAGGAACTTGGCTGGGTATCATCCGATCAGTACGGAGCAGCAAAAAAAGTTCTCTGGGCAGCAGGTGATACTTATGCTGTCGCTCTTGCAAGTTCTGCTCTGACATTATTGAGACTCCTTCTTATGAGAGGAAACAGAAGAAGATAAGATCCGATTGCCGTAAAAGGAGGAATAAAAGATGTCACAGCTCAATCCTGAGAAGAAGATATTCGTCAGTTCGATTGGCGGAGATGTAAAGATCGCGGGATTCTTTTATCCTTCTTCAGCAAAAAAAATAAAGGGTGTGGTACAGATCTGTCACGGAATGGCGGAATATATCGCACGCTACGAAGAGATGATCGAAAGATTTAATGAGGCCGGATATCACGTGTGCGGAATGGATATGCCGGGACACGGTGAGACATATGAGCTGAATAAGGACAAAGGCTTTCCCAAAGGATATTTCGGCGGAAAGAAAAATGCCTGGCAGATCCTGCTTACAGACGTAATGGGCATGCACGAATATGCAGTCGAACGTTTCGGGAAAGAAGGCCTCGAATATATACTTTACGGTCATTCGATGGGATCTTTTGTTGTCAGGGCGATCTTTTCGACCGCACGGTATAACAGACAGTTTGACAAATATGTTTTCGCATCAACTATGGGACCTAATCCTGCTGTCGGAATGGGAAAGTTCCTGGCGAGTGCTGCATGTGTGTTAGGAGGCAAAAAAGCAAAGAATCACCTTCTTAACGCTATTTCATTCGGAAGCTACAACAAACACATTGAGAAGCCGAGAACATATAACGACTGGCTTTCCACTATTCCTGAAGAGGTGGATAAATACGTCGAAGATCCGATGTGCGGATTCACATTTACGAGCGACGGATTCAGGACTTTGTTCAGCCTCGTGGCATTTATTCAAAGCGATGAGGCATATGCTATGATAGCCGACCGCCCGTGCTTTTTCACCTACGGGACAGAAGATCCCGTAGGAGGATATGGAGCAGGCGTCGAGAAGGTCATTGCCAGTATGAAAGAAGCCGGTGCAGATCTAAAGACAAAGAACTACGGCCCATACCGTCACGAGATACAGAATGAGCCCGTGAAGGAAGAGTATTTCGCAGATCTTATAGAATTCTTCGATTCTTAACCTAAGCTGATGACCAGTTCGTTGCTCGAAAAATCGATCGAAGTACCGTAACTGAGTTTCTCCGGAACAGATTCCGAAAGACCTACCACGTTAAAGATCCCGGAAAGAATGAGACGCTTGGTTCCGCCAAGATTCTTTGTGCGGACGATAATCTTGTTTCCTGAGACTTCTGCGGTAATGATACCCGAATTCTGACCTCCCTCGGCAAAGATCTCGCATGCAGCAGTACTGCCCTGGCTAAGACCGAAGCAGGTAAATGTCAGATTATCGAGAACAGATACAGCAGGATTCGAATCCGGAGTCCTTGTGGGTACTATTGAATTCGGACGGACAAATACCGGTACGGAATTTGCCGGAACTTTACGTGAAATGTAGCGGGGACCCTGGATCTTCTCATGGGTCATGAAATCAGTCCAGAAGCCGGAGGGAATGTAGATCCGAAAATCGCTCACAGATGTCGTAACGGGCGCAATAAGCAAAGATGAACCGAGCATATATTCCGAACAGGTATATTGCGCAGCGGGGTCTCCTGCAAATTCCAGAGCCATTGCGCGGATAACGGGAGTGCCGTAATTTACGTTCTCGCAGAGGCATGAGTAAATGTAAGGAGCCAGGCAGGTCCTTATCGCCATGAAAGACCTGATGATATCTGATGAACCGGCATCTTCAAGGAATTTAAGTGAACCCCTGAATCTGGCATGGGGTGCATAAGCAGCGAGTCCGACCCAGCGGTCAAACAGAGCGGGATCAGTCTGATCCTTTTCAGGTATATCGATATTGATGCCGCCAAAGCCCGTAAGATTATATGATATGCAGTTTTTTACGACTGCAGTAAGGTCGGTATAATCGGGTGTCATTGAATTCCTAAGGTTCATAAACGGGGATTTCTGATCGCCTGAACTTACGGAATTAGTGATTATGAATGAACCGAGACGGCTGTGCTCACGTGCCGAGATATCGCCGAGGATAGAATTAAGTATGCCTGTATAACTCTGCAGACAGCCTTTTTTCCCTGATGCTTTTTCAAATGCTTCGGAAAGAGAAGAGGTGTAATTGGATTCGTATACGTTAAACCCGTCGCTCGCAAGAGCCGTGCAGGTATTGATCAGCCAGCTCCTTACTGCAGGCTGGTTAAGATCGAGTAATGCCACACCGCCTTTGTCCGCATCGCAGAGAACGGCATTTCCGCCAGGGAAGGATATAAGGAATCCGGCATCAAGAAGTTCCTGATACTCAGGAGCTCTCTCGGATACATACGGATTGATAGATATACCGAGCGTGATCCCGAGATCGAGCATCGCTCTTGCAAATGCTTTGGGATCAGGAAACCTTACTGTGTCGAAAGTAAAACCGTAAGGTGCGTAATCAGGATGCCACGAATTGCCGAGCCATATCTCATTGATGTTAAGTCCGGAATTCTTTGCATTCCGCAAAGTATCGGTGATGGTTTGCGCATCCATAGTGTAGTCATCATTCAGAGCCAGGGAAATACCGCTTGTGATATAGGGAAGAACCGGTGTGCGTCCGTTGAGCTGGCTGTATGTCTCCAGGATCTCGATAAGAGAATCTCCGGCTATTATGCTGTATTCAATGCTCTCACCTTCTGATTCGATGCGCAGGCAAGAACTGTCTGAACCGACATCGAATGTGACAGGTCTGTCAGTGTTTACGAACAGACCGTATCTTGAATCTGAAAGGATAAAAGGAATGTGCTCCGTTCCCGCAGTCCTGCTGAAGTCTTCCCCTTTGACTATCTGGCCGTTGCGGATTACTGCTGATCCGGTTCCGCCCAATCCGTAGATGATCTCTCCGGGACCAAGATCAAAAGATGCTCCGGTAGATGTGTTTGGTGAAATGGTAAAACAGGTTTCAGAACCGGAATCGGTCTTATAGAAAACAGGAAGGTTGGCTGACTGGCGCGTAAGCTCGTTGCCGCAGTAGAAGAATCTGACAGAAAGGATCTTCTTATCGATTCTGGCTTCAAGAGGGCCGCTCTTGAATACCAGGTGATCTTCACGGTCTTCGATAGCTCCGTTGACAGTCGGAAACAGATCTATTACGGAAGAGGATCTTGCTCTCGGTTCAGCTTTGTGGTTAGTCACATTCACAGTGATAATCTTGTTTGCCGGCGAAAAAACAGAGACAGTGAGTCTGCCCTTGGTGTCGGCAAATCCGCCTTTGCCGCCGGTGAGCGCTTCTGAATATTCAAGGCACTCACAACCGATCTTAAGCGTATTGTCTTCAGAATAAACGGAATCGATCTGATAAGGTTTTCTTGTAAAGATCATATTATCCCTCCAGCAAAAAGTAAGCACATGTGTTTAAATAAACAAAATAATTATATCCAAACAAAAGCCTCTGTATTATTTCAAGAATATGACGATTATCTGTTTGTTATAATTTGATTATGGAAAAAGACGTTAACGACAATCTGTCCTCCGCGAAAAGGATTCCCGAATATGTCAGAAGGATCATGAAGCTGATCAATGACTCGGGATATCAGGCCTATGTGGCCGGAGGTGCCGTCAGGGACATCGTTCTGGGCAAACAGCCCCACGATTATGATATTGCGACTTCCGCCGGACCTGAGGAAATGATCCGCATTTTCAAAGAAGCCGGGATAGATTATTACGATAATGCAGCCAAACACGGAACCGTAACGGCGGTTACTGAACACGGAGATGTCGAAGTAACCGCATTCCGTGAAGACGGATCGTATTCCGATCTGAGAAGGCCTGACAAGGTTGTCTTCAAGACTTCCATTGAAGATGATGTCAGGCGCAGAGACTTTACGGTCAATGCCATGTATATGGATATTGAAGGAAATATTTCCGATCCTGAAGGCGGACAGGAAGATTGCAGCAGGCATTTGATCAGAGCTGTCGGGAATCCTGAAAAAAGATTCGGAGAAGATGCACTCAGGATACTTCGGGGCTTGAGATTCTGTTCAACACTCGGGTTTGACATTGAAGACAATACTTTACAGGCGATGGAAAAATGCGCGGGTGAGCTTAAGAGCATATCCGGAGAGCGTATTGCTTCGGAACTTACAGGGATAGTTACAGGAAGATATGCATCCGCGGCATTAAGGGCAGGATGGAGGATATTGACCGTGATAATCCCGGAGATAGGGATATGCCACGGTTTTGATCAGAGATCGGAGTTCCATGATCTGGACGTATTTGAGCATACTCTGGCGGTTATTGACAATATCCCTTTTTCGGAGGAACAGAAAAGAGATCCCGAACTGGCCGTCGCAGCACTCTTTCATGATCTTGGGAAACCCGAATGCTTTAAACTCGGCGAAAACGGCTCGGGACATATGAAAGGCCATCCGGCTGCCGGCAGGAATATCGCATACAGAGTGCTTAATGAATTGAAGTGTTCCGGGAAGTTTATCATGGATGTGTGTCTTCTGGTGGAACTCCACGATACTTACGTTCATCCGGAAAAGACGGAAGTTCACAGATTTATGAGTCAGTATCCCGAACATATCCTTGTTAAGCTGCATATTTTGCAAAGAGCCGATATTCTTGCGCATTCACCGCTCGGACAAAAACGGATCAAAAGACTTGAAGAGATAACCGCGGTGGAAGAAACGCTGAAAAAGTCAGGCGCGGTATTTGATGTGAAAGATCTTGATATAACGGGAAATGACATTATCAGAGCAGGTGTCCCCGAGGGTCCTGAAGTAGGTGAGGTGCTGAATGAACTGTTTGAACGGTATATCGACGGAATGTGCATCAATTCCAAGGATTCCCTGATATGTGAAGCCCGGAAGTTAATCGGGTCAAAACATGTTTAATTCTTTGTAACATATTGTTTATAACGCCCTCATAAAATCAATATCTTCGTGATTGAATTTTGCATTTTCGGTTCTTTATAATCTGAATATCAGCAAAGGAGCTTGATGCAAGGGAGCGTGATCTATATGACAAAATTCAGAAACAGCAAAAGAGGTTTTACACTAACTGAGATAATGATCGTTGTGGGCATCATAGTTTTGATCTCCGCTGCAGCTTTTGTAGGCGTTGCCCTGACGTTGAATAACGCTAAAGACACATCAGCCCGTCTGCAGGCCGAACACGATCGTGATAATTTTGAATTGGAAGCAAGAACAGCTATCGAGAATCTCACAAAGAATGCTGCTGATTTCTTTGATATTCCGTATTACACACCTGATAATACCGGAAGTGATGAGACTGAGGAAACAACAGAAGAGAGCGTAGAGGATGAAACCGGCGGCGGCGGTGGCGGCGGCGGTGAAACCGTAGAAAGCGGGGACATTACCCCCACTCCGACCAGCAGCCCCACACCCACACCTTCTCCTACACCTGAGCCTACACAAGCCCCGTCGGGTGGCGATGTTGTAGTAGGTAAGGTTACTGTTACCGGCGGATACAACACAGATATGGATAACGGTGTCGGAGTTTCATCTGTTACCGAGCAGGGCGGAGGAACATATGTGATCAAGGTTCACACAAGCAACAACGTGATGAACATAACGCTTAAGCCTAAGGGCGGTTCCTATACCATGACATTCGATAAGAATCAGTGGATGCTTCAGGGCATGGACGGCTATGATTACAACATAAGCAGCTATAAACTTACGTCATCGCAGTTGTCCTGGATCGAGAAAAAATGGGGCTTTAAGATAAGCGGATGATAAAGTGTTAACAAAAATCTCATAAAAAGTATTTAGTTCTGCAAAGACATAGGGTGCAAATAATTGTAGAATAAACATGAATATATGAAAGTGACTTCACTTTATATAGATCACCCTTGAGATGGGCTACTCCTTGCGGGGTAGCCTTTCTTCGTTTTATAGGTGTTTTTCTTAAGATCAGGTGTTTTGATACTTCAAAACAACAGACTTCAGGATGAATTGCGTTCACTCTTTCCGGAAGTGTCAGAACCGGAATAAACGGGCGGAACGACGGTCGAAATATGCAACGCACACAAAAAAAGCAGGTGCGGATAACGGTCTGTTTCGAAAATTAACTAAAAATTTATAAAATACTTTTGAATAAAAAGTAATAATTTTAGGCCGTCTGGTATATAATATGTCCATGAATTTTTGGCGCGTAATATCTGTGCGCGCTTATTTTAGGAGAATCGAAGTATGAAGAAGTGTCCGGTTTGCGGCGTAATGATGGGTGACAATGTTGCCCGCTGCTCAATGTGCAAATACGATTTCCAAAAGGCTTCACAGGGTAATAACGATGAGGCTGCGGCTGAAGCGAAGAGAGTCCTGGATCAGAAGCAGCAGGAGAATATAGCCCGTGCAGAAGCAAAGCGTTCTGAAGAGGAGAAGCGAATCCTTGAAGCTCTTGATAAGCTGAAGAACGATTATGCGAGTATGCAGGAGCAGTTTGAGACTGAGAAAGCCAAGCTCGACAAAGAATTTACGGCATTTCAGAAGAAAAAACTTGCTGAGCAGTCAGCCTTAGAGACTACAGTAGAGACAGTCCGTAACGAGGTTATTGAAGCGCGTGACAAGCGTGACGCTCTCCGCAAGGAAGCTAATGAGATGATCGAGGAAGCTAAGAAAAAGTCGAAGAAAGAACACGACGACATGATCGAAGCAGCCAGGATCGAGCAGGAGAAGATATACGAAGAGACCCAGAAACAAACCGAACAGATAGCAGCTCAGGTCGAGAAGGAATATGCCGAAGCCATGGCAAAGAGAGATGAACTCATTGCCCAGGCGAAGGAAG
The DNA here is from genome assembly GCA_024684815.1 of Saccharofermentans sp. GTDB lineage: Bacteria > Bacillota > Clostridia > Saccharofermentanales > Saccharofermentanaceae > Saccharofermentans. The sequence continues at coordinate 3,748 of JAIKWL010000024.1, read as the reverse complement.
TCCAGGCAATGATGGACAATGCCGACAAGATCAAGGCTGAGAAGGAAAAAGAGATAAAGGCCGCAGAAAACAAGATCGTTAAACTGCAGGAGGACTTTGAGAAAGAGAAGGTCAAGATCGCCGAGGAGAACAGGAAACTTGCAGAGAAGCAGGCTGCCGATGTCCTCAAGATGAAGCAGGAAGCTGAGCGCGACAGGGATATAGCAAATGCCGAGAAGGAGAAACTCATTGCCGAGGCACAGGCTGAAAGAGACCAGATCATCCTTCACCTCGAAGAGCGCAACAAGCAGGCACAGGCTGAGCTTGATGATATGACAGAAAAGGCTAAGGCTGTCATGGACGAAGCCGAAGCTGCTATGACCAAGCGTGATGAGCTTGCAGCCGAGATCGATAATTTCGAGAAGAGCGCAAAGAAACAGCAGAAAGAACTCGATGATTCCCTTAAGCAGGCTACTACTGAACTTAAGGAAGCCCAGGAGAAAAAAGAGCAGGCAGAAGCACAGTACACTCAGTATCAGCAGGAATCAGAGAATATCCAGGATCAGATAAAGGGACTTCAGGCTGAACTTAAAGAGGCAAAGGTCATTATCGCAGATTCCAAGAATGCCACTGTTCTTGCCGAGGCTGCAGCACAGGAGATCGTTCTTAATGCAGAGAAACAGTCAGTATTCCTTAAGCAGGCTGCTTTGAGCGAGAGCGAAAAAGGCAAGATGCTCAGTCAGATAGATGAATTAAATGAAAAGATCAAGGAGAAGGAAATGGAGAAGGCTGATCTTGAGAAGAAACTGAAATCACTTGATGCGGCTATAGACGAGCTTGAGAAGAGAGTTCTGTCAGGCGGAGGCGGAGCTAATGCTCCTATGGAGTATTCGGTTGAGACGATCGATCACACAAAGAATTCAGAAGTCAATGTTGATGCACTTTCCAAGCTCCTTAAGAAGAAATCTTCTGAAGGATGGAATCTTATCTCTGTAATCGATGATGACGGCGGAAAGCTTATGGCTTCCATGGGAGGATCTTCAGAGACAACATCTCTGTCTTCACTTGCTTCAAATCCTTTCAGTCAGAAAGAGGACAGACTGGTCCTTATTTTCGGAAGACCGATAAGATAATCTTATATTTCTTTAGAGTTTTTACGAGGGCGCCCGTGGTGACGCCCTCATTTATTTGCCTCGAAAAAGCCGAAAATAAATGCACAAAAAAAGTTTTTGCGTGCGAGAATTTTTTGTGGAATTGGCATACCCAATAATATATAATTAGTAAGTATTTATTTTTGACTTCGAAGGAGGAAAAGACTGATGGAAAATTATTCCGCAGACAAGATTCGCAACATCGCGTTGTTCGGCCACGTAGGTTCCGGCAAGACGACCTTAGCTGAGGCTATTCTCTATTACACCAAAGCAATTAATCGTCAGGGCCGCATCAATGACGGAAATACTACGCTTGACTACGATCCTGAGGAGATCAAAAGACAGATGTCAGTAGGCCTTTCTGTAGCCTGCTGCGAGTATAAGGGTAGCAAGATCAATATCATAGACACTCCAGGTGACTTCGACTTCTTAGGCGAAGAGATGAGCGGAATAAGGATCGCCGATTCCGGAGTTATCATGATCTCGGCAAAAGGCGGTACATCCGTAGGTTCCGAGAAGGCAATCAGACTTTTGACCGGCAAGAAGGTTCCTTTCCTGTTCTTCATGAACAGAATGGACGAACCCAATGCCGATTTTGAAGCAGTAGCTGCACGTATGATGGAGCGTTACGGTTCCTCTGTCATCCCGCTTTCTTTCCCAATCATGGAAGACGGCAAGATGACAGGTATCGTAGATGTTATGAACCGCAAGGCTTTCTCCATAGACAAGGCTACCGGCAAATTTGTTGAATATCCGCTTCCTGAAGAGTACAACGAGCGTGTTGACGAACTTCAGGAGAAGGTAAATGAAGTAGTTGCAGAAGCAGACGATGCCTTGATGGAGAAGTTCTTCGCAGGTGAGAAGTTCACCGAAGACGAGTTCCGTCACGGCGTGCATGCAGGGTTCCGTGAAGGAAAGCTCCACCCGATCTATTGCGGTTCCGCTTACATGAATTGGGGTATCGACTTCCTCCTGAACTGCATCTCAAAGGACACACCTCCGGCAGGAAAGAAGCCCGCTCTGGAAGCAACGCTTCCTGACGGTGGAACACAGATGATCTCCTGCTCTATCGATGATCCTCTTGCAGCATTCTGCTTCAAGACGATCTCTGACCCGTTCGTCGGCAAGATCAGTATCTTCAAGGTAAATGCCGGTACTTTACGTGCTAACTCTACCGTATACAACGCTACAAAGGGTAAGGATGAGAGGATCGGCGGTCTGTTCTTCCTCAAGGGCAAGGAGCAGATCTCCACAGACTGCATTACCGCAGGCGATATCGGCGCAGCTTCCAAGCTCGCCAACACTGACACCAACGATACGATATGCGACCGCGCACGTATCATTGAGCTGCCTAAGATCAAGTTCCCTCAGCCCTGTCTTTCCAAGTCCATCGTTCCTACCAAGAAGGGTGACGAAGACAAGATCATTTCCGGTCTTACTAAGCTTGCTGATGAAGATCATTGCTTCACAGTTGAGACCAATCCTGAGACTAAGCAGATGGTACTTTCCGGTATCGGCGATATGCAGCTCAAGGTCCTCGTAAGCCAGCTTAAAAATAAATACAATGTTGATTGTGAATTAGGTGAACCCAAGGTTCCTTACCGTGAAGCTATCCGCAAGAAGGTAAAGGTTCAGGGTAAACACAAGAAGCAGTCCGGCGGCCACGGTCAGTATGGTGATGTATGGATCGAGTTCGAACCTAACCCTGAGACTGAAGATCTCGTATTCGAAGAGAAGGTATTCGGCGGTGCTGTACCTAAGAACTTCTTCCCGGCAGTTGAGAAGGGATTGCAGGAGTCCATCAAGAAGGGCGTTCTCGCAGGTTATCCCGTTGTTAACCTCAAGGCTACACTGGTTGACGGTTCATACCATGACGTAGACTCTTCAGAAATGGCATTCAAGATCGCTGCAAACCTTGCATTCAAGGCAGGCATGACACAGGGCAATCCTGTTCTTCTCGAACCCATCAGTAAAGTTGAGGTTCACATTCCCGAGGATAAGCAGGGCGATATCATGGGCGACCTCAACAAGAGACGCGGACGTATCATGGGTATCGATGCAGACGAGTTAGGTTCTGTGGTCAATGCCGAAGTTCCTACAGCCGAGATGCTCGAATATGCTACTGACCTTAAGTCGATGACTCAGGGCAGAGGCTGGTTTGCTATGACTCACGAGCGTTATGAGGCAGCTCCTCCGGAAGTTGCAGAGAAGGTAATTGCAGCAAGCAATGTTGAGGAAGAATAACAGTTATTCAAAAGCGTTAAGGATTTTACACTTTTGATACATAAAACGCTTATATTGGGTGGTAGTTAGTGTAGACTAACTACCACCTTGCAAAGTAAAATTATTGGGTTTGGAATATCCCAGAAGAGGCAGGAGGTTTTTATGGCAAAATTACAAGAAGCTGCTGTCGCTCAGATTACGGAGATCTGTGATCGTCACAAGAACGATAAGACTCCTTTGATGATGATCCTGAGTGACATCCAGAATGAGTACGGATACATTCCGCTCGAGGTTCAGGAACTGGTTTCCCAGAAGACAGGTATTTCGGTAGCAGAGATCTACGGAGTTGTTACATTCTACTCATTCTTCTCTCTGACTCCGAAGGGAAAGTACGT
>JAIKWL010000068.1 GCA_024684815.1 Saccharofermentans sp. | reverse complement strand
AATGAGTTTAGTTAATATTAAAATTGAAGGTCAGCCCTATCAGGTTGAAGCCGGCCTCACCATTCTTGAAGCTGCTAAGGCTTGTGGCTATGAGATTCCTTCACTTTGTGCATTTAATCACGGAGAGTGCAACCAGGGTTCCTGCCGTGTTTGCTTGGTAGAAGCAACAGGCGCAAGAGGACTCGTTGCATCCTGCGTATATCCTATTTCCGAGGGTATGGAGATCAAGATCTCCTCACCTGCAGCCGTACAGGCCCGCAGAAGATCTGTAGAGCTCATGCTCTCCAACCACAATAAGAACTGCCAGCAGTGCGACAAGAACGGCCAGTGCGAACTCCTTCACGTAGCTCAGGTCACAGGCGCCAGAGAAGACGCATTTGCAGGTGTTCACTCTGAGACACACATCGATACATTGGCTCCCGGACTTATCCGCGACACATCCAAGTGCATTCTCTGCGGACGCTGTATCGCACGCTGCTCCAATGCTCACGGCATGGGTATCCTCGGTTTTGAGAACCGCGGATTTAATACATTCGTATCACCTGCAGAGAACAGAAGCTTTGCAGATTCACCTTGTATCCAGTGCGGTCAGTGCGTCAATGTCTGCCCTACAGGCGCTTTGATGGAACACTCCGAGATCGACAAGGTAGATGCAGCTTTCAAGGCAGGCAAGCACGTTATCGTTCAGGCTGCTCCTGCTGTACGTGCAGCTATTGGCGAAGAGTTCGACAATCCTGTAGGAACACCTTGCACAGGCAAGATGATCGCAGCTTTGAGAAGACTCGGCTTCGAGAGAGTTTATGACGTTAACTTCGGTGCAGACCTTACTATCATGGAAGAGGGAACAGAGCTTTTAGGCCGCCTTACAAACGGTGGTGTTCTTCCTATGATCACATCCTGCTCACCGGGATGGATCAACTACGCTGAGTACAACTACGGCGATCTTCTCCCTCACCTTTCTTCCTGCAAGTCTCCTCACGAGATGCAGGGCGCAGTAATCAAGTCTTACTGGGCACAGGAGAAGGGCATCGATCCCAAGGATATCTTCGTTGTATCCATCATGCCTTGCGTAGCTAAGAAGTTCGAGAAGGAAAGAGAACAGCTCAAGGTCAACGGCATTCCCGATGTTGATGCAGTTCTTACAACACGTGAGCTCGCAAGAATGATCCGCCGTGCAGGTATCATGTTCAACCGTCTCCCCGATGAGGAGTGGGATCAGGATATCATGGGCGATTACACAGGCGCAGCTGTTATCTTCGGTGTAACAGGCGGCGTTATGGAAGCAGCTCTCAGAACTGTTTACTACAAGCTCACAGGCAAGGAATGCGAGCCTATCGAGATCAAGGCAGTACGTGGTCACGATGCAGGTATCAGAGAGGCATCTCTTGATATCAACGGCACAACAGTTAACGTTGCTATCGCTTCCGGCATGAAGAGTGCTAAGGTCCTCTTGGACGAGATCCGCGAAGGCAAGTCAAAGTATCAGTTCATCGAGATCATGGGATGCCCCGGCGGTTGTATCAACGGCGGCGGTCAGCCTTATGTACGTCCCTGCTTCATGCCTAACGAGGCAGACGATATCCTCGATACATACAAGGAGAAGAGAGCTCAGGCACTCTATTCCGAGGATGAGCGTCAGGTACTCCGTCAGTCACACAACAATCCACAGATCATTGAACTCTATGAGAAGTATCTCGGCGAGCCTAACTCACACAAGGCTCATGAGCTCCTGCACACATCATATGCTGCAAGAGAAGGCTTCAACGAAGTAGAGAAGTAATCTTATCTGATAAACAGACTTTTAAGGGATGTCCCGGAAAGTGATGAATGGATCACTTAAGGGGCATCCCTTTTTCATATCGATTCGAAAGAGAGTAAAACAATAGGATTTTATTATCCCGCAGGCTTCTTATCGCATTATTATCCTGTATAAATCGGAGTGAGTGAGTTATATAATATCAAACAGGTCAGGAATATTTTATTTAACAGGTTTATATGAAACACCGGATAGCGATCTTTTCGAACGGATATAACGGAAGTATTACTCTCAAGGCTATTGAGGGCATAAAACGTTTTGCCGCGGATAAGGATTTCGACACACATTTTTATATAGGGTTTGCGGCCAACAACGAGAAAGCTACATTTAATGTAGGCCAGTTCAATATTTATCAGCTTGCAAAGCTTGAAGAGTATGACGGACTTATCGTTTTCTCCGGTCTGCTGAATAACCCCGCACTTGCCGAGAGTGCATGCAAGGAAGCAAGGGACAGAGGTGTTCCCGTGATCAGTGTCGGAATGAAGATCGAAGGCATTCCGTATGTCGGCATCAACAACGAAGACGGTATGCGTGATCTGGTAGAGCACCTGATAACAGAACATAACGTGAAGAAAGTTGTATATATCGGCGGAAGTGAAGGTCATGTCGATACTGTCGAAAGATATAACGTTGTCGCTGATGTTATGGAAAAGCACGGTCTGAAACTCCTTGATAATAACGTGTATTACGGCGATTGGGTTAACGAGAAAGCGATCGCGATAACGGATCATCTCGTTAATTCACCTGAAGGCCTTCCTGATGCGATCATCTGCGCCAACGACATAATGGCACTGGCTGTTGCCTGCGAACTGCGTGATCTTGGATACGATCTGCCAAAGGATACGATAGTAACCGGATTCGATCATATAGGTGAGGGCAGCGTGTCATATCCCGCACTTACCACCGTTGACCAGGATTATGTAACGGTCGGTTACAACAGATGTAAGATGCTCTATGACATTATTGACGGAAAAAAGGAAGACTATTCATTTGTAGCATCCAAACTTGTTATAGGCGAGAGCTGCGGCTGCAACAGTGAAGCTGACAGCCCGTACGATATCGGCAGACGTAATTACTGCAGGAATATCCATGCCAAGAGCAAGCAGGCTGACTTCTTTAACCGATTTATGCGTGCTGAAAGGACGACGATCCTTGAGTCCTCCGATTACGATGACATGAAGAACCGGTTAAGGACATATTATTCCGGCAATCAGGACTATATCGGCAGCAATTATTACATAATGCTCAATAAGTATTATTTTGAGGATGTTGCATCTGAAGACAGCGATGTTCTTAAGAGATGTTACTCAGCTGAATTTGACCCGACCATTGCTCTTATGGACGGAAAGATATCAGAAGAAGGTATCGACAGGACTATAAAAGTTCCCGGGTTTATCAGGACACCCGGAGAGCAGCATATTTATTTCTTTTATCCGCTTCACAACGAGCAGTATAACTACGGATATGTGGTTTTCAGAGACGGGACTTACATCATTGATGAAGCCTTCCGTATATATGAATATCTTGAAAAGATGGAGCATTCCTTTATGGAGTTCAGGATCAACATGAGACTCGAACTCGTCAATAAGGAACTCCGTTTCCTATATGACAAGGATCCGATGACCGGATTATATAACAGATTCTGTTTTGTAAGCCATGCAGTTCCGATCGTGGATGAGAGCAAGGCTCACGGCCGCAAGGCAATGATCATGTTTGCTGATATCAACCACATGAAGAAGATAAATGACCGCTATGGTCATGTTTTCGGAGACAGGGCTATAACCACGGTATCAGATGCCATTAAGAGGAGCATCGGTGATGACAATGCGATAGGTATCCGTTACGGCGGTGACGAATTCCTGGTCATTGCCGCTGATGCAAGCGAAGAATATGCCGAAGAATTCAAACGTCAGATGATCTCTTATATTGACAGGGAAAACAATCTGGGAATAAATCCCTTTAAGTTTTCCATCAGTGTCGGATATGTCCTTACGGACCCGGCTTCAAACAAGACGGTCAATGATTATGTTGAGGAAGCGGATGTTCTGATGTACGAGATCAAGAACGAATATCATAAGGATCATCCCGCAGATTAATAGATCCTGTAGATCGTTGTATTCTCCTCTGCAAAATATGCCACCTGAACAAGGTTCTGTTCAAAGAACTCCCTGTTGAATGTAATACCGTTTCCAAAGTCCATATGATCGAATTCAGGATCGGCTATCAGGTATCTGATATGACGTTCCTTGCAGTATCTCGTGAACTCATTGATGTCTCCGCCGCAGCCTGTTACAAGCCAGAGATAGATAGTATCTCTCGTATAGGTATCGTGACCTGCAGACCATGCGTAGTAAGGCCATCCGTAGTACATCGGGCGTCCTGAGAGAATGAATCTGTTCATGGACCAGGTGGGTGTGAGGAATGCATCGGAAGGATCAGTATTCTCCATAATCCACCTTGTAACCGGTGAGTTTGCGTTAACTGACAACGGTGCTCTGTTGAGATTGATATAAGTAGCCCATTCGGATATGCCGGTTGCTGTAAGAGGAACCATAAGGGCAATTGCCAGGATAACTCCAGCTATCTCCAGTGCGATCCAGGCACCAAGAGATACTCCCTTTGTCTTGCCTGATCTGACAGGTTCATGTGTAAGCTTACCGATATTGTCATCTTTTTCCGTTTCAACGGAAGAAGGTTCGGCGGCCCTATCTTCTGTCTTTACCTCATTATCTGAGACGGGCTCTTCTTTTGCATCACTTTCATCATCATGCATTTCTTCACCGAACGTGACTTCTTCGACAAGAGCTATATTACCCGGACGTATTGCAATGTGTGCAGGTTCGGAAGCGGCAGCCTGGATAGCCTCGTCAGAATCATCAGACTCTCCGGCAGTATCTTCAGTTACATTATCTCCGGTTATTACGGATTCCTCAGGCTGCTTATCATCTGTTACGGGTTTTGTATCAACTGCAGTCTCATTATCATCACTGTCCTCACCGAAAAGTGCGGCGATGGCGGCAACACCTGCTGCAGCTTCAGCGTCTTCATTTTCTTTATCTTCATCAGTATCTTTGTTCCCGTCGCCGAATAAAAGCTCTTCCGGGACATTCTCTTCGATCACCTCGAAGATCTCATCACCGTCATCTTCGGATTCCTTTTCAGGTTCATTGTTCTTATTATCCCGGGCTTCATCAGATAACTTTTCTGTCATGCTCAGGATATCCGCATCAATGCCGGTGTGCTGATCAGCTGCCTCAATATCTTCAGCAGCGATTTCAGAGGACTTGCTTTCCTCATTGTCGGTTATGGGCTCTCCAAAAGCACTTGTGACCGGAACAGAAGGAGTTCTTATACCAGAAGAAGCGGGTGCAACGGCAAGGGCCAGCTCGCTGTCTGCAGATTCAGCTTCGATGATATCTCCGGAAGAAGATGCTCCTTCCTGATCTTCGCCCGTCTTTCTGCGCTTTATCGGAATATAGAGCAAATTAGCGATCAGGGCGGCAACGAGGCTGTCAACAAGGATCAGGGATACCTGTATAAACTTATGATTTGCGAGCATCTCAAGTGATACCTTGAAGAGGAAGGCAAAGATCATAGGGTTGAGGAAGCATAAGAATATAAGGAACCTGTATACCGGCTTTTTGTGGATGATATCGAGGACAAGAACAGTGACCGCGAAAACAGCCGCGAGGATAAGCGTAAATCCGGTAACGATAAACAGGTATCTTACCAAAGAATAGAAAGTGATGTCCTCAAGAATAAAACCGGGCTCAAATACGAATGATACGACGTTCTTATATCCGCCCGAGAATGCCATAGTCTGCAAATAGGAAGAACCGATAGCGCAGACTGCGACAACAGCATATACAAGCCTGCTCTCCGAGAAGACTGCCATGCCGAACAGCACCAGAAGCAGTGCAATAAGGCAGGAACCGTGGAAATAAGGCATCGTTATAACAAGTATGCATGCAAGAAGGGCTATCGATACAGGGTACAGCGGATCTTCAGATCTTGTAAGCCAGGCATTTCTTGAAAAAGCGAAAGTCTTTATCTTTCCAGCACCTTCTGCCCTGGATACGGATATGCCGAGTCTTCTGACAAAAGGAATGAAAAGGATGACCATGACAAGTATTACGGCGATCCCGAGCATCAGATGACGCTGGTTGGGATATACATTGATCGCCCATATTCCCCAGCTGTCGTAATCTGTTACCGCATACCATGAGGATGAAGTAAATATCTCGTTAACTGCCTGACTGAATGACAAGCCTTCCAGAAGAAGATTCTTAACATAGAAATACACATTGAGAGAGCTTCTAAAAAATACGAGGACCGGAGCCACAAGAAATGCCGCACGTCTTGAACTGATCAACACTGCAAGAAGGCCCAGAAGAACGAGCGCACAGACCATTGAAAGAACAGACGGAAGGTTCAATGCATAATCGATAGGAAGCCCCAGATACTGAAGAGTACCTGCAAGAAAATAAAACAGGAAATGGTAACGTATTCCGTCACCTGAAAAATGCATATACTGGGTAGGAAAGTTAAATCCCTTGCCAAACGAGGATACCATGGCCGTATGAGGCGAGAGATCCGAGAATGTGGAAGATCCGTTTAACAATGTATTACCGTTTAGTCTGTATGTGTAGAACATAAGGAATGTGGAGGCTACTGTTATAGCCAGGATCACTATTCCGTAGAATAAAGAATCGGCAATATTGAATTTATAATCTTCGATCGTTGTTGCGCCGGAATTCTTAAGTTCCTCACGCTTCATTCTCTTACGGTTGATGAGAATGAGACATGTAAGGATCATCCAGAGAAAAAATGCAAATGTGATAAGAACACCAAGCTTTTTGCAGATCTCACCGCTGTCCATGATGTAGGAGAGGCCCAGCGTGACAAAGTAGTTGAAGAACGGTACGCACATCATACCTGTTACGATCCCGGCAGGAACCGTGAACAGCGTGTTCGGAATATGTCTGATAGCTTTTGCCGACGGACTGCAGGCAATATATAATCTGCGGACATCCGGAACCGTCAGACCGACGAAGCATATTCCGAATGCGGCACAAAAAACCAAATATAATACTGCTAACATAAATATCCCCTTATTTAAAATATCTAACTAATCTTATCACAACTTGTCTTTTTACAAACATGTGGCAATTTACAGGTATCAATTATACCCCGATAGAAAAAGAGTATAATCTGTCTATCTTGCGTTAAAAGGGGAATTTGTATGAAAATTACTGTTCTTGGCGGCGGTCTGTCACCGGAAAGAGATGTATCACTTAAATCGGCAAGCCTTATTGCCAACGCTCTTCTGTCCAAAGGACATGAGGTGGCACTGGTCGATCTGTACGACGGAATAGAGACTTCAGAGCCTTGTGAGTCTTTTTTCAGACGCGGCACGGTCAATCCGTTTTCTTACGATATTCCTGAGAAAGAGCCTGATCTTGATGAGATCATCAGATTGCACGGCGGAAGAAAGAGCTGGGTTGGTCCCAGAGTTATCGAGATGTGCAAATTCGCTGACAAAGTCTTTTTGGGACTTCACGGAAGCCATGGCGAGAACGGACAGGTCCAGGCTCTTCTTGATGCTTTTGATATTGAATATACGGGATGCGATTACATGGGGTGTGCTATCGCAATGGATAAGGATCTGTCCAAATCACTTGCCAGAGCGGCAGGATATCTTACGGCAGACTGGATAGTCGATGTGCCGGAGAAACTCACTTTCGACAGAGTCTATAAAGAACTCGGACTTCCATGTGTAGTTAAACCAATAGGCAACGGTTCATCCTGCGGCGTATCGATCGTCAAGTCACAGGATGAGTTTGAAGCAGCGATCAAATATGCAGCTTCATACCGCCAGAAGATACTTATCGAGAAATTTATCAAAGCGCGTGAGATCACTGTTTCCATAGTAAATCATAAGGCTCTCCCCATAACGGAGATCATTCCCCATCAGGGTTTTTACGACTATAAGAATAAGTATCAGGACGGTCTTACGACTCATGTATGTCCCGCTCAGATAGATGAGGAAGACTACAAAAAAGGACAGAAGATCGCATTGAAGATATTCGATCTTTTAAGGATGACACAGTACGGCCGCGTTGACATGATGTATGACGATGTCAATCACGAATTCTGGTTCATTGAGGCAAATAATCTTCCTGGCATGACGAACACTTCGCTTCTGCCTGAGGCTGCAAAGGCTGACGGCATAAAATATGAGGATCTTTGCGAGAGCCTTATCCTGGAGTGCAGAAGAGATTCTGTTTGAACTGATGAGCTGATTAATGACGGCGGTTCTTGTTGCGGCAGGTTCTCTGTTCGGATAAAATGAAAATGTTTCACTTAACGATTCGGAGGAGTTTATGAGCGACAAGAGAACTGACTATATCAGCTGGGACGAATATTTTATGGGTGTTGCAAAGCTTGCATCATTGAGAAGCAAGGACCCCAGCACGCAGGTTGGCGCCTGCATCGTCGATAAGGATAATTACATCTTATCTGTCGGTTACAACGGATTCCCTTTAGGCTGTGACGATGAAGAATTCCCGTGGGCCAGAGAGGGAGGCATTCTTGATACGAAGTATGCATTTGTAGCTCATGCCGAACTTAATGCGATCCTTAATTCCAAGACGGGGGACCTGGCCGGTTCCACTGTCTATGTTACGCTCTTCCCGTGCAATGAGTGCACGAAGGCTCTGATCCAGAAGCGTGTCGGCAAGGTTGTGTATTTTGATGACAAGTATCACGATTCCGATACGACAAAGGCAGCACGCAGGATGCTGGATGCAGCTGGCATTACATACGAGAAGTATCAGCCTTCAGGCCGTAAAGCCGAGATCGATCTCTGACGGAGGCATAATATGCATGGTATCTTAAAGCGGAAGATCTTTCCGCTGTTGACTGCGTTTATATTTATTCTTTTGGCTTTCCCGGTGACGTCACTTGCTGCTCCTTCGGGAACACCGTCGGTCAATTGCTGGGATTCCGGCGGACAGATCGAGATCAGCCTGTCCGGATGTTCAGGATACTCAAAGATCACGGTCGTTGTAGAGTTCTCAGGCTCCATTGAATCTGCCACGGGATGGGGTTTTGATTCCTATAAGATCAACGGCAATCAGGTGACTGCCGAGTGTTCGGTATCAGGCCCCAACAGCTGGGGATTCGACAGCAAGGTCGGTATTCAGGTTACCGGTAAAGGCGTTAATTCCGCAAAGCTCATCTCAGTGTCAGGCGACGGTGATGCCGGAACCGTAAAAGAGACGTCCAAGACAAGTGAGACGGCTAAAGTTACGGAGACTGATCAGACAAAGGAGAGCAAAGAGACATCAGCTCCCGGTCCTGCCAAAAATACAAAAGGTGCCGAAGGCGATGACTGGCTTACCACCATTGATTCCCACATTGTTGATATGAACGGCACGGAAGTATGGCTTACGGGCTGCAACTGGTTCGGATATAACACAGGAACGAACCTTTTCGACGGAGTGTGGAACTGCAATCTGGAAGACTCGCTTAAATCCATAGCAGACCATGGTTTTAATATCCTCCGTGTTCCGATGAGTGCGGAACTGCTCCTTCAGTGGAAAAACGGGGAATACCCTAAAGCAAATTACAATAATGCATATAACGAGAAGCTTAATTCTATGAACTCGCTTCAGATATTCGATTATGTTCTCTCGCTTTGTGAGCAGAACGGCATGAAGGTGATAATAGATATCCATTCAGCAAAGACTGACGCGTCGGGACATAATCATCCTGTCTGGTATAAGGACGATATTACTGTGGACGAATTCGTCGAATCACTCTCCTGGATTGCCGGAAGATATAAGGATAACGATACTATCGTCGGATATGACCTTAAGAATGAGCCTCACGGCAAGGCTTCGGAGATGCCGCATGCGATCTGGAACGACTCGGCAAGCCCGAATAACTGGAAACGTGTAGCGGAACGCGCCGGCAATGCGGTACTCGATGCCAACCCCCATGCTCTGATAATCATCGAAGGGATCCAGATATATCCTCTAAATATTGAAAAGAATGACTTCCAATCCACGGACGACGAGGACTACTACAACACCTGGTGGGGAGCAAACCTTATGGCGGTCAGGAAATATCCGATCGATTTCGGTTCGCCGGAGCGCAATGCCCAGATCGTTTATTCTCCTCACGACTATGGCCCGAGAGTTTATGAGCAGCCGTGGTTTGAAGGCGGGTTCACATACGATTCCCTCATGAAGGATGCGTGGTACGATTACTGGCTGTACATACAGGAAGAAAACATTGCTCCGGTATTCGTAGGTGAATGGGGCGGCTTCATGGAAGGCGACAACCTCAAATGGATGGAGTATTTCAGACAGCTTATAGCAGAGAAACATCTGCATCACACATTCTGGTGTTACAATGCTAATTCCGGTGATACGGGAGGCCTTGTCAAAGATGATTTCAGGACATGGGATGAGGAGAAATACGGATTTGTCAAAGAGGTTCTCTGGCAGACTGAAGACGGCAAGTTCATAGGACTCGATCATGCTGTTCCGCTCGGAAATAACGGGATCGCCCTGTCGGATCATACCGGAATTAAGGTAACGCCGGCACCTGTGAAGGCTACATCCGAGACAACTGCCGGAATAACGGAAACAACGGCTCAGATTACTGAAATTACTGTTTCTGAAGAGACTTCCGTCAATACTTTGCCATCTGAACAGGATGTTTCTTCAGAACTTATCAGAAAAGGCTCTCTTGGACTAATAACAGTAGCTGTGATCGCGGTATTACTGGTAATTGTCCTTGCTGCAGCCGGAATTGCCGTAAAACAAAGATCCGGCAACAAGAAAGAGGAGGATATCATTCCGTTAGACCCGTTTGATCCCGGTCAAAGCCCTGATGACAGTGAAAGATCGTTTACAGCTTTTGATGTCGACAAGCCGGATGAATTGTCGGATAATAATAAGGAGGATTAACTCTATGCTGTATAGAATACTGAGTATAAATTTGGCTGATAACAGTCAGCTCACTCCTATTGTGATCACGTTCGCCGTGATAGTTCTTGTTGTCCTGGTCATCTTCCTCAACATAAGCATTGCCAACGACAAACGCAAAGAAAAGAAAGAAGAACACCTCGAGACCGAAAGACAGGCCGAGAGGATCGTTCACGGTGTTGAAGGCAGATCGAAGAAGTATACGGAAGAAAAGAAGATCCATCAGATCAAGCGTGAGACCAGAGACCCCAGAAAAAAGGCCGAAGAAGAGGCTGCTGCCAGGAACACTCTTCTCGGAGGCAAAAGTGAAGCCCAGCAGGAAGAGAAAGAAGCAAGCGAGGTATTCGGTTCTTTAGGAATATCTTCCAGAAAAGCTGAAGAGATAGATAAAGCCAAGGAACAGATAATCATCAACGGATATCTTCAGAAATCCAATACTGCACCCATCAGACCCGTTTACTCTAATACGCTTGAAGCCCGTCAGCAGCAGAGAAAAGAACTTGATTCCGATGAGGTCGGAAAGGAAGCCGGAACTCCTGCTCTTGTCATGGATTCCGCGGCGCCTTCAGAGGTCAAGATAACCGGAGCACCGGTTCAGAAAGTTAAACCTACTGCATTAAAGAGACCCACTGCTTCAAGAAATCAGAACCCTGATATTATTGAAGAAGACGACACCACATATAATTCTGCCATCAGACCGGAGACAGGCTCAGAAGTCTCAAATGCAGTTGCTGATGTTGTGGCGGAAGTTCAGTCTGAGAAGCCGGATATCATGAAATCCGGTGAAGAGGCGATCATTCCTGCTGCCACAGAACCTATAAAGGGCTTTGTCCCAAATGAAGATATTGTTGACGGCGAAGATGATAAAAACAGCTGAAACCGTAAATCAGGCATATTCCTCCGCAACTTGCAATACTTGAAAATACAGGTGCGCACTGTATAATTTAGTTATCTTCTAATATTTTATATTAGGCGATCTGTGTGCTTTGTTTTGGAGGGTTTATAGATGTCGGGCAGCTATTCGGGGCGCTTCTCACTAAGACTTCTATGTATAACTTTATGTGCCGTTATCGGTTTTTCTTTTGCGGTTTGTTTTTCCGGAACTGAAGATGTATATGCTGCCGGCGGCATATGGGCAAATGCATATGGTGAAGGTGACATGGATGAAGGCATAGTCCAGTTCGGATTATTCGGATATAACAAGGGCGATGTAGTCAAAGTTCATATCGAGACCAACAAAAATGAGATGGGATATAACGGATATTCCGGTCCTAAAGGTTTTTCTCTGATCTCCTGTGGTGAAACAGTAATAGAAGCTAATGTTACATTTGTCGATGAATCAACCTATAAGATCACTGTAAGAGGAACAAACTGCGGTTCTATTAGTGTTGACCAGAACCACACCGTTGCAACTCTTATTTCGAGCGCAGCTACTTCAACACCTACACCCACACCATCGCCTACTACGAAGCCTAAGGCAACAAATACACCTACGCCTACACCGAAGCCTAAGGCAACGAATACGCCTACGCCTACACCGAAGCCCAAGGCAACGAATACACCCACTCCAACACCGAAGCCCAAGGCAACAAACACACCTACTCCTACGCCTAAGCCCAAGGCAACAAATACGCCTACTCCTACGCCAAAGGCCAAAGCGACAAATACGCCTGTTCCGGTATTGAAGGCAACCAGTACGCCCACACCAAAGCCCAAGGCAACGAACACTCCTACACCTAAACCCACGTCGGCACCTTCTAACCCGACAACTACGGAATCTTCTAAAGCACAGTTCGAAGAACTCACTGAGACAAAGACAACAGAGACCCCGGAAACGGTTTCTGATGTGACTTCCGCGGAAACAACTGCCGGAAATGCCGCTGATGCCGGAGAGCAGCCTTCTGATGCAAATGAAACTGTTGCCGGTATTGATGTGTCTGTAAACGAGTCATCCGGGATAGATGAATCAAACAATGATGCTGCCGTACAGACTGATGAGAACGGCGAGACAGAACCTGAGGCTACGCCTGTTGTTGTGGGACTTACTGCGACAGGAAAAAACAGTGGCGGCAAGAAGGGACCTTCTGTTACAAGCTGGCTCTGGATCGTTATCTTACTGCTTTTGGCCGGGCTTCTTTATCTCAGATACAGATATCTCAGAGACAGAAAAGAACTTGAAGGCAAGGATCTTGCCATAGCATTTATTCCGGGCATTCCGCTTGTTGCGGAGAAGTTCGGATATTTAGGTCCTGTCAAGGATATGAAGCCTATAAGCGAACCTCAAAATAATAATGCATTCAACACAGCGAATGCAATGAAGGAAATAAAAGAAATGGAAAAACCTTTCAGTAGTACCGCAACTCATGGTGCTGTATTAACCGCATCTGACAGACCGGCACAGCAAAGAAACACAGCGGCCGGACAGACAAATCGTCCGTCAGACACGAAGTCAAACACGACCCAGCCTCAAAAGCTTTCCGGTGGGAACAGCCTGTCATCAAATTCTCCGAAGCTTCCTTCTTCGAATAAGACAGCAGCTGCCGCCCAGGCTTTCCAGCGTCTTACTGACAGGAATACAACAACATCTTCAAATTCCAATACTTCTCCTTTCAAGAGCCCTGCCAAGCAGGATAAAGTATCTGAACAGGCTTCATCTTCTACGGCAAAGCCAGCAGACAAGAGTGCTGCTCCTGTTATTTCAGCTGCTGATGCGATCAAGCGGGCTAATGAACAGAATAAGGCAAAGACCAGACTTCAGGAGACATCTCCTTTCAAGAAACCTGAAGTTAAAGAAACTGCAACCGAGAAACCGCCTTATCCGTTTAAGACTCCTGCCGGTCAGCGCACAGCTTCTGCAGCAACTATATCTGCTTTTAAGCCGGCTCCGGAACAGAAACCTGTTCAGGAATCCAAAAACGATGCAGAGCAAAAGATATCATCCGGTCCTATAAAGCGTCCGAAGAACGAACTTACACCCGAACAGCTCAAAGCACGTGAGAAAGCTTATAAGACTCTCGAGGAGAGAAAAGCTGCCCAGGCTGCAAGAGTTGAAGAGATAAGAAGAAATGCCGAAGCGAAAAAGGCACAGGAAGCAGCACTGGCTGAAGAAAAGGCCAGAATGGAAGAGGCTGCCAAGGCAGAGGCTGCTGCAAGAGCGGCTGAACTTGCAAGACAGGAAGAGGCAGCAAAAGCTGCAGAAGCAGCAAGACTGGCCGCTGCCGCCCAGGCTGAAGCAGAAGCTAAAGCTGCTCAGGCAAGAAAAATGCAGGAAGCTGCAAAAGCTGCTGAGCGTGCAAGGATAGAAGAAGAGCAGAGAAAAGCCGAAGAAGCAAGAAAGGCTAAGGAAGCCGCAGAAGCTGCTGAGCGCGCAAGAATAGCTGAGGCCGAAAAGGCTGCTGAAGCAGCAAGGGCTGCGGAAAAAGCAAGACAGGAAGAAGCGGCAAAAGTTGCTGAAGCAGCAAGGATCGCTGCGGCTGCAAAAGCCGAAGCCGAAGCTAAAGCTGCTGAAGCTGCGAGGCTGATCGAGGCTGCAAAGGCAGCTGAGGCGGCAAGGATCGCCGAAGAAGCAAGAGCGGCTGAAGAAACAAGGAAAGCCGAAGAACTTATAAAAGCAGAGGAAGCCAGAAAGGCTGCTGCTGCAAAGAAGGCTGCTGCACTTAAGGAAGTTGAAGAAGCAAAGATCGCCGCAGAATCCAGAAGAGCCGAAGAAGCTAAAAAGAAGGAAGAATCAGAAAAAGCTGAAGAAGCCAGACGTGCTGCGGAACTTAGGAAAGCCGAAGAAGAAGCAACAGCTGCAGAGCAGGCAAGGCTTGCTGAACTTGCCAAGGCCAAAGAGGAATCTGAAGCAGCGGAACGTGCAAGACAGGAAGCTGCGGAAGCTGCAAGAGCTGCGGAAGCTCTGAAGGCTGAAGCAGAAGCTAAAGTTGCTCAGGCCAAGAAGGCAATGGAGGAGGCAGATGCAGCCAGAGAAGCAAAAGCTGAAAGAGCCAAGCATCAGAGCAAGACATCAGAATTCTTCAAGACAGCAATGAAGACTAACGATAACGGTATCGTTCCGGGCATTTCCGCGTTGGCTACGGTGGAAGGATATCCTTACGGAAAGGATAACGAACCGGAACCTGCGGAAACACCTGCCGGCAACGCTGTCAGGAAGAATAATCCTCTGTCTTCTTTCAAGAGCGGTTCATCTTCAGGCGTAGGAGCAAATGCGGCAAAGGATACCGGCGGTCCGTCTATCTCTGTCGAAAGAGCTAAATCGTCTTCCAACTCCAATCAGCTCGGTACTCTTCTTGCAGGAAAACAGCATAATAATTCCGGAAGAGCTCCCGTATGGGCAGCTCCTGCCATGGCAAAGGTTACTCCTTTCAAAGAGAGCGATGAAGCCAGGGAAATGAGGATGCTCGAAGAACAGAAGCGTATTGAGGAAGAGACTGCAAAGAAACTTGCTGAAGAAAAGGCCAGATCGCAGTATACAAGTATTGCTGACAGTGCAACGACTCATAAATCAGCTTTCTTCAAGAGATCCCCGAACGGCAGAAATCAGCCTAATGCGGAAAAAGACGATCACTCTTCCGCATATGGCGGAATCGTAAGACCTTCCGCGATCGTAGATGAAGAGCGTGATACCAGAAAGACTATGACTGCTCCTGCAATGGGCGCAGCTCTTGAAGGACAAAGACCGTCAATAATGGATCCGACTGTAAGGTCGATCCCTACTGCCGCAAAGCCTCTTGCCGGATTCAAACCGACTGATATGGAAGATAACAGCGACGAAGATCCTTCCGGCTATCCATCCGAAGAAGACGGCATTGTTTAATTTAATTAAGATATATCAGGAGATATAGATTATGAAACGATCGAAGAAACCATTGACCTTTGCCGGAGTTGCTGCTGCGATCGGCGCTCTGAGTCTTGCTGTTGAGGGATGCGTATACGGACCTCCGCCGGAGACTAATGTATATGGTCCTCCACCGGATGATATATATACTTCACGTACAATTGAGGAACAGGAAGGGGTCAAGCCGGAGGCTTCCCATTCAACTGCCGGAAGTGAGGAAGTATGTGTTTACGGACCTCCGCCGGATGAGACCCTTGACGGCCCTGAGGTCGATGTTTACGGACCTCCGCCGGAAGATATATTTGACGGTCCTGAAGTAATTGTATACGGCCCTCCGGTTGAAAACTGATGTCTGTGGAACTGAACGAAGTCAAAAAAGCATATCTCGACAGGAAAGCGGAAGAAAGGGCAAGGCTTTTCAAGGAGCCTGATCTGATCTATCTGTTTTTTGAGTTGACAAGAAGCTGCAATGAAAGGTGTTTTCACTGCGGAAGCAGTTGCGCACCCGGATTAGGACACGGACCTGATGTTGAAGCCTTTAAAGCTGTGTTAAGAGATGTCAGGGAACATTTCGATCTAAAAAGGCTCCAGCTTTGCATCACTGGCGGAGAGCCGCTGCTTTATCCCGGATTTGCAGATCTTTTGGGATATGCCAATGAGATCGGTTTTCACTGGGGCATGACTACAAATGCCACGCTTATTACAAAAGATGTAGCAAAGATGCTTGAAGATACAGGCATGGGAACCGTGTCTGTAAGTATAGACGGTCTCCGTGATACCCACGATAAACAGCGCGGACTTAAGGGCGGATACGATAAAGCGATGCAGGGGATTGAGAACCTGATCGAAAGAAAAGCTTTCAGACATATTCAGGTTACTACCGTAGTCAATCACAAAAATATCGTTGAATTGGATGAGCTCTATGAGATATTGGATAAGATAGATCTTGATTCATGGCGTGTTATCGGGATTGAACCTATGGGCAGGGCACTGGATTTTCCGGACATGCTCCTGACACCTGATGACCAGAGATATCTGTTTAATTTTATCCGCGAAAAGAGAGAACAGGGAATACCGGTTAATTACGGATGTTCGCATTTCCTGGGTCTTGAATACGAGCGTGAGGTCAGGGACTGGTTCTTCTATTGCGGTGCGGGAACCCATACTGCGGCAATAAGGATCAACGGTGATATTACAGCATGTCTTGATATCGAGGAAAGACCGGAGTTTGTCCAGGGCAATATCGCAAATGACAAGTTCAGTGATGTCTGGTTTAACAGATTCCAGGTGTACAGGAAACCATTGTCCTCTTTATGCGCTGACTGTCAGAAATGCGAATATGAGAAATGGTGCGCGGGCGGCTCGAGGCACTGCTTCGATTACGATAATAATAAGCAAAGGGTATGCTTTAAAGACATTCTCTTTTAATTAGTATTTTTAAAGTGTATTATTTAGGTACTGTACTTCCTTTAACGGAGAGGCTTTATGTACCGAAGAATCGCAATTATTACAGGCAGCTCATCAGGCATAGGAAAAGCCTTTCTTGAGCTTATTGCAAATGATAATGGCGGATATTTCAATAATTCCTTTGATGAGATATGGGCGGTGGCAAGACGCGGAGATGTTCTCAATGAGATATCTTCGGCTTTGGGAACGGATAAGATAATTCCTGTCGTTGCAGATCTTTCCTGTGATTCCGGAATAAAGACCATAGAAGATAAACTCAAGGCTGAAAACCCTATCGTAGGTCTTCTTATCAATTCGGCAGGAATGGGGATCAAGGGCCTTGTAATGGACAAGCCTGCCAAAGCTTTGGATGATACCGTTAACCTCAATTGCAATGCATTAAGCCGGATGATAAGGATCACGGTCCCGTATATGAAAAATGAGGGCGAGAGACCCCGAATAATAAATATTGCTTCGTCTGCAGGATTTCTTCCTCAGCCGAATTTTGCCTGCTATGCTGCGAGCAAATCTTATGTAATCTCTTTTTCGAGAGCGATGAGTTATGAATTAAAACCGTTAGGAATAGATGTAACGGCTGTCTGCCCCGGCCCTGTGGCTACGGATTTTCAGAGAAGGGCAACAGAAGGTAAGGAAACGGATTTTACGGACTGGCGCAAGAATTTTGTTGCCGATCCCGTTAAGCTTGCCGGAAAGACTCTTAAGGCATCCCGAAAAGGGAAAAGGATATTTGTATATCCTTTTTCGCAGAAATTGCTGCATCTTGCTTCGAAGATAATTCCGACATCCTGGATATTATGTTTTTCGGGCAATCTGAAATAAAACAAAGCTTTGGCGGAGGTTAACCATATGAGTAAAAAGAGGATTGAACCAAACTTCGGCAGCATTTTCCGCGCAGTGGAGGAGAAAGCGTCAAAGTCATCGTTTCTTCAGGATACTGCCACGCAGATCACACTGAACGGCAATCTCGACAATCTTCCTTTATATGTTAAGGTGGAAGACGGTGTGGCTGAAGTTGCTCCGTATGAATATATTAATGCTCCTTTTTATATTGATGCCGATGCAGAAACTTTTGCGGGCGTTCTTAACGGAGACAAAGACTTTGTTGTCGCTGTCGCACAGGGAAGCATAACCATAAACGGTGATGCCGCACAAGCTCTTGTTTTCTGCAAGGTGATGTTTTGATATAATAAACTAATATGGCAATTAAACTGAATGGCATTTTTAGAGATAAGATGGTCTTCCAATGGGGCGCCGAACTTCGAGTGTTCGGTTATTCTGATAAGACCTGTATTATAAGGTGTACGCTTTGTAAAGACGGTGAAATGGTTTCCACCGGAACATGCGGAACCGAACAGGATGGCAGTTTCCTCGTATGCCTGGAGCCTGTTGATGAACCGGGCGGTCCATACGAGATCAATATCTATGAAGATGATATTGAAGCTATATCCATTACAGATGTTTATGCGGGAGAAGTCTGGCTTGCGGCAGGCGGCGGCAATATGGATTATCCTCTTGTCAGATCTGAATTTGCCAAGTTTATCATTCCGAAGATAGGTCAGACTGAGATCAGATATTATAAAGTTCCTGCTTGCGGGCATATGGATGAAGAACAGGCCAGAGCCGAAGCGGCAACTGAATGGATAGATATTAACAGCGATACTGCAGGCAATATGAGCGCGGTCGCTTTTTACTTTGCAAGAGAACTTGAATCACGTCTTGATTCCAAGATCGGTATCATTCAGTGCTGTGCCACGAGATCGACGATCGACAACTGGCAAAGCGTGGAATCCCTGCTTTCGACAAAAGAGGGAAGACAGTACATCAAGGATTTTGATGACGAGGCATCTGAGCTTACGCCTGAAGAATATGATCAGGCTTATGCCGAGTATGAAGATAAGTACAGCAAGTATAACGAGAGACTTCAGGAAGTGCTCGATGAGAACCCGTGGATCACTTATCCCGAGGCTGATAACCTTCTCGGCCCCGCTCCCTGGCCTGCTCCTGTCGGATTCAAGTCACCAAGGCATCCCGGTTCGGCTTTCGAATGCATGATCTTAAGAGTTGCGCCTTATACATTAAGAGGTGTTATCTTCTATCAGGGCGAAGCTGATACCGACGGTCATCAGTCGGAATACGGTCACGTATTTGAGACGATGATATCCGAGTGGAGAGGTGTTTTCTTTGATGACCAGCTTCCTTTTATCTTCTGTCAGCTTCCTATGTATATATCAAAAGACAGGAAATACATGGGTTATGATGATATGTCCTGGCCTCTTCTTAGAGAACAGCAGCAGATAGTCGCTATCGACATGCCCAACGTCTATATGGCTGTTATTGTCGATTGCGGAGAATTCAATAATCTGTTTCCTTCGGACAAGAAGACTCCCGGTGACAGACTTGCGCTTCTGGCCGAGAAGTTTGTTTACGGCTTTGAGAAGGTCGATGCCGTATCTCCTTTCATTATTGATGCAAGACGCGGTGAGGGAGTTGAGATAACTTTCGGCGGAGATTACCTGCTCTTAAATCTTACGACCGGTTTCGGTCCCGACGATTCAGGATTTGAACTTGCTGGCGAAGACGGGAAATTCTATCCTGCTGAAGCATCTGTCGATTTTGACGGAAAGACGATACTGCTCTCATGTCCGATGGTGGAATTTCCTTCCAAGGTCAGATATGCTTTCTTCTCATACGGTCCAACACCTTTGCATGCGCAGAACGGTCTTACAGCAACTCCGTTCCAGGTAAGGATCGATAAGGATCTCGGCGGCGCATAATATGAATATCGCATTTTTCACCCGTCCCAAGCAGGAGATAACTTATCTCTACACGGATTATACTGTTCGCCAGGCTCTCGAAAAGATGCACAACAGTTCTTATACGGCTGTTCCCGTTGTTGACCGCGAGGGACATTATGTTGCAACGGTAACAGAGGGTGATCTTCTGTGGTTTATCGTAAAGGGAGAAGGCGGAGAACCTCATACTATGGCTATTGAGAATCTTGAGCAGTTCAAGCTTACTGATGTCGGGCTTAACAAATTCAAGAATCAGCCGATATCTATCAGTTCATCTATCGAGGATCTGATAATAAGGTCAATGGAGACCAACTTTGTGCCTATCGTAGATGACCGGGGAATCTTCATAGGGATAGTGACCAGACGATCGATAATTAAACATTATTATGAGAAAAACATACTGCCGCACGAATAAGTTCCATGCGGCAGTTGTTTTTTACTGTTATTTCCGGTTGTTAATCCGCGACATCTTCGTCAGTCAGGATCCCGCCTGTTAATACTTTATCGACCAGTCCGCTGCCTTTTTCTACTGTGCTCATATAAGGATAAGTTACATAGAGATTGGTTCCCGGCATTGAGTATGTTGTGTCGTATCCGCCGTAACCCGTAGCGGCATATGTCTTGATATTCCATGTTGCCAGGTCGTTTAACTGCATCTTTACAAGATTCTCTATCTCTTCCGATTCCATATTGGTAACGATGAATCCTTCAAGATCAGAAAGGATCGCATGATAGTTCAGGATAAGAGCCGTATTGGGAGAGGTAAGTTTTTTGATGATGGCGGTGATAAGGCGCATCTGGTTCTGACCGCGCATATTATCGCCCGATGCGAATGCATAGCGCTCCCTTGCATAGACCACAGCCTGAGGACCGTTAAGAGTGATCTCCCCTGACGGGAACGAATAGCCCCTTGCTCTGAAGGACTGGGGATTATTGATAGTAATACCTCCCAGATCGTCTATCAGTGTCTCTGTGCCCGTAAAGTTGATCTGAACGTAGTAGTTGATATCACAACCATAAAGATCCTCAAGTCCTGTGATAGAGCAGTCAACACCATAGATACCGAGATGTGTCAGCTTATCTTTTGTGCCGTAACTGCTTCTCGGATTGGGAACATAGTAGTCTCTTGGAGTATTGAGCAGGAGGATCTGCTTTGTCTGCGGATTAACGGCCATCAGGATATTGACGTCGCTTCTTGATATCTGGAACATTTTGTCTCTCGTATCTGAACCGCTTATGTAGACAATGAATGGTTCTAACTCAACGCTGGCGACCTTTGATGTTGCCGGCTCGATATCGACCGGTTTATCGTCTGAATGAGCTGCCGTAAACGGATTGGAAGATTCGGCCTGAGCCAGTTCTTCAGGTGTGATATTTACCGTTTCAACAAGTCTGGTATTGTCTTCGAAATTTGCGAATTCGTCTGTCTCTCCGAGAATATCAACATAGTTGTGGTTTATAATGACAGCCTTTACCTCACCGCTGTAAAGAGCGCCTGCTAATTGCGTTGAAGAAGGATAATCCTTGGCATTGATCTGCGCTCCTGTTTCAGAGTTGATCTTTGTTACGGCTGCATAAGAAGCGGGACCGTCGTTGCCGCCTGATACTCCGAAAGGATAGTCTTTGCAGCCTGCAATATCTGCTGCGGGATCTTTGGCCAGTACATATATATCCATGACTGCGGCATAGTTCTCTTTTTCAGTCAGTGTGATCTGCTTGACCGTGGTATTTACTTTGCCCATGACGTTTCCGACGTAGACTGCTCCTGTGCAGATAGTTAAGGTCAGAAGGATCGCAATGAAACGGCGGAAGGTTCTGGCACCGGTCTTATTGGCACCGGCAAAATAGAGCAGATAATTAACGGCCAGAAGTATGAATAAAATGCCGCCGAGAGCAAATATCAGTCTGCCCGGCAACATATCGAGAGCGAAAGCCTTCTGAAATAAATAACCTGAAGCTATAGTCTGCAGAATGAGAAGGATGCCTGCGAACGTTCTCCATCTGCGTTTTTGTTTTTTCTCTCTGGCTTTCCTTTCCTGTTCGATCCTTATTTTTTCAAATGTGTGTTTCATAATGCCTTCTTATTCCATAAGTATTATTTCAGACCGTATCTGCCGCGGTTTTGTTCTTTTTGCGGCGGAGTTTACGGTTTAGCTTTTTGTTTTCTTTGATCTCCTGTTTTACCGGAGCGAAATCCTTAAGATCCAGCAATTGAGACAGCATAGGGATATCCGCTCTGTAACGTGATGACATGACCAGTTCGAGTTTGCAGTCTTCCGTACGTATCTTTAAGAATCTTGCGCATTGCTCAAGATAAAAAGGTTTGCCTTCGTGTTTTTCTGAAAGCTCAGTCCAGGAGATGATATAAGGTTTTCTTATGAGACGCTTGTAAACAAGATCGACTTTATCACCGTCTTTGATGAGCCAAACTCTGGAGCGTTTCGGAAGCCGTGCAACACCGTGGAAGGTATATACAGACATGGCGATCTCCATAGACGGATAAAGCCTTTTAAGTCTTCCGGGAACGTGATCTTCGATCCTGGGAATAGGATCGTTGCGTTTGAATATCCTGCGGAGCACAGTGAAAACATATACATCCTTGTAATACTGAGCATTTCTCTTAAGTATCCTGAACAGGAACAGTCCTGCTATTGCCAGATGAATGGATACGATCAGGCTGATGACGGGAGCAAATATCTGGAGAAGAACAAGAATAATGTGAAGGATACCCTTGATTATCTGCCAGATAAAACTCGTACCCTTGACCGGTATGGCGGCAACGATGACTTCCCAGTCATCCATGCAGGAATATATGCAGTTATAAAAGATCGTAATGGCTATTACCGTGATCCCTGCAAGAAGATACGTATGAAGCCCGGGTGTTCCGACATCAAAATCAGCTTTTCCGAGCAATCCTGCAGTGCGCATCATTAAAGCGCCGGTTTTAACTCCCGGCGGATCCGCTTCCAATGCTTCCGTGGTTACGAACGGCAAAAGTGATATTGCCACTGTACAGATATAGCCGATATATTTATCGAGTTTATCGATAGTTGCCTCGGATACCATTTTTGACTCTGCAAATGAGTGTAGAACTATCAGGGCAGCTGCCACCAGACTTAAAAAGACGGCAGCATAGGGATTTGCTATCGGGAGTTTGCCGATCTCTCTTAAAATGGGTACTCCGTTCAGAAAATCAGCAACGCTTGTCAGGAAAGCGGAATCCGGAGAATAAACTGCGGCATTTTCTATCGACCCGAGAATAGCAAGAACAGCCATTGTGGCAGAAGGATTGACTGAAGCTGTAACTGCAGTCGAGAAAGCTCCTGCATAAAAAGCGAGATCCGTCGCAAATCCGGTCATGTCCACTTCACGGGATGAACCGAATCCTGAAGCCAGACTGATCATGGGTATCAGAACAAGACACAAGAGTGCAGTCAGTGCTCCCACAGCCCTCTTGTAACGGGATCTATTTGAATCAATATACATCTTGCTATCCCCTCCAGGTATGTATAAATCAAGAGCAGTTGATATTATCTCTATAGTATACACCCTATTTAAGAGGCAATTATTACGTAAGGGTGACTTTAGTTACCCTTCGCCGACATATTTCCAGTTAGAGGGATCATGCGGATCTTCGCCCTCAAATACGAACCATGAACCGGGCAGAAACGTGTTCCTGTCGTTATCCTGTGCTGTGGATCCCGGTGAATAATAGACAGTCTGAGGACCTGTTTTCGCGCTGTCGGTGATGGGATTGCCCGTAAACGGGTTTACCGGATCATCGATAAGTCCTGCAGTTGCCAGCAAGGGAACGTCCCCGTTGGTCATAAAATCATCTGATACGGCAAATCCTGTCGAATCGAAATCCTTTACCATCAGAAGCGGCAGGAAACACTCCATGTTCTGGCCATTGCAGTATATATCGAACTGGCCAAGGTCTCTTCCGTGATCGGCGACAAGGATTATCCTGGTGTTGTCGTAGACTCCGTTCTCGCGCAGATAATCGAACCATTCACCAAGTTTCAGGAATGTTGCCATATTTACATGATAATGGGCTACCTGCGCAACACTTTCCATTTTCATTGTTTTCCCGTCAACCGTATATCTTGAGACCATATCGGTGTCGAAAGCTGTGTTATCAACGTTCATTGCAGGAACATAGTCAGGTTCCTGAAGTATGCACGGGGAATGAGGAGTATCGTTGGACATCATGAGGAATGTGTCTTCCGAGCTGTCGCTGATCGTCGTGACATCAGAAAGACTTGTGAGGACAGGATAAGACTCAATGAATAAAATGTTGTAACCGGTGCTTTTGGAGACACCGTCAAAGGTCTGTGTCAGCACAGATGTTTCAGGGGAAGCTGATGCGGAAGCAGCTCTGTTGTACATACCGCCGTCATAGAGAGTTTCCTGAAGGAGCAGAGGCGATATCTTCATAAGGGAGAAGCAGAAGAAATTGCGGTAACGTATCTCATCTATCTTCCCGTATATCTCCAGCGATGACATAGTGCCGGCACCGTCGAATGTGAAGCCGAACTGTCCGTTGGTGTTATAGCAGTGGAAGTCAGGATAGTCATCATAAATTGAAAGATCCGGAATCCATTTATAACCTGCATATTTAGGGTTGCAGACGGTTACGTCGAATCCGTTATTCCCGAAGATCACGGGCATGACTTTCAATGCTTCATTTTGCTTTTCTGTCAGGCTTTCGTCTGACCTTTCGTTTATCCTGCCGGGAGTATATTCATAACCTCCGTACAAAGCAGGGGATGCAAAATTGGTCTTTGGCCCGTATGAAATGGTGTTCGGATAGTAAGTAAAGCCTTCGTATTTTTCCAATAACTCAGGTTTTTCATTGAAGATATATGGCACCTGCGTTCCCAGGGCACGGTCGAGAAAAAGGACTATAACATTCCTGCCGTTTCTGTTCAGCGGAATATTCAGCATCTCATCAGTAACATCATTTGTGTTCTCGTACCATGAATATGTATAGTTTATCTTCGAAACGTTATATATGCCTATTCCCGTTATTGACAATATACCTGCCAGGATCAGGATCTTTGTTGCCTGGCGGACTTTCAAATAAAGGAATATGCAGATGAGTGCAATTAAAGCGACTGCCAGCAGATTGAACAGATGATCATATACGCTGAATGCCGGCTGAGTGTCATACTGAAGTACCGATGAAAGATTTCCGAGATCTGTCCCGAACAGCATATAATCGATTATCGCGATCCCGCAGATCACAGGCATTGCCATGCTGAATATCTGTCTGGTCCTGCCTTTCGAAAAAGCGAAAAAGACACCGCCCCAAAGCACCCAGCTCCCCAAAGATAAGAGCAGGGAACGGGCGATATAGATGAGGGGTGAGGAAGGATCGATTACATTTATGAATTCCTCTGTGGAAGCGTTTATTATGACAGATGGTATGAACAGTCCCGTAACCAAAGCCATAAGAAATGCTCCGGAAAAGAACAGTGTCTTATCTGCTTTCCCGGGTACAGTATCTGATACCGGTTTTGCTTTATTCTTGATAAGAACGGATACCAGCGGGAGTGCAAGCAGGATGCAGAACAGCCCGAGAAGGACTTTCTGTCTTATACCGAGATCAGGCCTGATTATCGTGATGACCAGTATTACAGCACCGGCAGCGGCAAGGATGATGCCAAGTGCTTTTTTAGGGTCCTTAAGTTTATAGAAGATATTTTTTACCAGAGAGAACACGTTGTTCAGCAGCCAGTAGAAAACGAGTCCGGAAGGTGAATGGTAGAGCAGTACGAGGAAGACCACGGCAAGACCGTAGACCTGTATCTTTGATTTAAGGGGATGTCCTTTCGTGTAGATTATGCCTGAAATTATGTTGATGAGCGTCATGAGTACCGGAAGGATATTAACCGGGAAGTTACCGATCATGAATGCCGCATCTTCTTTTCCGAGGTCGCGGATAAGACCAAACTGTACGCCCTGAAGGCTCTGCATGCCTGAAAGGAGCCTGTATGCGGCAATGAAGAACGGTATCTGAAGAAGGAGAGAGACAGAACTCTTAAGAGCATATACCGGTTTATAGTTATTGATGCGGTAATACTCCTGGAGCATGAAGAAGCGCTCGTCGCCTTTGAATGTCTGCTTGGTCCTTTTGATCCTGTAGGCCATCTTTGCCTGGATATCGCGTTCTTCGGCCTGAAGTTCATCAGCACGTTTATACAGAGGGAGGACCAGAAAATTAACTGCAAGACTTAAGACGATGATGGATAATCCCGCATTTCCGATAAGTCTGTCGGCAATGGTAAATATGACTTCAAAGAGAAGTACCAGAGGCGAGATTATTAAAGTGTAAAGTCCTGATAAAAAAGTCATTCCCGGTCAACCTCTGCTGTTTGCCAAACGAATTCTCTTATTGTTTTTTCTGTTATCCGTGTCTGTCTTTTGCTCTTCCGAGATGTTGTCTGAAACCGTATCATGGTACTTTTTGATTATAAAATCGGAAGATCTTTTGGCGCTCTCGCCTATGTGCACCCATGTGTCACGGCGGGCTTTTTCTCTGCCTGTTGTAAAGGAAGGATCTTCAATACATCTGTCGATGACATTCCTGATATCATTTACGTTGGATTCATTAAGTTCTATTCCGAGATCAGGAAGGATCCTGAATGTCCAGGGCACTTCATCGATCCAGTCTGCGTCATATGGTCTGATATCAAACTTAGTGTCCGTGTAGATAACGGGTTTATTGAATACCATGGCGAATTCAAACATTACGGCGGAATAATCCGATATCAGCACATCGGATCTTCTGAGCACTTCAAAGTTGTCTGTATCTCTGTTCCATTCAACCTTTGAAGGATCATTGTATTTAGCCATGAGCTTTTCGAGCATATCCTTCTCGGAGGCGAATGACTGAGGATGAGGTCTTACTATTATTGTGTATCCTGTTGAGATCAGTGCATCTATCAGTCTGTCTCCGAATCTGGTCAGTATTCCGCTTTCTCCCCAGGAAGGTGCCAGAAGAACAGTCCTGTCATGGGGCGGCACCTCGCCGGCATCTTCAACTCTTTTCTTCATCACATCCAAATACGGAACCCCGCAGAGCGCGATATCTCTGGGCTTGATGCCGCGCATCTCTTCCATCTGGCGTGCCTGTTTTTCCTGATATTCACCGCCGAGTATGAAAGCATCGTAATGATCAGTGCCGTACATTCTGTACATAGTGAGATCCTTTGCCGCGTGCATGATGTGGATATAGCAGTCTACATACTTCGATCTCTTCCACTGGAAAACGTCGAGGCTCGGCGTGGTCGCGAAAACAACATTAGCGTTCAGGAGATTTAATCTGGAAAAAGCTTTGTTGCCTTCTCCGATGTATTCACAGTTTATGTTTTTAAATTTCCGTTTAAATGCCGGATCATCCTCAGAACAGGTCATATAGGTTATCGGGATATCATTTTTGTCGAGCTCATCCATAATGGGTTCAAAGATGTTCCAATATCTCTTGTGCTCATTAAAGATAACGACCGGGATCTTGGTGCTGCTGATCCTGGCATTCTGTTTGCCTGCCGAGGAATACTTCAATTTCATGAAAAGGCTGCGCAAAGAAAAGGCAAGCACGCCAAAGATACCGAACAGTACGGTAAACAGCATTCCTCCCGTTCCGGGATCTATGTATAACAACTTAGTAATTTCCACCTGTTATTTCCCCGTAATAGATTCTGGTTGTGCTTTCCTTTACCCTTCACCAATGTAAGTCCAGTTTGCCGGATCATGCGGATCTTCGCCTTCAAATGCGAACCATGAACCGGGAAGGAACCTGTATCCGTTGTTCTCGTCCACATCGATCTTGTTGGATAAGAGAACCTGCTGCGGACCGGTCTTGGTATTTGAATCCAGCGGTTTTCCGGTGAAGGGATTCAAAGGATCGTTGATCAGGCCTGATGCTGCAAGTGAAGGTGTATCTCCGTTCGTCATGAATTCTTCGGATACAGTAAATCCGGAGGAACCGAAATCCTTGACCATCAGAAGCGGCATAAAGAATTCCATATCCTCATTATTGCACATTACGTTAAACTGGCCGAGGTCACGTCCGTGATCGGCGACCAGAATTATCCTGGTGTTGTCGTAGACACCGTTTTCGCGCAAATAATCGAACCATTCGCCGAGCTTGATATAAGCTGCCATATTTACCTGATAGTGGGTCACCTGATCTTCGGTCGTCATCTGCATCGTAACTCCGTCGATCGTAAACCTTGAGACCATATCAGTATCATATTGAGTATTGTCGACATTCATCGCGGGAACGTAGTCCGGCTCCTGCAACAGACAGGGCGAGTGGGTCGTATCGTTGGACATCATAAGGAATGTATTATCATCATTGTCGAGAATGGAAGTGATGTCACTAAGTTTTGTGAGCACGGTATATGATTCAAGGAAGAACTTGCGGTAACCTGTACTCTTCGAGATGCCGTCTATATCCTGAACGACGGATATATTAATTCCGTCAACGTTCTCAGAAGCATTCGACTCGTTGTAAAGGCCGCCGTCATATATCGTTTCCTGCAGAAGGACTGGAGAGATCCTCATAAGCGAATAACAGAAGAAGTTGCGGTTGCGGATCTCATTTGTGCGCGAAGAAAGCTTTAATGAAGTTTCGCTGTTGGAATCATCATCAAAGTAGTTGAATCTGCCCATGGTGTTATAGCAGTTAAATTCCGGATGATCGTCAAATACAGACAGGTCAGGGATCGTCTTATATCCGGCATAGGAAGGGTCGCAGATGGTTACCGTATATCCGTTCTCTCCGAAGAGGACAGGCATGACCTTAAGAGCTTCATTATGTTTATCTTCAAGTTTCTCATCAGATCTTGCATTCATTTCGACCGGTGTGTATTCATAACCGCCGTAAAGGACAGGTGCGCCGAAATTGGTATAAGAACCGTAAGATATGGTGTTCGGATAGTAAGTAAAGCCGTCGAACTGTTCCAGTAATTCAGGCTTTTCGTTAAAGATATAAGGCGTCTGTGTTCCCATGGCTCGGTCGAGCATCAGCACGACCACATTTTTGCCGTTCCTGCTCAAGGGGATAACAGGCATCTCTGACGAAGGATTTGTACTGCTCTGATACCAGAGATATGTGCGCCATACCTGTGCGGAGTTATATGCTCCGATACCCATGACAGTCAGGAGCCCGACGATAAGAACAGTTCCGGATATCTTCGGGATCAGTTTGTATGCAATATAGAAGACTGCGGCTACAACTATGACCGCGATGATATTGATAATGTATTCGGGCAGCGAGAACGAAGGTGTCAGATCATACTGAAGAGTCGATGACAGATTGCCGAGCTTAGTGCCGAACAGAAGGTGATCCGTGACGGATATGCCGCAGATCATCCATATTCCCTTACAGAATAAGGATTTGATCTTATCGTTCATGAAGAAGTAGAAAACACCGCCCCACAATACCCAGCTGCCGAATGCCAAAAGCATTGAATTGATGATATAAAGCACAGGATTATAAGGGTGCATAACGTCAATAAATTCAGCAGGCGAAGCATTGACGATAGCCGAAGGAATAAGAAGTCCCGTTATGAAAGCCATGAGCACGGCTCCTCCCAGGAAGAACAGCCTGTCTTTGGAAGTTGCCTTTGCCACAGGCTTTTGTGCCGATCTGGTTCCGGTCATTTCGAAAACAAGAGGGAGGGCAAGCAATACTGCACCTGCTGCAAGAAGGATCTTCTGCCTTAAGTTGAGGTCAGGCCTTATAAGTGTCAGTATAAGAACCGCAGCGCCTGAAACCGCAAGCACGACACTTAACACTTTTTTGGGGTTCTTAAGCTTATAGAAGATATTCTTTACTAGCGAGAAGACATTATTCAAAAGCCAGTAGAAAACAAGACCGGCAGGTGAATGATAGAGCAGAACGAGGAATATGGCCGCAAGTCCGTAGACCTGTATCTTTGCCCTCAAAGGATGACCTTTTGTATATATGATCCCTGAAACGATATTGATCAGGGTCATCAGTATAGGAAGGACATTTACGGGGAAACTCCCGATCATGAACATTGCATCTTCTTTGCCTAAGTCGGAGATAAAACCGAAGTGCATTCCCTGAAGGCTTTGCATTCCGGACAAAAGATTATATGCGGCGATGAAGAACGGTATCTGCAGTAACAGCGATACAGAACTCTTAAGTGCATATATCGGTTTATAGTGATTGATGCGGTAATACTCCTGGAGCATCAGGAAACGCTCGTCACCTTTAAAAGTGCTCTTTATGTGCTTTAAGCGGGGAGCCATCTTTGCCTGTATATCTCGTTCTTCAGCCTGCAGTTCATCAGCACGTTTATAGAGCGGAAGGACAAGGAAATTGACGGCAAGGCTCAGAAAGATTATCGCAAGACCCGCGTTGCCGATGATCTTATTTGCAACAGTAAATATCACTTCAAAAAGAAGTTCTAACGGAGTGATTATGAATGTGTAAAGGAATGAGAG
Source organism: Saccharofermentans sp. (assembly GCA_024684815.1). Taxonomy (GTDB): domain Bacteria; phylum Bacillota; class Clostridia; order Saccharofermentanales; family Saccharofermentanaceae; genus Saccharofermentans. The sequence goes on along the minus strand of JAIKWL010000068.1, from coordinate 24,321 downwards.
GATCGACATTTTTATCAGGCCTCTTTTCCTGCTGCTTGAGTCTTCCTGCGGCCGCGTGCCGAGGTTCCGGCACCGGTCTTCTCAAGTTCTCCGGCAGCATTTTTTGCAACGACTTCGTTATATTTTTCCATTATGAAATCAACGGTGTTCACGGCACCAACCCCCATCGGGACCCAGGTCTCAGCACGGGCTTTGTTTCTGCCTTCGGCAAAAGAAGGATCCTCAATACATCTGTCGATAAGATCTTTGATATCACTGACGTTATCCTCATTGAGTTCAAGTCCCAAAGAGGGAAGGATCCTGAACGTCCAGGGCGTTTCCTCGATCCAGGAAGCATCATAGGGACGGATATCGTACTTTGTGTCCGTATAGATCAGCGGCTTGTCGAAGACAAGAGTGAAATCGAAGATTATGCCTGAGAAATCAGATATCAGGATATCAGCCTGTCTCAATACTTCAAAGTTATCATTATCCTTATTCCAGATGACCTTGGATTCATCAGTGTATTTGGACATAAGCTTTTCCAGCATATCCTTCTCGGAAGAATAAGACTGCGGGTGAGGTCTTACGATCACCTTGTACCCTGTTGAGATAAGGGCATCTATGAGTTTTTCGCCGAACCTCGAAAGAATTCCGCTCGCGCCCCAGGAAGGAGCCATAAGTACAGTTCTCTCGTGTGGAGGTACGGGACCTGCCGCATCCAGTCTCTTTTTCATCACATCCATATAGGGGATGCCGACAAGAGGCAGTTCACGGGGTTTGATGTCGCGCATCTTCTCCAGCTGTCTGATCTCATCAACCTGATATTCACCCGAAAGAAGGATCGCATCAAAGTGGTCCGTACCGAACATGCGGTACATTGAAATGTCATTGGCGGCATGCTGAACATGAATATAATAGTTGACGTTTTTCGAGCGCTTCCACTGGAAAACGTCAAGACTCGGTGTTGAAGATACGACTACTGATGCATTAAGGAGATTAAGTTTGCTGAAAGCTTTGTTGCCTTCACCAAGGAACTCACAGGTAATGTATTCGTATTTTTTGTTGAAAGCGGGATCGTCTTTGGAGCACGTGAGATAAACAGTTTTCTGTTTTCTTTTTTCCAGTTCGTCCATTATGGGCTCGAAAACATTCCAGTATCTTTTGTGATCGGTAAAGATAGCGACCGGGATCTTCTGATCGTTGATCTTTGCACTTTTACCGCCGCTTATACGGAATTTAAGTTTCATTATCAGCGCACGGAACGAGAATACTGCCACACCGAAAATACCGAACAGTATCGTGAACAGCATTCCTCCCGTTCCGGGATCTATGTAAAGAACTCTGATTAAATTCATGCGTTGGCTTCTTTCCTGTTTTTATCCACAGTCAATTATTTTATTACTTTTAATGAATAGCTTCAATATAATAAAAGGCTGTCTCCCGGCGGATCATTGTCCGCCTTATGAGACAGCCTCATCTGCTTATTCTTTATTGAACTGTTTTGTCAGGGTGTTATCAGGATACCCGGAATCAGAAGTAATTTGTTACGCCGATCATCTTCTCGAGTTCGTTGGGATCGTAAGCTGCATCGATCGCGGTCCTTCTTGTGATGAGACCCATCGTAACGAGTCTCTGGAGATCGTTGTTCAAGGTGTGCATACCTACCTGAGCAGCAGACTGGATGGCACCCGGGATCATCTGGATCTTATCTTCAAGGATAAGGCTCTTGATAGCACTTGTTCCGACCATGATCTCTGTGGTAAGGACGCGTCCGTTGCCGTCAGTGGTAGGCAGGAGCTGCTGTGAGATAACGCCGCGGATACTTGCGGCAAACTGTGAACGGATCGTTGCCTGCATGTCCATCGGAGCACCGTCGATGATCCTGTTGATGGTCTGGGCAGCACTCTGTGTGTGGAGTGTTGAAAGGACGAGGTGTCCTGTCTCTGCTGCTGTGATAGCTGCCGAGATCGTCTCGAAATCTCTCATCTCGCCGACGAGAATGATATCCGGGTCTTCACGCAGAGCTGAATGGAGAGCATAAGCGAATGAACTTACGTCACGTCCGACTTCACGCTGATGGATCATGGCACGGTTATGAGGATAGATATACTCGATAGGATCTTCGATCGTGATAACGTGCTTTGCCTCATTCTTGTTGATGTAGTCAACAATAGCAGAAAGAGTGGTCGTCTTGCCTGAACCCGTAGGTCCTGTAACAAGGATGATACCGTTATTGGCAGATGCGAGTGTCTTGATCACGTCAGGAAGGCCCAAAGCTTCGAACTCGGGGATCTCGGCCATAAGAAGACGGATGCTGCATGCAAGGTTATTACGCTGATGATAAACATTAGCTCTTACTCTGATTTCGTTGTCGATCATGCGGCCGATATCAACGTCCTCGCCTGCTTCAACGCGCTTGATCTCGTCTGTTGAGAGAATATCGTAGATCATGTCGCGTGCTTCTTCAGGTGTGGGGCGTTCGTCAAGGATGTGAAGCATTCCGTATCTTCTTACAGCAAGGTTGGTACCCTGGGTAATATGCACATCGGAACAGTCACGGGAAATAGCATAATCCATCAGTTGTTCAAAAGTCATATAGAAACCTCCTGAGAAAGTATGCTTTAGATTATAAGTTAAAACCTATGTCTTTGATATATTGTTTTGAATATTTTTCCAATGGATATGTTATGGGAGTGCATAAACTAGGAGTTCGTCCAGGAAAGGCTCATTTCGTGACTTATAAATTATTCGCCCCAATCGATATTTTCTTCGGTTACCGGGTTCCATTTCCCGGATGCCTGATCGTAAGTCTGATAATAATCTGTTTCAGATTGACCGTAATTCGTTGTAAATGAATAAAACAATTCAAGATCATCATCTGAAAAATCAATGCGTCCCTGATCGATCCGGCACATGTCGTGACTTAATGATTCACCGTTTACATAAAATTTTGTAAAAATATATTTGCCCTGAATGACTTCGACATTTCTTGCGCCGTCCAATCTTAACTTTCCGTTCTTATCACAGGTCTTTTTATCAAATACCACCACGATCCTGTCGTCAAACACAGCCACCTGCTCAAGTCCGAACATGTTTTCACGGCTGCAGTCGCAGACTTTTAAGGCATACTCAATATTGTCGATTTTATATCTGCCGCATGAAACTAATGTGAACAGCATGGCGGCAGCAAGGATCAAAGATATGCTTTTTCTCATACACGAACAGCTCCCCGGGGATTGTTTACGTTACTTAACGCTAATAGTTTAACAAATGTATTTATATATTCATGCATTTTATGTCAAAAACATTTACCGGATTACCGGTGTGTCTGATTTTTGCTGCGAGCCTCTTATTTTTAATGATATAATCAATAAGATACTGATGATTTCATAAACGGATTAAGGGAATCATATCATTTAATGAATGAAGTTGTTGCAATCGTAGTAACTTATAACAGGAAAGAAATGCTTTTGGAATGCATAGAGCATTTGCTGTTGCTGCGGAACGCTAAGTGTGACGTTCTTGTAATTGATAATGCCAGTACAGACGGTACCGGTGATGCTTTGATTTCATATATTGATTCAAATAAGATCATATACTGTAATACCGGAACAAATACGGGTGGTGCCGGTGGCTTCCATTTTGGTATGACTGAGGCATTAAAGCGTGGTTATAAGTTTCTTTGGTTAATGGATGATGATGCTGTTCCCGAACCGGACAGTTTATCCGCATTTCTTGATGCTGACCGTGAACTTGAGGGTAAATACGGTTTCCTGTCCGGTATTGCCAAATGGACTGACGGCAGTCTCTGTAAGATGAACCTCCAGAAAACGGGCCTTAAGAAAACAATTACTGATCACACATCTGCTACTGTTCCGGTAATAATGGCTACATTTGTTTCTTTTTTTGTTAAAGCTGAAACTGTTAAACAAATAGGTCTGCCTATAAAGGAATTCTTTATCTGGGCAGATGACATTGAGTATTCCAGGCGTTTATCGTTGGAGTATCCGTGTTATGCCGTGAACGGAAGCATAGTTATCCATAATATGAAAAGTAATGACAAAGTCGGAATAGAACATGATGAGGAAGACAGATTTTCGCGGTATAAATGTCTGTACAGAAACGAAGTCTACATATACAGACGTGAAGGTCTTAAAGGTAGACTGTATTTATTCATTAGAGTAGGCTTGCATCTGACAAGAGTTTTATTCAGGGCGAAAGAATCCAGACTGGAAAAGATACGGATTATACTTAATTCATATCGTGAGGGATCTGTGTTTAAACCTGAAATTGAGTATTATAAGTAAAAGTTCATTTTTCAGGAGACAGATTTGAACAACATTGTTTTTGAAGTGTCAGTTATTATGGCTACCTACAATCCAGTGTGGGAGAAGTGTGTCTTTACGCTTGATTCTGTTGTCGGGCAAAAAGGAGTCAGACTTGAATTGATCATTGTCGATGACGGTTCTGCCGATAATTTGTTTGGAAGGTTTTCCGAATACTTTGAAAGCAAGGGTTCTACCGATTACAGACTGATAGATCACAAAGAGAATCAGGGTACGGTTAAGAATTATTATGACGGAATATCTGCCGCGAAAGGCAAATATATAAAATTGATCAGTCCCGGAGATGCGCTCTTTAACGAGTCTGCGCTGGCCGAATGGATAAGATTTCTTGAAGACAGCGGAAAGTCCTGGTCCTTCGCTGATGCTGTTTATTACGGTTCTATTGAAGGCAGCATAAAGATCAACAGTACTCCTCTTGCTCCGAGAGTCATAGACTGCTATTTGGAAGGCAATGATCCTGTCTGCAGGTGGAATTACATTGTGTTGGAAGATCTTCCTTTAGGAGCTGCAATTCTTTGCGACAGATCGTTGTTTTTGGAATACTTAAATATCGTGACCGGTAAGGTAATTTATTCTGAAGATCTTTCATATATGCTTATGATGTTCGACGGAATAGTTCCGGCTTATTATTCCAAACCCTGCATCTTTTATGAATTCGGGTGCGGTGTATCCACATCAAGTGACAATAAATGGAGAGACCGTTTCCTTAAGGATCTGAGAGAAGCTGAATTGCTGATCATTAATAAAGAGAATAAGGATCCGTTCCAGATCCAGATATCAAATGCATTGACTAAAATGAATTCTGGCAGTAACAGTAAAAAACGTCTTGTTAAGAATATGCAAAAGGGCGGTTTTAAGAAAGTAGTAAAATTCAGATTCGATCCGCGGATGTCTTCTGAAGACATTTCCGGTTGTGGAAAATGGTGGAATGATTATGAACACGGATAATGATTGCCGGGTATCTGTGATGATTACTTTCTTTAATCAAAAGCAATATATTAATGATTGCCTGTCTTCTGTCCTGAGTCAAAAAGCCGATTTCCCGTTCGAAATACTATGCGGAGATGATTGCTCGACCGACGGCACTTATGAAGAGCTGTTGAAATGGGAACAGCAATATCCTGATGTTATCAGCGTGTATCAGACAGACAAACTGTCCTTGTCAGGCAGCGAGCCTATCGTCAGGGCATCAAATAACAGGATCAACCTTCTGCGTAACGCTAAAGGCCGGTATTTATGCTTCCTTGATGGTGATGACTATTATAGTGATGATCAAAAACTTCAGAAGCAATACGAGATCCTGGAGCGGTTTCCGGATGCGTCAGCCTGTTTTCATCCTGTAGCTTTAAAACTTGATAAAGAAAAGCAGGATGGTCTGTGGAGCAGGTATTCCGATAAGATGTTTTCAGTGTCAAATAAAAATTATTGGGGGTGTCTATGGTCTCATGTTCAGACATTTATGTTCAGGAACAGTGATCATGATCTGGTCAATTCGATCAATAAGGATTTCTTTGATGATAATCTGATTACTGCATATTTCATCAAAACGGGAAGGGTTATATATACACCTGAAGTAATGAGTGTATACAGGCAGATCAGTGACAGTTCATGGAACAGGCGTACGGAATTTGAGAAGAATTATATTAATCTCCTGGTTTATCAGGAATCAAAGCGTGTACTTCCTAAGATGAAAAAACAATGTTTTATCAAATGCTATGATTCGATCAGGTTCCTTTTTGACAACAGAAATAAAGACTGGAGCGTCTGTCAGTCACCTCATCTGAAATTGTGTGAACCTTTATATGTTGATACCGTCAGATACAGAGAGTCAGGGTTTGGTTTTAAAATGCTTTATGTGATCAAGTGGATGTTTCCATTATACTTTGGAAAGGTCTTGAAAGTATTCGGAAATAAGCTTGAAAAATGCACACGGAAATATATTTAAACAGTGCTGATAAAGGGGCAGGTTGAATGAGTAAGATCACAGCGATAGTCATTTCTTATAATGAGAAAAACTATATCCGGCGTGCGATCGATTCGATCACTTCTCAGTCGGCAGATGAAATTGAGATCATTATCGGTGATGACGGTTCATCTGATGGTTCGATAGAACTTATCAGTCAGATTGAGAGTCAGTTGACAGACTCAGGTATTTCTGTTTCTCATTTTGTCATGCAAAGACCTAAACCCTCAGAAAAAACAGTTCCGAGTTTCAGAGTGTCATCGATCATAAAGAAAGCTTTATCGATGGCGACTGGTGAATACTGCGCTATCCTGAGTGCCGATGATGTGTTTTGTGATAATTCGAAGTTCAGTGATGCTGTCAGTTTTTTAGATGCCCACAAAGATTATTCTTCATATGTATCGGGTTTCAGATATACAAACAGTCCGGAAGAACATATTCCTGAAGTGATTAATACGTTTTTATTCTGGGGCCATTTTGACTATTACCATATTTCGTGTTTTGTTTTCCGCAAGTTTGATCCGGAATTATTACTCGACAGGTTCAGTGATGATACCGGACTTGTTTATACTATCCTTAAGCAGGGAAAGTGCAAAGACGATTCAAAAGTAACATTTGAATACACTCAAAGAGATGAAAGCATTATGCATTCATCGACTCAATGTGAATTGCTTATTATCGAAGCAATGATACTTCAGGATGTCTTAAATGACAAAAGTCCACGGTTTGGTTTCAGATTTGCAACTAAATCCAGGGAATTCGGACATATAAGAGATCTTTATGCAAACCGGCATTTAATTAAAGACGGGCGTTATTCACATTATCTGGAGGATAGCGGAAAATACAGCAATAACATTGCCGGACGTTTGGCAGACACTACAGGTATAAATAACAGATTATGGTCTTGGTTATTTTATCTGGGAATGGCTTTCGACCATTATGTTATCTCTGTGTTATGGAGAATAGCACGGATCTTCAGGAAGAGTTAATGATTGATATGTATAAGACTAAGCGATCGTTTTTTATATTGGCAAGTGTTCTTTTGCTTTTTCTGTCTGCGGCATGTACCAAATCGGATACTCCCGCGGCTTATTCCGTTCCGGAAGATGTTTTTATTCCTGAGACCTTTGTGGCTGAAGTATTCGGAAATGCGGATGCGGTAGTCACCATTATCTCAGATGACGGTTTTTTTGAATCGGGTATGTATCTTAATGAATTAATGAAGCATTATGATTTAAGAGCAAGTGTTGCCGGGGTTGTTGATTTTATCGATCCGCATCTTAACGAGTGGAAAGATGTTGTAAATGAGGATCACATTGAAGTAATTAATCATTCGTACAGTCACAAGACGATGAAAGAAGGATCATTGATCTCATATGATTATTTTTCATTAAGACATCAGATCGTCGATTCGGACAGATATTATGAAAAGAATTTCGGCAAAGAACAAATCGTGTTTATCTGGCCGGAAAACGCAATGTGCAGCAATGGATATTCCATTCTTCTGAAGAATGGATTTTGGGCATCAAGAAGTGATTACAGAGGGTTTAACAGTTTATCTCCCGTCGACGGCTGCGAAGGCGGGCAATGGTACCGGCTGAACTTATTTGGTATTAAAGATGACGGAGTTGATACGGCAGTCAGAAACGGATGGATAGATCAGGCTGTTGCAAATAATGCCTGGGTCATAGAGATGTGGCACCGTGTTGCTCTTGAAGAGGATGAATATTTTCAGACAATTACTATAGAAGAAGCTTCGGAACATCTGGATTATCTTTCGGAGAAAGTCAGTTCAGGTGAAGTATGGAATCCTGTTTTTACTGATGCAGTGAAGTATATCAGAGAAAAGCAGAATTCAACTGTCTATACTTATATTTCAGACGGAGAACTTCATATTTATGTGGAGCTGACTGACGGGAGGATGTCTTATGATACTTTCAACTTTCCGCTTACAGTAGGTGTTAATTTGCGGGCGGATGATGAAATAACATATTATAATGTCATTCCGGGTGAAGAATTGGTTGTTAAAGTGGATGGTCAGTAATTGATGTGTAAGCCCAAAGTCAGTGTTTTAGTTACTTTCTATAACCAGGAGAAATATGTTGATAAAGCTCTTGAGAGCATTGTTTCCCAGAAAACTGACTTCGGGATCAAGATTCTTGTCGGTGATGACGGTTCTGATGATAAAACAGTTGCCATAGTTAATGAATGGATCAGCAGATATCCCGACATTTTTGAACTGTTCATAATGGAACGGAATGAGGAACAGCAAACACCCGGGTTCAGAGCTTCCGGAAACAGACTTAATCTGCTTGCCCATGTTGACACCGATTACTTTACCTTCCTGGATGGAGATGATTATTTCAGTTATGATCTGAAACTCCAGAAACAGGTTGATATTCTCGAAAAAGAGGAAAACAGTGATTGTATTGCCTGCGGTCACAATATGTATATGCAGTATGATGACGGCAGACGTATTCCGGTCATGGACATAAAGCTTAATGAAGGCAAGGTCGGAGCAAAAGAATACTGGCGGGATCTCTATTTCAGCACAGACACATTGCTTATCAGAAGCTCTGTTATCAGAAAGCTGGATACAGTTCTTCTCAAGAATCATTTTGATGATATCGTTATTACTTTTTCTGTTATCCAATACGGGAAGCTATATTACTTTCCTGAATTCTGGGCTGTTTATACTCAGACCGGAGACGGCATATGGACCGGCGGAAACGAGATAGAAAACTCCGTAAGGAGCATGATGATGTTCGATATGTGTCTGAAGATAAATCCTAAATTCACTTCACAGTCAAAAGTGCGTTTTTCGCATATATGGAAGAGTCTTATGAAGAACAGGAAAAATATAGATCCAGATAAGCTGAAACCTTATTCAGAAGAAGCAAAAAAGAAGGATCTTACGTATACATACAAATGGATACATTTTTCAGATCTTGGTCTTATTGAAAGAATAAAACTCTATATGATGTATATTTTAGTAAGAATAAATAAGTTCATGACCAGGCTGTCATATTAATGTGATGAGGTAATATCATTGGATCTTATCAGGGTTTCAGTTATCGTTCCTATATATAATGTTAAAGCATATCTGAAGGAATGCTTGGACAGTCTTGAACGCCAGACTCTTAATGGCATTGAAGTCATTATGGTTAATGACGGCTCAACTGACGGTTCCGAATTGATAGCTGCAGAGTATTCTGAACGAAATCCGAATTTCAGATTGGTTAACCGTGAGAACGGCGGACTGAGCGCAGCCCGTAATACAGGGCTTGAATCAGCTCAAGGCAAATATGTATATTTCTTAGACAGTGATGATTTCCTGGCTGATAATGCGATGGAATTACTTTATAGCAAAGCTGAAAGTGAAGACCTGGATCAGGTAAGGTTTTCTGCTTATATCTTTGAAGACGGAACTAAAGATTATAAATGGGTCAGAGATACTGACCGTACAGGTTATAAATTTTATGGTTCTTACCCTGATGTTATGACCGGACCTGATTTTTATCAGCTGGCTATTGAGAATAATGATTACAATCCGAATTGCGGAATGATATTTACAAGAAGAAGTGTGATCGAAAACAATGATCTGAAGTTCTATGAGGGAATCCTTCATGAAGATGAACTGTATAATTTTCAGTTGACTTCATTATGTGAAAGGGTTTCTGTTATTAACCGGCCGTTGCATTACCGGCGCTACAGAACGGGTTCTATCATCACCGGGGAAGATTACTTATCGAAACTTAAATCAATATGCATTTGTGCCGAGGAATCAGAACGTTTTATTGATTCGCATCCTGATATAAACAGGAAGTCCGCAAAATGGCTTAACTGGTATTATGCGTGGGTTATGATGTTCTATTGGGAGAAACTTTCTAAAGAAGAGCAGAAATCGCACGAAGTTAAAGAATGCTTTAAAAGACTGATGCCGTTGCTCAAAAAGAACGGCAACATCCGCTTATCGATAAGACTGTTTAATCTGAACAAACCCTTATATCATCTTTATAAGAAAATGAGAGATATCTGCTTTGATCATGATGCGCAGGTAAACAAGTCGATCGAAAAGATCATTGCAGCAAAACGGGATCCTCATATGATCTTCTGGATCCTTACGCCTGTACACGGCAATATGGGGGATCAGGCTATTGCAATATCAGAGCGGAAAATGCTTGATATGGCAGGCGTTAAATATTTTGAAGTTACCGATGAATCATTATATGAGCTGAGTAAAAGAGGCTTGCTTAACATATTTAACGGCAGTCCTGTTCTGTTTCACGGAGGGGGATATCTAGGCACCCTTTGGTTTCACAACGAAGAAATGGTCCGTGATGTAATTACCTCAAATCCGGATTCATCAATGTTGTTTTTCCCGAACACTCTGTATTTCCACGAAAATGAGTTCGGTAAGGAAGAATACATCAGATCATCTAATATATATAGCACACACAAAAATCTTAAGATCTATGCCCGGGAGCGGAAAAGCTATCAAACCCTAAAAGACATGGGAGTAAATGCCGGTGTTGTTCCTGATATGGTAATGCTGCTCAAAGAAGATGCTTCGCATATTGAACGTTCAGGTTGTCTGTTGCTCTTGCGGAATGACTGTGAGAAGACCAGGTCTCCTGAAACAGATGAAGAACTTACGGATCATCTGAGATCTGTTTTTGGAGAAAAAGTAACTTTCAGTGATACCGTGCTTCCTTACAGGATCCCCGAAAAGCAAAGAAAACGCGAATACAATAAACTCATTAATAAGGTCCGCGGTTCTGAACTGGTGGTTACTGACAGGCTTCACGGAATGATCTTTGCAGCTGTAACCGGCACTCCCTGCATAGTCCTTAATAGCAGGAGTCACAAGGTGATAGAATGTTATGAATGGATCAAGCATCTTGATTATATCCGTCTTTGCGATGATCCCGGTAAGATTGCTGAGATATATGCAGATATGCCTCACGGAAGTCAGACGTACGATAACAGTGATCTGACCGTAAAGTTTTCTGAAATGAAGGAAGATATACTGCGGTTAGCCAGATGACAGAGAAAACAAGAAGTCAGAATGCCAAAAGAAACATAGTGTATGGGTATATTGCCCAGACAGGTGTTTTTATTCTTTCCTTTATCGGGAGAAAGATCTTTCTTAGTTATCTTTCGGCAGATTACCTGGGGATCAACGGCCTTTATACCAATATCCTGACAGTATTATCTTTAGCAGAACTCGGTCTTGATTCAGCATTTCTGTATTCGCTCTATAAGCCTGTTGCCGAACATGATAATGAACTGATCAATTCATTGCTTGTTTTCTTTAAGAAGATCTACTTTACCCTGGCAGGTATCTTATTTGTGATCGGAGTGGCAGTAATCCCGTTCCTGAGATTTCTGATCAAATCCGACATCCCGCAGACAGACCTGATCTTTTACTATGTTGTTTATCTCATAAATATGGTATTAACATATTTTGTTGCACATAAGATAGCCTTGTTTGCTGCTTTTCAGGAGCAGCGTATCCAAAGGATATTTATGCTGCTCACGAATTTTGTGCTTCAGATAGTACAGATAATCGTATTGATCGTCTTCAAAGACTACCATTTCTATGTGCTTGCTTCGACTGTTACAACGATCCTTTATAATATTGCGTTAAGTATCGCGGCGGAAAAGATCCATCCGGAAGTGTTCAGGGCAGGAAAAGATTCCGTTTTCGATAAACAGGAAATATATGGCAGGATCCGTGCCACTTTCATGTATAAGGTCGGTGCGGTCCTTATAAACAGTACGGATAATATACTCATTTCCGTTTTGGTCGGCATTACTGCCGTCGGTCTGTATTCAAACTACTATTCGATCATCATTGCGTTTACTAATCTGATCGCGATTATAAATGCGTCATTGATAACAGGAATAGGAAACCTGGCTGTAAAAGAGAGCAAAGAGCAGCAAAAAGGACTCTTTGATATGATGCTTCTGGTTTATCATCTGATAGCTGCTTTGGGATTAACAGGGTTTTCGCTGCTGTTTAATGACCTTATCACGGTATGGCTTGGCCCTGTGTATCTTCTTGATAATGCGACAGTCTTTATCATCGCGTTGAATTTCTATATAACATACGCTATTGCTCCTGTATGGATATTCAGAGAAGCGAACGGATTATTTGATGACGTCAAGTATATTCTGCTGATCCGCGCCGGGTTGAATATTGTATTCTCGGTCGTTCTGGGGCTGTTCTTCGGAGTATTCGGAATACTGTTGGCAACCACTATCAGCCTTGTTCTTACGAATCTGTGGTATGAACCGAAAGTCCTTGCAAAAAAACTGTATTGCGATCTTACAAAAAACTATTGGAGAAAGCAGCTCAGATTTTTTATCCTGACCGCAATCAGTTATTTGATCTGCTTCTTTATACTGCCGTTTATCGGAATCGGAATCTTCCCTTTGATATTAAAAGCGCTGACAGTATGCTCGGTCACCACATTTGTTTTCTTTATTACCAACCGTAAGACACCTGAATATGAGAAGTTCAGAAATTATTTTGCGAAGAAATAATAAGTGCTAAACGGGGAAAACACGTCACAGAGTTTTCAGGTTATCTTTATTATCTTCCATGCTTCTGTCAGTTTATCCGTGCTCCAGGCTGCGTTTGCAGGGCTTGTTGAAGGAAGGCAGATCCCTTCGCGGCCGGTACGCGGGAACATGAATTTCTGATAGAGCTGATATGCCTTTCTTCCGTTGAGATATACCGAACGGATCTTTGCTGTGTTCAGGATGAGAGAAACATCATTTACAGTTGCATTCCGGATGCTCGAATCAGATGATCCGTTGATCTCGCACGAACCTATTACATCCCATAAAGCAATGTGATTGCGGAGAAGAAATGCCTTCTTTTCTTCAGTTCCTGACGGAGTATCTTCACCGAAGACGGATGAAGTTACTTTCCAGAAACGGTTTTGGGGATGCCCGTAAAAGAATCCTTCTTCTCTTGATCTGACCGAAGGGAAGCTTCCTAATATCAGCACTTTTGAATTCTCATCAAAGACCGGTGGAATGGGATGTACTATCATTATCTGTCAGACCTCGAAAACTTATACATATATATATATTCATTATAGAACATCTGAATTTTTAGAGGCAAAGCATGACCATCTATTTCTTTGTGATCATTGGCGGAATAATCTTTTACGTGAAGCAGAAGCGTGCGGATAAAAGCAGCTTTCTCTCCTTTGCGGCCGTTTGTGGAGTCTCCGGCAGGACTCGAACCTGCATAGTACAGTTTTGCGGACTGTATGCCGGGCCGACCGGCTGCAGAGACATTTGGTCGGAACACAAGGACTTGAACCTTGAACCTGACGGATATAAGCCGCCTGCTCTGCCATTGCGCTATGTTCCGTATTGGTGCCGCCCGAAGGAATCGAACCCACTCGAACCTCATAGGTAACAGATTTACAGTCTGTCTCGCCTCCTTAACGAATTACGGCGGCATATTGGGTGGAAATAAGGGAGTCAAACCCATGCCTGCAGTGCCACAAACTGCCGTGCTGTCGCTACACTAATAACCACATATTGGTGTTTGGTGGGCAGTGTTGGTGTCGATCCAACCTACACGGTGCTTCAAACCGCTGCTTTCACCGGATTAGCTTACCGCCCGTAAACCGGGACGGAAGAAGCAAACTGCTTCTTCACATCCCTTAAGCTTTGCATGGAGTGCCTGTTTCCATGCAAGACTCTTTTATTGGCTCCCTTCGCAGGAATTGAACCTGCATTCTCTGATTAACAGTCAGGCATCCTACCTTTGAATGAGAAGGGAATGTTAGGTCTAAGTTGTCAAGGTGCATGAGAACAAAAAGACCGTCCGTTTTATTCTCATCACGGACGGTCTGCTGTAAGTCTTATCTTTTTGCCTGTGCCTAAACAAAAGTCAAATCACATAGTGACCGCCCTATAAGTCCGTAAAAATAATTTTTTCCATAGAAATGATCTCTCTTATCCAAATCTATTCGGACATTAGAACATACAAAAGCTAACACCATATTCAGGTGTGCTTTGAGGTTATATAGAAGATGTCTCAACATAGCAGTCATAAGATGTTCCATGTCCTTTCGTTTTTTGGTCATAAAAAAAGAAGTGCTGCACGATCCAAACCTTCAATTCAGGTTCAGATGTCGGACAGGCACTTCCTTCATCTGTCGGGATTGTAACATCAAGAAATAGTTTATGCAAGCACTTTTTTCAGAGTTTTCCAGCCGCTGATACTGTCATCTCTTATATACTTGTCTTTTTTTTATGTGGCAAAAAATTTTTGAAAAAACTGTGTTTTCCGTTCATAAACCGTTAAGTAATAACGTGTTCTGTCATAAGGTTGGCAGGTTATATATGAAAATGAAGCAGATAGGCGAGTATCAGGATCAGGATGAGCGGTGTTGCTGCAAGACAAAGGAAAGATATGACCTTTATGATGATCGACGGTACACCTCCACGGTAAATGATATATCCCAATCCTGCAGAACCTGCGAGGAAGATCAGGATGCAGACCCAAATAGGCCAGCCGGCAAAGGCTGCCAGGGAGATGGCAATTGTACCGGGAATGATAAGACTGAATACGACTGCCCACGGGATATCACCTTTGTGACTTGACTCAAGTTTGACTTTGCAGCGTTCGATCATTTCATCCGCATCCCTGTAACCGCGGATCTTCTCAAGTTCATTCATCGCACTTTTGAAAGACTTGTTATCAAAGAAATGCTTGCCCCTGCAGTAAATCTCAAACTGCTTAACTTTCACCAGTCCTTCGTTACAGATCTTAAGCAGTTCGAGAGAGACCATATCGTTGAATTTGTTGCACTCATTTATGGCCTGCTTGTAAAGAAGATTTGCTTCATCTGCCGAAGCAAGCAATGTCTTGCCGTTTAAAATCTCATTAGCTTTGGCAATGGCAGCAATCACAGGGGTATACTTGGCAAATCCCGGATACAGCTCGGAAATAGCCCTCTTTTTTCCGCAGTTGGCACACTTGCAGGTACCGGCGAGATAGTTATGGATCAGCTCTCCGCCGCACATCTTGCAGTTTAACGGAAGATGATCTGATGCGGGGATCTCAGGGGTATCGTCCGCCTTGCTTTCCAATAATGTATCAACAGATATTTCGAAAAACTCTGCGATCTTTATTATCTTTCTTTTATCCGGGTAAGCGCGTCCCGCTTCCCACATATAAATATCGATCGGAGAAACTTCCAAAGCTTCTGCAAGCGTCTCCTGAGTGAGTGAGTGCTCTTCTCTCAGTTTCTTCATGTTTTCGGCAAGTATAGTATCCATGTTAAAAACTCCCCAAGCTTTCTTCTGACAATATAATAACGGAAACAGGGTGTTATTTGAACAGATTTATAAACCGTATTTATTCAGGAAGATATCCGCGTATGCCGGTATCAATTCATACAGTTTTAATTTTGCTCATTATCATTCTGTCTTTCTTTGCGAAATCATGGCAGGAAATCCTGATACCTGCCGATAACTTATCAGCTTCACTTTCAAGGGATTTTACCTTCTCTTCGATAAGCATTGATTCAGCTTGGAGTTTTTTGCTGTGGTTATCGATTTCTTTTATCTCTCTCATTTTGGGATAGACAAATATGAGATTACAACCTACGAGGACGATGCCGGTTATGATACAGAACCATCCAAGTGCCTGTATCAACCAGTCAGTTTCTAGATCTGATTGCATGATGAACCACATCAAACCCGATAAAATCATAATGCCACCGGTAATCACTAATGGAAAAAAAGTTACTTTGGGATCATTCATTTTGCCGCGTTTGTCCGGAATATAGTAATATTCACGCTCTATATCGTCGAGAGCGACAGCAGCCAGGAGCTTTCTTTTGTCCTCCTGAAGAGAATTGATCTCGTGGTTAAGATCGTACAATTTCTTCTTATCTGAAAAGATCCTGCCAAACTCCTTAAAGTATTCCTTATCTTCTTCTGAAGCACATTCTATTGCTTCGTTGATCAGGTTTGAATTATATGCAAAGCCCTTTATCTTATCCTCACGGGTAAGTTTATCCATATCCGTCAGATGAGCTGAAGCGAGCATCAATCCTCTGAGCGCAGTGAAATCATGAGGATCTTTTTTCAACATGAATCTATATGCATCGGCAGCGGCCATAAACTCTCCTCTGGAGAGATATGTCTCGCCCATCTCATGCATCTGTTCTTCTCTGAAATATTCGTAATCAAATGTTGATCCGCAGAATGTGCAGTAATACATCTGTTTGTCGTTATCTACGGTAAGATTACCGCCGCAGGACGGACACTGATGTTTCTTTATGCTGCTCATAACCTGATTCCCTATACAAACACTTCTATCTGATGCGTTCATTATATCAAACCGAACGGAATATGCTCCGGGGTTTTCAGGATAACGCTGATAGAATACTTGATGTGAAGGCATCAATTCAGCATAGGTTTCGTGTCTTTTTAAGGATTCCTGTTTTCAATCAGCAAAAATCTTTTATAGTAAGGTCAGGGAAATAGGAATTTCATTCGATTTAGGAGGAATCTGTCATGAGGAAGGAAAAAGCGGTTTCTTCTCTGCTCGCAGTCTGCCTGTTTGCAACCGTGCTCGTGTCATGCACGAAAACGGGTAAGGAGCAGGTGGTCAGGGAAGATGATCCATGGTTTGATTCAATAAGATTTGAACTCGATACCGACCAGAAAGCGACGGAGATGATGGAGAGCAGTATAGTGAGTTACTGCAACGGCAAAGTCTATCATTTGTACAGCCTCACCAATCTTGCTGATTATGATGATTACAGAAGGACAATGCTCACGACATACGATGAACATGGCAACGAGTTAAGTTCAATCAGACTTGAAGATCCCGTCAACTATGTCTTGAGCAGCATCATTGCGGTAAGGCCTGACGCAGACGGTAAAACACTTGAAGCTGCCGCAGAAGTATTTGCAACGGGTTATTTTGCGAATGCGATCTGCAAGATCGACCTTGAGAGCGGAAAAGTAACTTCCACAAAACTGATGGAAAAAGAGCCGGGCAAGCCGTTGGAACTGTCTGCAGGAGGCAAGGATGTTTATGGCGTATCAGATGTTTATTCTGCAGGAGAATATTATTTTCCTGTTATCTACGAGGGTTCATTAGGTGGTGAGGTGAAGGCTCACATATACTCGTTTAGGGGTGCCGAATACATAACCGAGCTGGATCTTACAGGTGTTCCCGCAGTACATATGCTCGAGGAGTTCTCCTACGATTCAAGGAGCAAAACCGTATTGACCATAGGCTATACCATGACTGACGGAGCGGTGGTATTGGAGTTTGATCCCGAGACAGGCAAGCGCACAGGCTATGAGAAATACAATGTTCAGGGCGATGGAGAGGTAAACCTTGCCGAATACAGAGCGGTTACCACAGGCGAGCTTTATAAGATCGACATGCTGGGAAACATAACCACATTTGACATGCAGACTCAGGAGGAAGTAACGGTTATTGACAACAACTGGTATACAACGTATTTTTCAGACATTACGGAAGAATCCAATCTTGTCTATTGTGACAGCAGCAAAGCGGTGATCCAGTCGAGCGTTGAAGAACCGTATTCAATGTTCTTTGCGGGAACAAGAGAGACTGTCACCATACTTTCAAAAGCTGACTCAAATCCTCATGCCGGCAAGAAAGTGATAGAACTTGCCACACCGGTCGACAAGGGCATGTCTGAATATCTGTCAAATGCGGTCTATGAATTCAACAGGACCGATAACGAATATCTAATCAGAGTCTGGAGCAAATATAAGACCGGTATCGTCGCAGGCAGGGATCTGTCGATCCTGAATGCGGATGACGAGAAAATGTATACGATGATCCAGGAACTGAAAGGTGATGAAGCTCCTGATATCGCGATCGGGATCCAGAAACAGTATGCGATGAGGGATGATATTTTCGAGAACCTGGACGGATATCTGGAACAGGACGTATTGGACAGGCAGTTTTCCAACATTATCGAGGCATCGAGATTCGGAGGAAAGCAGTATTTTCTGCCGGTAACCATTGAGATCGAGGGGCTGGTAACAGATAAGAGTCTGACAGGTGACGGCGTTTACGGAATCACATTCGAAGACTATGACAGGATGGTAAATGAACAGTTAGACGGCTTCTCGCCTTACGATTATCCGTTCTCTGAATGCTGCTATAAGAAGGACTTCATCCTCTCATGCATCGATGTCAAAGCGGCCGTGGAAGGTGACAGGGTTGATTTCGGCACGGAACAATTCAGGGCTGCAGTTGAATATTCAAATGAGCATTTTGCGCAAGACGGATTCACAAAACCCGCTGACTTTGAATGGGATGAAGAGACAGCACGTGTACGTGGTTCCTGCAGATATGACAAGATAGGAAGCTATATTGATTTTATCCGTGCGTGCAAGGATGAAGATGGGAACTATACCATAATCGGAACTCCTTCCGTTGACGCATCAGGCCCGAGATTCAGAGCATTGGAAACAATATCCGTTACTTCCGCATCTGGAGTGAAGGACGGTGCAAAGAAATTCCTGAATTTCCTGTTCGCGGGAGCTGGTTACTCCGGGTCCTCAAAGGAATTCCAATGTATTGTCACCAATAAAGAAACAATGGCAAGGAACATGTCGATGATCACGGAGAAAAACAATGACGCGCAGGCAGGTCTTCTTGAAATGGCAGATTACATGACAGGTATCGCAGATGACGCGGCGCTCTACGGTTATAAATATGCCGGCGACGGATTGGGAGACAACTTCCTCGATTGTCTGACGGCGCTCTCAAGATATTATTATGACGATCCTGTAATTACGGCTTTCCTCACGGAAGAGATCGGTCCTTACTATGCGGGAGACCGTTCGCTTGATGACGTGATAAAGATCCTTAATGACCGTTCCGAAAAATACATCAAGGAGATGTGATAATGAAAAAGATCGTATCAGCTGCTATGGCGTCTGTGTTTTTGTTTGGCTCTCTTATATCTTTTGCCGGATGCAAAGGCAAGGTGAAAAGGGAACACGAAGTCATCAGCGCGACTGACAAATGGTACTCATGCACCGAGTTCGATGCCGCAAGCAAATGCAATGCCCTGAATTACAATAATTATCATTTCTGGGCTCCTGTAGTGATCGGTGACAAGGTCGTAGTGACCTACAATGCTTATGATGACCTGTACTCGGGCGACCCGCATGACCCGATATGCATCTTTGATTCCGAAGGCAATCTTCTGAAAGAGTTCGAGATCACCGAAGAACTTCCCATGAGCACAAAACTCGGAGTCGTGGAAGAAAACGGAAACATGGCCGTGTACTTTCAGTCGATGGGCAAGCTCTATAACATGCCGATCAGTTTTTACGTTGAAGGTATCATTACGGACAATGAGAATGCCGGCAGTTCCGGAATTGGTTTTACAATACCTGAGTATGAGGAGTTCCTTGATACTACACTGAACGGCAAAGACGTGATCAATAACGGACAGATATATTATTTCACCAAGCTCTTTAACAATATGAGCGACAAGTTCATTTCGGACGGCAAAGCCGATCTCACTGTTCCCGAATTCGCAGAGATAGCAGATTTTGTAAAGAATAATGCTCCGGAAGACGCAGCTTTGTGGGCGGCTTTTTACGCAGATGATGAAGGGGATCCTGAGCTTCTCCGCAACAGAGATTCGGACTTATATTCCTGTTATGGCTGCTACAGTTACATGATCGAGATCGCGGAGATGACAGGTTCTTCATCTATATTGGGCATCCCATCGACTGACGGCAGAGGTCCCTCTGCATGTGCAAACCTCTCGGTAGCAGTATCAGCCAAGGCATATAATGTCGATGCCTGTGTTGAATTTGCAAAGCTTCTTTTGTCAGATGATATTCAGGACCTGATCGCATCAGATGATGAACTGGTCATTAACCGCACCGTATTCAGACAGTTGGGAGAAGCGGCTGTCGAATACATCAACGGCGACGGATACTGGGCCTTTTTCGGATGGGAAGGAGAAGATCCCAACCCGAAGCGTCTTATCTTCTCAGATCAGAATATCGATGATCTTGAGAACATCATATTGAGCTGTTCAAACATGCCATGCTCAGATGCCGCCATTAACGCTATTCTTATCGAAGAGATGCCTGCTTATTTCACCGGACAGAAGGATCTTGATTCAGTAGTTAAGATAGCGCAGGACAGAGTTCAGAAAGCTCTGGACGAGCGGAAATAAACCACAGAGGATCCTCCCTCACAAAATCAGTTGAGACCAAATGCCGTTTTAGTTCATCTAATGGTTAGAGAATGGAAAACAAATCTCCATTCGTTTGTGTACACAAGGAAAGAAACGTAATGCAGATTGATGAAACGACAAGACTTGTAAGACTCGCAAAAAGGCAAGATAAGCTTGCCTTTGCAGAGTTGATGCAGGGGCATATGCAGGAGATGTACAAAGTCGGGTTGGCAATCCTCATGAATGATGAGGACGTTGCTGATGCCGTCAGTGAGACGATCCTCAATTGCTTTGAGAAGTTAAACACACTAAGAGAAGACAAGTATTTCAAGACATGGATGACTAGGATCCTTATAAACAATTGCTATAAGATCCTGGATGTCAGAAAGCGTCAGACAGGCCTGGAAGAATGGGAAGAGCCTTCTGTAACTGACGAATACAATGTCGAACTCAAGGACGCTTTATCTTCTATCGATGAGAAGTACAGATCGGTCATCACTCTATATTACCTGAGAGAATACAGCACCAAAGAAATTGCATCGATGCTTCATATCCCAAAGAGCACGGTAACTACCAGGCTCCAAAGGGGCAGAGAGCAGCTGGCAAAGTACTATGGCAGCTAAGCGTTAATAGGAGAATGACATGAAAAATAAGAATATTTTCGAGAAAAACGCCATGATTCCGGATATTGTACAGCAGAAAGCAAATGCTGCTTTCGCAACGATATATACCCGTCAGGATGAGCCGGCCCCAAAGCCTCAAAAGATTCATAAATCAGCCAGAGCAACGATCATAAAGATTGCATCGACAGTGGTTGTTGCGGCCACAACCATAGCCGTGTTATTCGGCGCAATATCATATTTTGGCGGCAAGGGACCGGAATTACCCGGTGACGGAAATCAGTTTACGATCAGGGTTTGTGCGTCAGAGCTTGAGTCTGAAACTCCTCTCCCGATAAGTTTGGATGTCAGCAACCAGACATTTGGTTATTATGTTGACTGGACAGGCTGTTCAGATTTTCAGATCAATTTCCCCATCTCGGTCGAGGGCGAAAATATCTCGACCGTGACCTTCAAAGCAGGCAACGCGTTCTTTGAAGTCGTAAATATCGACTGTCCTTCCATTGTAAAAAGCGGTTTGCCTCTAACGATTGACGATTTCAGTTCGACTTATGTTGATGGTTATGACGTAGGCGGACATCCTATCGGCAAGACAGAAGTAGGATATTACGATCTGTTCAGCGCAGATTATGACACGCTTCAAAATTCCAAATACCTTTTAAACATTTGCAATGTTCTGACAGACCGGATGGATCTTTACTATATATTATCTTACGAGGAAAGCGAAGATGACTATTACGCGGGATATACTTATTTGTTAAAGGATGTCGAAGTAACGATCGAAGTCACGTTTAACGATGGAACCACATCTTCAAGGTCACTGGGTCTTTTTGCCAATCAGTATTTGGCAACAGACATACTGGATGACGGAACAGAATACTCATACGATACAATGCAGATCTTCTGCTACGATAAAAACGCTGCAGATGATGCTACAAAGCAGTTGATCAGCAACCAGATCACCCATGCTATGGAACTATGCAAGGCCGCAGAAGCAGAACACTCATTGGGGTCTGATACAACAGATGATGGTGAAACCTTTGATGGCACGGATGCAAATGATGGTGATACCGGTGATGACACGGAAGCAACTGTCAGTACGGATACGTCTGAAGGCGCGGAAGAACCTGAAACCACAGATGAAGTCAGCTCTAATGAAATCACGGATAATATCAATTATGACGATTACGTGGATACTTCTGAAGATATCGAATTTGATCTGCCAGGTTTTGATTCAAGACACACAATCAGAAAAAATGAATGGGGTGCTTCCCAAAAGCTTGAAAAATCAGGCAAGGACTTCCGTATAAACTTAAGCATAAAAGATTCGAACGGATTTTTTGACATCTCTCTTCGTTACGGCGATATAAAGCAGAAAATCGAATCTGCTGACCTCATTATAGCGCACACGGTTGTGGAAAGAGATGCGGACACTGCATTTGCCATCCTCATCATAGGTCAGGGTGACGGTAAAGCAATAACTGTCGTGTATGAGATGACGGAGCAGGGAATCATTGAGATTCAAAAACTGGACGGAAAGGTTTATTCCTTCCCGGATTTGAAGTAAAGGATTTTCGGCCGCATATGGGGATATAAGGGTTGCCTCAAAACAGGGGCAACCCTATTGAATCATTTAGGAAGGCAAAGTTCTTCTGTTTCGTACCGCCTTACTGCGATGCGTCAATCTGTCCGTATTTTTTCAGATACGCCTCTTTATCCTTTTGGAGCTCATTCATTTTATCATTGAGCTTGGGCCGGGCTTCCCTGGCATAGTTTATACCGTTTATTTCCTCGCTTCGCTCTCTGACACTCTCTATTATCATCGGCAGAAGATAAGCCGCAAAAGACAGAATGAGCATGGCAATGATAAGCAGGACCTCGAGCGCACTTGAAGGAGGCGTAAAACCGTAAAGGGCAATTCTGATAATAAAGCATACGATATCGACCGTAAGCATTATGATCACATATTTGTATTTCATTAAGATTCTCTTCGTCCTTGAAGAGGCGGACTCATAACTGCCCTCATATCCACACAGACGATTAAACTCCTCTTTGAGTTTCTTCTCCTGAGCTAAAAGTTCGATCCACTTCGGATGCTGTTTCTGCAATGCCATTGCCGTGTTTACCCACGTTCCGCAGGACGGACACTTCAGTCCGTGCTTTTCAGGATCGACATTTACGGTATTTCCGCATTTGCTGCATTTTACAGGCAGTACAGCCATATTATCCCCCCAAAAAAGATGTAAACAGTATACGAAGATTATAACATGTGTTTATATGCACATTACTTGCAAAAGTGCTTTTCTTAAGCTGAGGCTCCATATCTCTTAAATAGATATCAATGAAAACACTGAATTACATATTGATATCCTTAGTCTGCTTGGCTAGAAAGTTGTGCTCGTACTCAACGGCTTCGTGCTTTGTAGCAAAGCCTCGCTTCTCGTGACGGACACGCTCTCCGCGCCAATCCTTATAGTAACAGACGACTCTCCATGCCTTTCCTGCATATACACTACAGCCAACATTAAAGAAGAGATTAAATTGTATGGAAAATAATATAACAATCATATGGGGCGGAGCACTGGCTGTGCTACTATCGCAGCCTCAGAGAAAGTCCAATAAGGTGACTCACATCAAGCTAGATGTAAACGATCGGATCAAAAGATTAGGTGTCTATTACATGTGCATTGATGATCTTCCGCTATGAACTCACATTAAAAAACTCGGATTTTTAATCCGGGCTTAGTTTCTTTTAATGCCGATATTATCTGCCATCGTTCAACCCGAACAACTTGAATTCTTCAGGTAATTATTTAACCTCATCATTATGTCAGCAGGATGCTTTTTTCCGTGCTACGAGCTTATTTACAGCATGCTGATGTTTTGGAACATTAGGATGTTCATCATCAAATACATATGTCTTAAACTGCAGGACTTCCCATTCTGAATACAAATCCAGTATTTCACCTTCATCTGCCAATCCGACCGCGAAAGGTGCGATATCAGGAGAAGCCGGAACCGTATTCGTAAAGGTATGAATAATGTGTATTCCACCTGGCTTTGTATGCTCTTTTGCATCTTCTATAAAGTGTCTCCACTTATCCTTTTCGACAAAGCAAAGTGTAGCGAATGTCATGACCAAATCATATGATTTCGCAAAATGAAACTTTGAT
>JAIKWL010000026.1 GCA_024684815.1 Saccharofermentans sp. | reverse complement strand
TCTCTCATTGAAACAGGGGAAAAGAGTGCTATGGAAACAGTAATGTTGGGAGATAGAATTCGCAATAGAGCAAAAGAGAAAGAAATGGTTATTTTTGATAATATGACGCATTGGAATGAAGAAGCACGAAGTGAGAATATTCCTCGACATCTTTCCAAGGCGTATGAAATGGGTTTAGAATTTTGAGACGCTCAAAACTTTCAGTTTGTCGGGATGAAGCGATAGTAAGTTATATCATCAGTATACTATACTGAGAAAGATGGGGATTCGATTAATATGAGGGCGCAGACAACAAGATGAAAAAGAAAATCATAATAACAGTTTTGTTTATTGTCTTTATCGTTGCGCTGGTTCTTATTGGCTGCATAATTGAAGCTTTCAAACCCGTTAGACATGGTATTCCTATTGACGAGATTACCGGTATTTATTCAAGTGCGAAACTCAAGCAGGGATGTATTATTACCCACGGGACATACTTTCGGGATGATCCGGACAGCGGGTTAAGCCATGCGTTTGATAAATACATTGAGAATGAAGAACAGGGTCTGTCTGTTTCTGATATCAGGGTAATTGATGTGTATGGGTTCAATTGCTCTGTTATTTTCATATACGATGAAAATCAGCAATTGTACATAGCAGAGGATTATCCGCTCTCAAATCTTGATTACAACGTTATTGGAGTAATATCTGCAAATGATTTGATGAAAGCTGATCTACATACTAACTACACGCTTCACGGAGCACCTTCTAATAAACATATGCCCCGCATATTAATTACTCTCATTCCGGTTATTGTGCTTGCCGTGTTTGTTGCGTTGCATATCAGAATGTTGAAGAAAAAGTACCAAAGAGAAAGATATGAATAATAAGGAGAGAAATGTATTAGTTTAGTCGGGTAAACCGACGATAAGACATTGTCAGATCCTGAAGACAACAGCGCCAAAGTGCAAAAAGCGAAAATCAAAACAGTCCCATTAATGGAATTCAGGCCAAATTCTGACATGATATACTGAAGCCACCATAAAGAGTACGGAAGGGACAAGCCCGATGATCGTACAGCAACCTGCAGATGCAAGGTGCTAAAGCTTGAATGATGGGCCTACATTACCTCTTATTGATGATCCTGTCATTTTGGCTGACGGGATCATTATTTTACCTTAGGAGGAATGTAACATGGCTAACAACATTGGAGGAGGGCAATAAGCCCTCCCGGCATGTCGCCTGTAAGGCGACCACAAAGCTTATTTAAGCCGCTACAATAAAAACATAAAGCTAACCCGGTGTGAAGCATAAAGGAATAAGAGAGTGATTTAGGAGGTAACAGATTATGTTAGGCGCTATTATCGGAGACATTACAGGAAGCAGATTTGAATTTGACAGAGGTGACAAGAGCAGAGAGTTTGAACTCATTACCAATGATTGTTTTTTTACAGACGATACGGTAATGACTGTTGCTGTTGCAGAAGCACTTCTTGATGCCGGAAAAGATGCTGATGAGAAGACGGTTAAAGATCATCTTATTAAATCCATGAAGCTGTGGGGCAGAAAATATCCTGATGCAGGATATGGTGGAAGGTTTATCAGCTGGGTACTTGATGACGATCCCGAGCCT
The DNA here is from genome assembly GCA_024684815.1 of Saccharofermentans sp. Taxonomy (GTDB): domain Bacteria; phylum Bacillota; class Clostridia; order Saccharofermentanales; family Saccharofermentanaceae; genus Saccharofermentans. The sequence goes on along the minus strand of JAIKWL010000026.1, from coordinate 67,512 downwards.
TATGGAAGCTATGGCAATGGTTCAGGCATGAGGGTATCCCCCGCAGGCTGGCTCTACGATACGATTGATCGTACACGTGAGGTCGCAAGATGGACGGCTGAGGTTACCCATAACCATCCGGAAGGAATAAAGGGTGCTGAATCCACTGCATCTGCAATCTTCCTGGCAAGAAATGGAAAGTCTAAAGAAGAAATAAAGGCGTATCTTACTTCTGAATTTGGCTATGATCTGTCCAGATCTCTGGATGAGATCCGTCCGGATTATTACCATGTTGAAGATTGTATGCACACAATGCCTGAAGCATTTGAGTGCTTCCTTGAGGCTGAGAGCTTCGAGGGGACGCTGAGAAATGTTATGTATATCGGAGGAGATACTGATACTTTAGGAGCAATCGCAGGAGCTACTGCGGAAGCGATTTGGGGAATACCTGAAGAGATTAAGGTTAAAGCTATGACGTATATTCCTTTGGATATAAGCAAGGAACTAACGAAATTCTCTAACAGTATTTGAACAGCCGGATTTAAGATAATAAGGGAGAAGGATATGTTCGAAAAGAAAGACTTAATAGTGGCCGTGTACTACATTTACACGGCTGATATAATAACGCGCAAAAACCTCCTTGAATTCCTTGAACAGCTAGGATATAAGTGCGGGGAAGATGATTTAACAACCAGGAAGACCGTACTTAACTCGAGATTCCCGGTCATGGTCGATGAGATAACAAAAAGATATTCTATTCTTCATAATACCGTCTGTGCCGCAGCTGCTGCATCGTCGCAACGGCTTATAAGCGCAGAAGAATTCTATGTGCTGTTCAAGGGTGCTGACTGCTTTTTCGATGAGTATCTCTCTGCAGTCAGGAGTGCTCTTAACAGGCTTGAATACACAGATGAAGAAATAGCAGAGTTGTTTTCGAGACCGGATATTGAGCAAGTATTAAAGGACAGTTACGCTGCATTCAGAAATGGTCTTGAATGTTATACGCCAGGAGAAACTGCAGAGATCCTGGATCTGAAAATTGAGTGAAAGAATAAACGATATAAGTGATATAATTCTTTCCCGGTAAAAAGTACATTACGGAGATAAATGAATAAATGGAACAGACGGAGTGGGAAAAGCTTTCACCTGAAGAAAAGCGCATTCAGTTATATTTGAATCAGATACAAACACTTGATGCTTTCTTAGAGCGTGGAGCTATTTCCAAGGCACAATACGATAAAAGCCTGGGAGATCTAACAGTAAAGATGGGTATGAAAAATTAAATGTCTCGAAAGATAATTACCTGAATTCCCTCATATCATCTAATCTCAGGAGAACGGGCTGTCTTCCGAAGCCTGCACCCACATCGATGTCGATCCAGGTATCAGTCTTTATGATCTTGCCATCGTATTCATCACCATAAGCAATGGTAGGTGTGTGACCTAATATGGTCATAATATCTTTGTGGTAAACAGTCGTAAGTTCAGGTCTTGTCCACACCAATTCATCGAGAGTATATTCACTGATCTTCTTATCGGGAGAGAAATTGCCCAGACCGGAATGCACAAGCAGGAAATCACGACCGCCGGCACTTACAGTCTCGTACAAAGGACAATCGCGGAGATAATCCAATATATCCTGCTGAGTGTCCTTATCGAGTTTTTTCATAGCTTTAAGCGTGATATTGCCACCGTCGTACTGATATCTTGTCAGCATATCAAGTTTCTCATCTGTAAGAGCATCCAGACTGCTTTCTGTTATCTCATCAAATACAAATGAACATGCAAGCAGCATAGCTTCGTGGTTGCCCAGAATGAGCTGAACATTGAGCCGGTACATAAGCCATTCGAGAGTCTTGACTCCGCCGTCACCGTTGCGGTCAACAACGTCGCCAAGTATGTAAAGGAAGTCATTATTGCCAAAACCTGCCCTGTCCAGCAGGTCAAGAAAATTGTCGTGAGGGTATCCGTGAAGGTCAGAAATTACGTAGATCATAATCTTGTTCTCTGTTTTGAGATATTAGTGTCATATTAACATATTATGATATAAAGGTATCTGTATGAAATACAGGAGACAGAATATGAATACACATAAATGCCTTACGGGGATCATAAGCATTACACTTGTTTTTGCAATTCTTTTCAGTTTCACGGGATGCAGTAAGTTTATAGAGGATATGAATTCCGAACGGTACGGGGCAAAGAGACTTGCCAAAAAGGAAGCTGAAGAGATATTTAAGATGCTTAAGGAAGAAGACATAGAAGGCTTATCCGCGCTGTTTTCGGAGGATTCAAGGATAGAGCATTCCATAGAGACGGAATGGAAGCTGTTCTTTGAGCGTTTAGACGGCAAAGTCGTTTCTTATTCGGGCATTTCGTTCCCGGGCGAAGGCATGGGTGTTGATGAGAATGGCAATATCTATGATTCACATCTTTCGATCAACTATAACAACGTAAAAACAGATACCGGCACTGTATATAAGGAGTTCGGTTATTATCAGACAAGGATCGACACAAGAAATCCTGATCTTGAAGGCATTAATGTCTTTGTCGCAAAGCATCCCGAGACAAACACTTATATCGATGTCGGAGGGTTTTCGTCTGAAGTCGATTAATGCTGTATCCTGATTTCTTTGAAGAATTCTTATTCACTCAAGGTAATCTGATCAGAACACATGAAATTAGAGGGTGGTATAATCCGGGATGAGACAGCTATGGTGCAGCATATGGAAATAAGAGCAATACAGGGCGATATAACAAAGCAGAATGATGTCGAGGCTATAGTAAATGCCGCGAATGAATCTCTTTTGGGTGGCGGAGGTGTCGACGGGGCAATTCACTATGCTGCAGGACCGGATCTTTTAAAAGAATGCAGAACTCTGGGCGGTTGCAGGGTCGGCGAAGCAAAGATAACAGGAGCATATAACTTACCGTGCAAATACATTATTCATACCGTAGGTCCCAGGTGGCATGGCGGGAATAACAAAGAGGGAGAACTTCTTAATCACTGCTATAAAAGCTGTTTGGAACTTGCCATGCAGCACGGAATAAGAACGATCGCATTCCCGTCAATATCAACCGGTGCTTTCGGTTATCCTGTAGAAAGAGCTAATCTGGTAGCGGTCGGAGCTGTATACGATTTTGTCGAGAACAATCCTGATAAATTCGATCTGATCGAATGGGTATGCTTCGACAAAAACACGTTGAGATACTACAGTAATCAGATCGAACTTCACAAAGAGGGTTTTTATGAAGAGATAGATCCGGCTGCTAAAAAGGAAGAACTGATTTCACTTTTATCTGATCATAGCCCTGAAGTGCACACAAGTACCGATACAGGATTTGATTGGCTTGATGATGACGGGTATTCGATCATCATTAAAAGTGGTGATGAAGAACACCTATATGTAGATTTTAACGATGGCGAGTTCACATTAGGATTAGGCGGCTGGCATTCCCATTACAATCCGTACCGTAAGGACTATGAAGATTGTCTGCGGACATTAAACGGCATTCTCGAAAACAGGACTGCTGCCGTAAAGATCATGTGCAACGGGGAATGGTTTGCCTCCTGGATTACTCCGGCAGATAAATGTGTCGAGAAAGAGTTGATCATTGATGCCCGTAAAATAATGAGTAAGGGACAAATCGAAAAAGCGAAGAAAAACGGATATCAGATAGAATGTGAGTTTTTCGATAAGTCTAAGGACCTGATATTTACGATCATGGAAACCGGGATAAAAGATCTGTCACCTGAAGAACGCTATTATTTTTGGATAATGGTATCGCTCGGGTTTGTAAAAGAGCTTGAAGATTATATTGATGAATGCGTGACATATGACGGGGAAATAAGTGATCTCGTATTTGATCTTTATAATTCTGTTAAGGATAAAAATGAGCTTCAGCGCAAACTGTATCTGTCTTATGTAAATTGTGCTGATATAAACAAGGATAAAGTAAAGTCCATGATAATCCGTTTCTTTGATCGAAAGCTTAAAGAGAATACCATGCTGCCAAGCAAAGTAGGCCGGTATCTGGGCGAGATCTATTTGAAGGATACTGCGTGGACGGATTTTGATATTATAAGCGAGGATTTTTCCCTGGCAGAGGACGGCATACTAAGCTATGAAGATGCCAAAAACAGGCTCTGTGATTACTTTAAGGCCGAATGCGGAAAAGCACCGGAAAACTAATAAAGGTGAGAAGATAATGGAACAGCAGAAATCATTGATCGAACGTTTTATAAGATATGCAAAGATAGACACACAGTCGGATGAGAATTCGGATACACATCCTTCTACGAAGAAGCAACATAAACTGGCAGAACTTCTGACAGATGAATTAAAGACCTTAGGTCTTGATGTCGATTACGATGAAGAGCACTGCTATGTGTATGCTTATCTGCCTTCAAACGGAAATGGTGATCCATCTGAGGATCTTGGCTTTATTGCGCATCTCGACACATCGCCTGCGGTTTCCGGCAAAGACGTAAAGCCGTTTATCATCAGCTCTTATGACGGACATGATGATATCCTTGATCCTGATGAGTTTCCCGAACTCAAAGATCACATCGGAGAGGATCTGATAAGAAGCGACGGAACGACTCTTCTGGGTGCTGATGACAAGGCCGGAATAGCTGAGATAATGGAGATGTTATCTTACTTTAAAGCAAATCCCGATATCATCCACCGCGGAATTGCAGTCGCATTTACTCCCGATGAGGAGATCGGTGAAGGGACACTGTTTTTCGACCTTGACAGATTTCATGCCAAAAAGGCATATACCGTTGACGGCGGCAAGTTCGGGATCCTTGAATATGAATGTTTCAATGCCGCAATGGCGACCGTGGAGATAAAGGGAAGAAGTGTTCACACGGGAAGTGCCAAAGGACTAATGATCAATGCTTCGCTTGTCGCAAATGAGTTCATAAATCTCTTGCCTGATAATGAGACTCCGGAGACCACGGAAGGTTATGAGGGATTCTATTATCTGGACAGCATCAATTCAGAATGTGAATATGCACGCATGCAGTTTCTGATAAGAGATCACGACGTTGTAAAATTCGAAAAGCGCAAGGAATTCATGAAGGATGCAGTCTTCACTATTAACGAGCGGTACAAGACGGATCTTTGCAGCATTACGATCGAAGATCAGTATCCCAACATGGCATTATTTCTGAAAGATCATATGGACCTCATAGAACGCGCAGGAAAGGCCGTCAGTCATGCGGGAGGCATTCCTTCCTCCGAACCCGTAAGAGGGGGCACAGACGGGGCTGTATTGAGTTCCAGAGGGCTTCCGTGCCCGAACCTCCCGACAGGAGGATACAATTATCACAGCAGGTATGAATTTGCATCCGTGCAGGAGATGGTGAGATCACTTAATGTGCTTATCTGTCTGGCAGGTTGTGAGTGAATTAAATCAGCAGCTTTACACCCAGTTAAGACGGTCTTCGAATGAGACTTTAGTGCTGCCTTTTTCGACAGAACCGATCTCATAACAGTCGTAAGTCTTACTTACGTGTTCCATAATGCGGACCTTGTTTTTCACGGACGTGACTATTATTAGTCCAACGCCGCAGTTGAATGTTTTGAGCATCTCATCGTCGCTGATATTTCCGTTGTCGCGGATGTACTTGAAAAGGTTGCAGATCCTTATCTTTGACAGGTCGATCTTTGCGCTCAGTCCGTCAGGAATGATTCGGCACAGATTGCCTTCGATTCCGCCGCCCGTGATGTGTGCCATTCCGTGTATCGATCCGTCACCGAAAAGATCCCGTACTGCTCTGTAATAAGGTGTGTGCGGCTTCATTATCTGTTCGATGAAAGACATGCCGTCGATAACATCTGTCTTGATCTGAGGTTTTTTATCCATGAGAAGACGGACCAGGGAATAGCCGTTAGTATGAAGCCCGTTTGAAGCGACGGCCAGAACCGCATCACCTTCTTTGATCGCCGAACCGTCTATGACCTTTGAGCGTTCAACTATTCCCGCGATGCTTGAAGTAAGCACATAAACACCGTGATCCACAACAAGGGGCTGGATGGATGTCTCACCGCCGACAAGAGAGCAGTCGTTCTCGCGGCAGGCATCGGATACGCCTTTAACGAGTGTCTTTATTGTATCTTTCTCGGCGTTGCCGCAGACGATGGTATCGAGTACCGCAAGAGGTCTTGCACCCATGACGATGATGTCGTTCACCAGATGGTTGATCATGTCATGACAGATCGACTCGGTATATCCGTATTCTATCGCGAGCTTTTGCTTCGAGCCCGGTTCCTCGGCCTTTAATACGAGGACCGGATCCTTGATCTCCGGGAACTTGATATCGTACAGAGAAGCAAAGGGACCGAGACCGTTTAAGACACGTCTGTCTTTTGTCTCGAGGCTTTTTTCCATCTCCTTTTTGATGGAATCCGTATAGGCGATATCGATGCCGGCCTTGCTGTAGGAAAGGCCCTCATCCTCTTTTTCGCTGCCGGTCAGTATCTCATCAACTGACACTTCTAGGACAGTCGAAAGGTCCTTTAATATCTCAATGTTCGGAAATGCCGCGCCGTTTTCCCACTTTGATATAGCCTGAAAAGACACGTTCAGTTTCTCTGCAAGCTGCTGCTGCGTGAGACCTAAGTCTTTTCGCTTTTCCACGATAAAACGCCCCATTTTCCTGCTGTCGATCATAGCTCAAGCACCTCCGTTTTTCCTAGTATAACCTCATATTTGCTCCGTCAACAATAACTGTTGGATTGAGTTTTACTGATCGATTCAACCTGCGGTTGAGTTCTTTGGGAGCGTTTGTTTGACTTTTTATTGTTGAAGGAATTATGCCCTTCGTATAAAATATATTTTACTATTTGGAATAAGGAGAAAATCTATGAGAAAGGTGACATCAGTGATCCTGACTGCAGTGCTTCTGATATCTTCAACAGGCATGACCGGCTGTATGAGGGCCAGAAAAAGGTGGTATAAAGCCACACTGCAGTATTACAGCGACGGTGTAAACAACGGTTTTACGAAAGAATACAGCAATCTTTACGTGCCCGATGAGCTCAGGAACAAATACATTAAATCCGGATATTTGCTTTATGACCTGGATGGAGACGGTATAGAAGAGCTCCTTATCGGAATGATCGACGATGGAAATTACACTAAGTTCACCAACGTAATAATAAACCGCCGGGGATCAGGCCCCGACTGTGTGATCAGCGGTACGAACGGTTATTACGTTTATCTTTGTGCAGGTAATGTCTTAAGAGTCGATTCACCTTATGGTTCTTCTACAGAGAAGGAATACATGAAGTACGATTCAAAAGAAAATACATTTCTGGTTATAGACGGTGAAGGAAAGTATCTGCCGATGAAGTGGGAGCTTACTGAATTCTGATCCTGCTATCTTTCTTTTGTTGCTGATACCATTTATCTTCAGGCTCCTGATACGATCTTCTCGCACGGGTTTTCCGATTGATAAATCCGGAAAGCTTTATTATTATTTTTCTTAAGTGAATAAAGCCGGACAACGACGTGATGATTCAGACAGGGGTATTGGAATATGATCGTTCTTGTTAATCAGAAAAGTATCGGTAAGAATAAGCGGATCAAAACAGTTCCGCTTGAGTATAAGGATGTTCCCGGAAATGTTTATGACCTGATCGAAAAGACTGTAAGGATCATGGTCGATGAATTCTGCAAACGGGCAAAGAGCAAAGAAGCACCATTAAGTGAAGAACAGATAAAAGATCTTTCCGAGATAGGAAGGGTGTCTTTCGGCATCATTTATAACGATAAGATGCCTGACGTTGAAGAGGCAATAAAGACAGCTGTTCTCGCTTACAGGGACGGTCTAGTTGCCATCTTTATAAACGATGAACTGATCGAAGTAAGATCAGAAGATCCGACACCTACAGAAGAGGAACTTAAGAACTGCAGGATAGAGCTGCACGAGAATGATACTGTCACTTTTGTCAGGCTGACAATGCTGGCAGGACGTATGTGGTAATCAATAGAATATTTGGGGGTAAATCATGAGCGACGCTTACAGCATGTACAGTAAAGTTTCAAACAGGATCAAAAACGAGAGAGAAAGATTATTAGCAACAACGAACAGGGATTTTAAGTACCTGACAGATGAGATCATCGGAAGGAATACAGGCAATATCCCTGATATCGAAAAGAGGTACAGACGTGCGCTGAAAGACGGCAAGCCTTCCGCGTTCTACAAACAATATGATCAGGATCTGAGGAAGTTGATCGAGCCGGATCTGATCCCTCTTTTTTACTATGAGATCGACCGTGTTAATCTCTATCAGTACGACGATTCGATATACAGAAGAAACTTCAGGAGCACTGAATATTTACCGTATATAAAGGTCATCAACAAGATACTGCTTCAGTTCATAAATTTCTCGCTCCTTAAAGTCGATATGAATGACTATCTTCTCGAGAACATAACAGAGGAGATGAAGGCATATAAAAACATACAGTACTATGCTGTCGGTCATCCTTATGTTATTGCCGCAATGATCGATTCCGGCAATGAGCAGATCCGCAAAACAATTGAGGAAGTCGTGCTCGGTTCAGGCGGAAATGTCAGCGTCGATCTGATCCGTGGGATCTTCTTGTCTAGTGATGCCGAAATGTACAAGCTCATGGAAAAGCTGCTGCTCGCCGCACGTCTTCAGGAAGGCCTGAGGCAGGCCATATGCGAGAGCATGGACTTTGGTACAGTGGAAGCTTTTGACTATATGTTCAAGGTCATCCTGGATAACGATCTTCTGCGCTTCTCATCGGTGCAGCGCGCCATGGAGATGACCACAGGGATCCTCTCAAACGAGGAAAAGGGCGGCGACAGGCTCACCAAAAAGCACGCTGAACTTGCAAGAAGATATCTCAATGATGAATCTGAACGCGAAAAGGCATTTACAAGCGATGATCACATGGAGATCTTCATGGGTCTTTGGGCTATCGGCACAAGGAGCATTGAAGATGCAAGCAAAAAGGCAGAAGGACTCGTGTTTAACGGTGACCGTGAGCAGAGCCTTACGGCGATGTTTTTCCTTGCTCACTTCTGTTATGACACAAAGATCTTCATGAGGATATTAAAGGAAAAGAAAGACGAGCTCGATATCGTTACTCTTGCGATGACCAGGTTCCTCAGGAACAGTTCCCAGGCGGTATCATCTGTCCTTATGAAACCCGGCGGAAAATACCGTGATTATATTACGAACAGGGTCTTTGCGGATCCCGAATACTTTTTCGATAACAAGGATGAAGCAAAAGCAGCTTATTTCATTCTGAAGAATATAATGGCGCAGATTCCCAATAAGAAGATCGAGTATAAGGGACTTGTTTTTCCCTGGTATGACGTGGAACTTACAAAGACCGACTGCATAACCAGAATGGTCTACTGCGCAAGCGCATCGATGGATAAGACTCTTACTCTTGAAGTCGCTAAGGATATTACACTGGTCGACAAATGGGCCAGGGAGAATGCTTTGGCGATCCTCCTCAACGAACCTGAGAATAAGGAAGAATATGAGATCCTCACAAAAGAGATAGGCGATGCCGAAGAGCGTACAAGAGATCGTGCAAACAAGATGCTGATGCATGAACTGAAAAGAGATACGTCATATCTTGATCCTGAGATCGCCGCAAAGGAAGGCAAGCTCCCTGCTGTCTGCTACGGCATACTAGAAGATCTCTTAAGATTAAAGAGATCGGATCTCAGGCAGAATGTGATCAACCTGCTCCTCACTCAGGACACAGAAGATAAAGTCCGTCTTTTCGAAAGACTCCTTTCCGATAAGAGCGAAGAAAAGCGCACCGCTGCTCTTGATATGATCCTGCTGATGAAGAAGGAGGATTCGCCGGTATTTTATCTGTCGACAGAAATAGTAAAGCAGATCTCTTCTCCTACGACACAGGAACAGGTCCTCATAGATGAGATCATGGGTTCTGACGGAAATACATCGGCAGGAATTGAAGAAGGGTACGGTATCTATGATCCCGGAGCTTCGTATTCTCCTGTTTTCGATCAGGCTTTTTTAAACGAATGTAATGAAGCATGGAATAATGTATTCCCTAACAAAAAGATCGGCAGGAAGTTCTTAGCTCCAAAGAAGAAATTCGATGACATGAAGATCCTTCAGGCGCTTGATGATCTTATCGAGAAGAATAAGGATCTCGAGTATGAAAGGTGGGGTACGAAGAAACTTTTGGGCAACGGTATCTTCGTATTACATTCCGATATTGCCAACACGGTTCCTTTCCCTGAACTTTGGAACAAGTTCTACGATGAATGGATAAAGACCCCGGAAGAACTTGTAAGAGTCGGATATCTTATTGCGAGAGCAGGCGATGCCGCAAGACTTAACAGTATCTCCGGTTTTAAAAAGTTCTGCAATTCATATGTGGAAGATTATTTCGGTCCCGAATTTCCTGCCGAAGAACTTCCGTTTAAGCACAAAAGCGATTTCGGTGCTTTAATGATCTATCTGTCAGAGAAATACAGCACAAGAGAACTCAAATCAAAGATCGGATGCGCAGTTGCTTATCATATTGCGAACTCCAAAGATGCAATGCTCTTCACATTCACCAAAAAGGATATAACGGAAAAGATATATAGATCTCTTGATAAAGAAGTTTATATCAGAACACCTTTGATGGATAACGGTTTTAAGTATTTCATCAACGCCATGATCAAAGACAGCAAGTCATTCCCAGTCAAATATGCGCTCGTAAGAAAGTTCGACGGGGACTATCTGAAAGACGACAGTTTCTACAGAAATTATTCATACAGCAACAAGAACAATTCCGGCAACAAGCTCAATGTTCCTGACATCGGAGAATATATTGCAGCCTGTGCTGACGGCCTGATATCAGATGACTTCGTTTATAAGAGGGTCTTTGACGGGTTCGAGAAGGAAGCGCTGCAGCAGCTGTCTTCCGTTATCCTTTTCATACGCGAAAAGAACGACATAAAATCCACAAGAGTCAGAAGATTCGGTCCGGGTGTCAACCGCAATGTCGCAGAGTTCCTCGGAAGAAAGAACATCTTTGAGACCATTGATCCCGAAAATCTTTCCGAAAAAGAGAAGAAGATCCTGGAAAAAGCAGAAGAATGCTATGAGAAAGTGATCTCAGTCTGTGTCGGAAAAGAGCTGAAAAGAGGAGATACTCCTACGGAGTTTTCCGAATTCATGACCAGTGTCGGAAGAATCTACGGGCTTAATTATTTTGTCAGTATCCTCAAGGCTTTCGGAAAGAGTTCCTTCAGCCGATCACAGTATCTGTCATACGGCAGACTCACTTCGAAGGAAGATGTGCTCTCGCATCTTCTGGGTGTCTGTGTTCCCGACAGCCGTGACGGCGATGTAAAGGAGCAGGCCGCCAAGCTGAAGGATATGATCAAAGGCACTGACATCAAGGAAAAGCGCCTTATCGAAGCAGCACTGTTCTCCCCCGAATGGATAGACATTATCGGCGAGCTTCTCGGTTTTGAAGGATTCCGTTCAGGATGCTATTACTTCATGGCACACATGAACGAGCGGTTCGATGAGAAGAGAAAAGCTTCCATCGCCAAGTATTCACCGATCTCCCCCGAGGAGTTTAACGCAGGTGCCTTTGATAAGACGTGGTTTGATGAAGTCTATGCGTTATTGGGAGCAAAGAGATTTAATGAGATCTACGATGCCGCAAAATATATCTCCGACGGTGCAAAGCATTCACGTGCTAGAAAATATGCCGATGCCGCAACCGGAAAAATGGATGCGCAGAAGACAAAAGAAGAGATCATAAATAAGCGCAACAAGGATCTTTTGATGGCTTATGCGATCATTGACGGAAACAGGGAAGAGATCCGTGACAGATACTGCTACATAAGACAGTTCATCAAGGAGAGCAAGAAGTTCGGTGCGCAAAGACGCGCAAGCGAGAAGCTTGCCGGTGAGACAGCGATAAAGAACATGGCAACGGCTCAGGGTTATCCCGACGAGACGAGATTCATCCTTAAGATGGAGAACGACATCGCTACCGGACTTGCATCTTTCTGGGAGATGCAGAAGATCGGCGAAGTAGAGATGTGCCTTGTTGTCAGGTCAGGAAAAGTGGATATCAAAGTCGTTAAGGGCGGAAAAGAACTCAAATCTATTCCTGCAGCGCTCAAGAAGAATGAACTGGTATTAGATCTTCAGGAAGCAAAGAAGACATTTACCGAGCAGTACAGACGCACCAGGATCATGCTCGAGGAGGCAATGGAGAATAAGACGGCCTTCAAGACAGCAGAGATCGATGCGATACGCGCAAATCCTGTCCTTGTTGACATGATAGATTCCCTGATCTTTGAAAGCGACGGACAGTTCGGTCTTTGGAAAGATCTTAATGCGAAGAAGGACGGGGATGTATTCGTTTCACATCCTTACACGCTGTTTAAAGCCGGTGTATGGAAGGAAATGCAGGCTCTTATCTTCGATAATGAGATCGCTCAGCCGTTCAAGCAGGCTTTCCGTGAGCTTTATGTAAAGACGGATGAGGAGAAGGACTGCTATGATTCAAGACGTTATGCAGGCAATCAGATCCAGCCTCAGCGCACTGTCGGAGTTCTGAAGAACCGCCGCTGGATCGCGGATGTCGAAGATGGACTGCAGAAGGTCTATTACAAGGAGAACATCATCGCCACTATCTATGCTCTGGCAGACTGGTTCTCGCCTTCTGATGTCGAAGCACCGACACTGGAGTGGGTTGCATTCCTTGACCGCAAGACAGGACAGCCGATACAGATCAAAGACGTTCCGGATATCCTTTTCTCGGAGGTCATGCGCGATGTTGATCTGGCAGTAAGTGTCGCTCATGCAGGTGAAGTCGATCCCGAGATGTCTCATTCCACTGTTGAGATGCGCAGGGCGATCGCCGAGTTTACATGCAAGAGCTTCAAGCTCAAGAACGTTACCTTCACAGATTCACACGCTCTCATCAAGGGAGAACGCGGCAGTTATACAGTACATTTGGGAAGCGGCGTCATCCATCTCGAAGGAGGCCTCATGATAAACGTTCTTCCTGTTCATTCACAGAAGAGAGGAAGGATCTTCCTGCCGTTTGTTGATGATGATCCGAAGACCGCTGAGATCATATCAAAGATTCTTCTTTTCGCTGAAGACAAGAAGATAAAGGATCCGTTCATCCTGAACCAGATCGTGTAACAGCAGAACTGATAAAGCTTCTTTTTAAGAGTAAGTGATCACCTGGTGACCGAAGGTATTCTTCAGCCAGGTGCCGCTGCTGTTTTCGGAATCCGGGAATGCGATCGTGTTCGGGTCGCCGTCGGAGATATATCTCTTGCCGTTGTTGAGCTGGTTAAAGTTATCTTCGATATCCCAGTATTCACCGTTGTTGTCGTAACCGCGGATCCTTCTTATCGCAGTGTGGTTATAGTCTCTTACAAAAGGCGAGTAGGATCTTGTCCATGCGCAGAGAAGCGTGGCTTTGGTCGTATATGAAAAGCCTTCGTATGTTCCGGAAAAGATCTTACTGTACTGCGGTTTATCATCGCTTATCGATTCGGGCGAGCCGTAGGGCAGAGCGACGATGTTGACGTACTGTCCCGGGATGATATCGTTGAGTTTTTTATACATGTAGCCGACCTGTTTTTCGATCTCGTCAGGTTCACAATCGCCGAGTTTTGCGTGATCTCTTGTGTGATTGCCGATGTCATAGCCGTTGTCGACCATCCATTTCAGGACTTTGCGGTCGTTTTCCTCACCGTTCTCGAAAAGCTGGTCGTTAAGGAAGAACGTTGCCGTTACATTGTAATCTGGATATTCGGCCTTGATCTTTTCCAAGATCCCGATAGCGCATGTCGGATCAAATTCAGGTGTTCCGTCATCATTCCATCCGCTTAAGACCACATCCCTGATCCCGTCGTCGAATGTAAGGATGAGCGGGCTGTAACCGAAAGGCACATCTATATATCCGTCGACAAAATCGGTAAGTCTCATCATACGGTATCCCATCTGATAATAGCTGCGAAGATCTGCTTCGAACGCTTCAGATGTCCTGTTGTATCCGTCCTTGTCGACATTGCCGCCGGTGTATTGAGTCTCAGCGTTTGTCATACCGTAGATGCGGTGATACATGAGGATCGGAACCGAATTGAGTTCATTGATCCCGGCGTTCTTATATTCGTCTGCGGTATAAGTTACAAAAGCACTTGTCTCGGGAGTGGTCTCCGTAGTTGCCGCCGTTGTAGTCTCGATCGTGGTCTGGACGGTCGTCTCTGTAGTTTCCTCGGTGCGGCCGCATCCTGCAAGCAGCATAAAAGTCATTGATGCAACAAGTGAAAAGATCGTAAGTTTTTGTGTTTTCATATCCGGTCCGGCTTTATTCCATTTAAAATTTCAGGTCTGAGGCATATGCTCAAACGTGATAATTATACCACCCTCCCGAAAATATCCCGGATGACTTTAAATGAATAACTTAATCTGAAGTGAATAGTCAGTTATCCGATGAGACGAGCTTGCCTGCTTCTTCAGGCGGCATCGGTCTGCCCCATACATAACCCTGAACAAAATCGCAGCCGATCTTCTTAAGGACTTCAACCTGTTCCGTTGATTCGACGCCTTCGGAGATGACCTTGAGGTCGAGGATATGACCTAAGGAGATGATCATTGCGACATACTGTCTGGAAGAGCTGCTCAGGCTCATGCGGTCGATGAAGGATTTGTCGATCTTCAGAATGTCTGAAGGGAAACTGTTCAGATAACTTAAAGAGGAATAACCGGTTCCGAAGTCATCGATCGCAACCCGAAGGCCCAATGCCTTGATCTCATCGATGCGCTGCAGGGCTTTCTCGGCAGAGTCGATCATGATGGATTCGGTTATCTCGATCTCGATACGCTCAGGGGATACATCATGAGTCTCAAGGATCTTCCTGATATCTTCCATGAAAGTGTTCTTCATGAGATGCCTTACCGATATGTTAATGCTCATTGTGATGTCAGAGCCGGTCTCTTTGGTAACTTTTTCGATGAAGTCCACTGCAAGCTCAAAGATACGCAGATCGATACGGTCAACAAGTCCGGTCTTTTCAGCTACCGGGATGAAATCCGCAGGGCTTATGAATGCCCCGTCATCATCTGTCATACGGGCAAGAGCTTCAAAGCCTCTCAGGTTGTGGTCCATATCGAACTGAGGCTGGAGGTGGAAGAAGATCTTGTTGCCGCTGATCGCTGACCTTAACTTGCGCTCGATATCAAGGAACTTCTCGTTATTGAGCAGGCCAGGCGTGAATCTTAAGATCCTGCTGCCGCTTCCGGTTTCTTTAACTTCATGAAGCGCAGCATCGGCATAGATATAAAGGTTATCAACATTATCCGTGTCATCAGGATAAATGATATAGCCGAAGCAAGCTGTCAGATAGTAGTCGCAGTCATCTATAGTGATCTTCTTTTCGAGTTCTGTCTTATAGGCATTGATCGTTTTCTCGATGTCAGAAGCAGAGCCGTAATTGCTTATTACGATCATGAATTCATCGCCTGAGTTCCTGGCTACGAAATCAGTTGTTCCCGTATTGCCTGAATCTGCCAGATTTCTCCATCTTTTTGCAACTTCCGTAAGGACCAGATCGCCTGTATCGTGTCCCATTGTATCGTTGATGCTCTTGAAGTTGTTGAGGTCGATAGAGACGATTGCAAAATCCTCATTGTGTCTGTGAAGATCCGATACGAGCTCTCCGCATGCAAAGCGGTTAGGGAGCCCTGTGATCCTGTCTGTTACAGCCTGTTCGCGGATCCTCTGCTGGTAGTTGAGGATCTTACGGTTACTGAAATAGATGATCGATATTACGCCGATGATCATGATCGTTGAGAAAAAGCCCGGAAGTGAAGCCATATTGCCGCGGACAAAGACATTTACGATCATCATCGGGAACTGAACAAGCAGCAGGAATAAAGAGATGATGTAACCCGGCTTGCGGAACAGCATGACAAGACAAAGTATACAGACATTGCTGAGCGTTGAAAAAACACCCGCAAAAGCCGAATAAGCGACCGGCATACCGAAAATGAATATGGCTCCGGGAGTCGTCGATGACTTTAAGACCAGGAAATGGGCGATCCCGAAGAGCAGCAGCAGGAGGATAAAGGCACTCTTGGGTGCCTCCTTGTTAAGGGAGAGGTTTTTTAATGTCTTATCAATGTTATTGCTTTTACGGCCCATGAGAAGATCACCCTTGCATCGCCAGTTTCAGATATAATACGGTCATTATATCAGGCTGAAAATACCTAAACCTGCTTGAAAATGTTTCTTACGTAACCATACTGATTATAAACTGTAAATTAAGAGTTAACACCTATTTCCATTGTTTGCGGTATTCCCTTGGTGACATTTCAAAGAATTTCCTGAATGTCTCGGCCATATAGCTTACTCCTCCGAAGCCCGCAAGCTCAGCGATCTCGGTCATGGACATAGTGCTCGACCTTAACAGTTCGGCGACTTTCCTGCACCTGAAATGCATCAGATAATTGATCGGTGATTCGCCGACATACTGATTGAAGAGCGTGTTGCACAGGGATTTGCTGATATTGCCGCTTGATGCTATATCGCCTAAAGTTATCTGTTTCTGATAAGAATAAGAAATAAAATACATCATGGACTTAAATGACTGGATCCTCGGGTCTGACACTGTCTCTTCCGCAGCCGCGCCCAGAGCCTTGGCCTGTTTTCTTATTATGTCCCATATCTGATAGAACTGTTTTGTGATCTCGAACGGATCGTGCCTTATCTCAGGCAGCCCGAGAACCAGATCTCTTAAGGGTTCCGTGTGTTCATTTATGTAGCGGAATCTCAGGTAGGGAAGATCCGGATTATCAGTAATCGGCTTTATTGCCTGCATCTCGACTGCAACGGAATTTGTAAGGATACTCGGGTGCAGGACACAGATGACATATTTGGCGGTCCCGCCATTGACACACATGTTGTAGTGTATCTGGTTGGAATTGACGACTATCGTGTCCCCTTTTCTCAAAAGCAGTTCCTTGCCGTTAACAAAATAGAGGAGCTGCCCCTCTTTTATGGTCATTATCTCGATGTCCTCATGAAAGTGCGGAACACCTTCCCATGTGACTTTAGGTGCTATCCAGCCGTCGTAGATATAGGAAGGAAAATTCGGATCATCGTAATTAACGACCTCCGAGCCGTCTTCACGCTTAATGATGAGACCCATTGCTTCCAGCTTCATAACAATTTTTCTCCTCTGAGACAAAAATCATAACTATCTTCCACGGCTGTGTAAGATAGTTATAAGAATCAGGCAATTATACGGTGTTATTACATCGATACAAACAATATACTTGCAATTGAACAAAAAGGGAAGAGGAAATTACCTATGAGTGAATTAACCGGAAATGAAGCAGTAGTAATGAAGAATGTCTGCAAAGACTTCAAGGTATTAAACCGCCATGAAGGCCTGAAGGGCAGCATAAAGGATCTCTTTTCGAGAGACTATAAGACCGTGTCTGCCGTAAAAGATGTGTCAATGACAGTTAATAAAGGTGAGATAATCGGCTACTTAGGCCCCAACGGAGCGGGCAAATCCACGACCATCAAGATGATGACCGGAGTATTGGAACCCACAAAAGGCGAACTGCTTGTAAACGGCAAGGTGCCTTACAAGAACAGGACCGAGAACTGCGAGCACATCGGCGTTGTATTCGGTCAGAGAAGCCAGCTATGGTGGTCACTGCCGCTGATAGAATCATTCAAGCTCTTAAGGGATCTTTATATGGTACCCCGGAAAGATTATGAGGAGATGCTGGATCTTTACCGTTCGCTCGTTGATATCGAGCCGGTCCTTCATAAACCCGTAAGGCAGATGTCTCTGGGTCAGAGAACGTTGAGCGATATCCTTGCGGCCTTTCTGCATAATCCTGCGGTCGTATTTCTTGACGAGCCGACGATAGGCCTGGACGTGTCAATGAAGTCAAAGATAAGAGAGCTTATCCTTGGTCTTAACAAAGAGAAGAACACGACGGTTATCCTTACCACTCATGACATGGGCGACGTCGATGCCCTGTGCAGGAGGATAGTCATAATCGATAACGGAACGAAGATCTACGACAACGATATCGATCACCTTAAAACGTATTTCGGTTCGTACAGGACATTAAAGCTCAAGCTTGCCGATGACACCTGGGAGGAACATCTGATCGATGAGAAGACCACCGATGTCATGGATGTGATCATGGAAAAACAGAAAGAGAAAAAGATAAAGGATATCAAGATCCTTGAGATCTCCACAGAGGAGGTCATCAGGAAGATCTATGAAGGGGGCGCAAAATGAATCCTAAAAGATTGCTCGCTATAACAAGAGCAGGGATCATGGAATCATTGCATTTCAGGCTTGGCATATTTGTCACGCTCTTTGCAAACCTCATATATCTTGTTCTTGTCTATTATCTTTGGAAAGCCATCTACGCTTCCTCGGGAACGGATGTCGTTAACGGCATGACTTTCTCAGACACAATGATCTATCTTATCCTTGCAACGGCTCTGTTTAACTTCCTGGAGATGTTTGTCGTCTGGGATATGAGCAGATCGATCCAGTCGGGAAAGATAGTCCTTGATCTTTTAAAACCTATGCGATTCAGAAAATACACTTTCTGGAGCTACACCGGAAACCATGTTGTCCAGTTCATCCTGACGTTTGTCCCCACATTCATCGTGGTTATGATCGTTACGGGCGGCGCGATAAAGTTCGGTCTGAACCTTCTCTGGTTTATTGTTGCGACGGTCCTGGCGCTTTTGATCAATTACAACATCGAGATGCTCGTGGCACCCGTATGCCTGTTTACCGAATCAACATGGGGAATCAACATCGTCAAAGAGACGATCGTCCTGCTGTTGTCAGGAGCGACGATCCCGCTGGCATTCTTCCCCGAAAAAGCCAGGACGGTCGTTCAGTATCTTCCTTTCAGGGCAGTATACGATATACCTTTGTCGATCCTTCTTGGCAAGAGCGGATCTGATACATGGCAGGGGCTCGCAGGTCTTTTCGGACTTCAGCTCATATGGCTTGTTGTGCTTACGCTGGCAGGCAATCTGTTCTGGAACTGTGCGGTGCGGAAGATCACCGTGAACGGAGGCTGATATGCGTAAAAGAGGATTAAAGTTTTATACGAGTATATACAGGAAGATCCTTGTCCAGGATCTTAAGAGCAAGATGAGCTACAGGGCTGATTTTGTCATCTCGACATTCGGCATGATCATGACCAATCTGTCCGGCTTTGTGACTTTCATGATCCTGTTCCAAAATTTCCCGACGATCAACGGGTGGGATTACTACAACATGCTGTTCCTCTACGGTTTCTCGCTTGTCGCGCTGACACCCGTACAGTGCTTTTTCGACAACAACTGGAACCTCAGGTTCATGGTGCAGAGCGGTGACTTTATCAAGTACTGTTTCAGACCGGTCAATGTGTTCTTCTATTTCATGTCCGAGGTGTTCGATGTCAAAGGACTGGGCCAGCTCGCATTCGGTATAGGCACCATAGTCTATGCATGGATAAAGATAGGAATTCCGGTAACTTTTTTCGTTATCGTAAAGCTGATCTTATTCCTTATCACAGCATCACTGTTCATGATCGCGATCATGAATTTTGCAGCCGCAACATGTTTCTGGATCAAGGGTTCAGGCTACGTAATGGTCATCATGTTCCGCTTCAAGGATTTTGCGAAATATCCTTCGAGCATCTTCCGTGGTGTTTTCAAGGTGATATTCACTTTCATAATCCCTATTGCATTCATCGCCTACTATCCGAGCCTCGTCATCTTATCACCTGACAATGTCCCGGTCTTATCCTGGATCGCACCGCTGTTCGGAGTGTTATGCTTTTATCTGAGCTACAGGTTCTGGATGCTCGGTGTCAGAAAATATGACTTTACCGGTTCGTAACCGCTTATATGGAGGATATTAAAATGAATGATCTGGTTAAGATAATCAAGCAGACTGTTGTCCCGAATTTCCTTAATATCAGGACTTCAATAATGGCATACGACAGAGATGCTCTCTGCTGCGGAGCGCCCTGCTGGAGATGGGCATATCACGCGCTGCATTCCGCGGACAAATGGTTTATAAATCCCAATGTCTACGAAGAGCCGTCTTTCCATGTCGAAGGTCTTGATAACCCTGATAATCCGTCATCTGTCGTGCTCTCCGACGAACAGCTTTTGAAGTATCTGGATTCGATCGAAAAGAAGACTTTGGATTATCTTGATACGCTTGACGATTCAATGCTCTATGAATGTCCCGAAAACTGCAAATTCACAAGGATGGAACTTGTCCTCCGTCAGTACAGGCACCTGTCATTTCATACGGGTATGTTAAACGGTCAGGTCGCAGCCAGCACGGGTAAGTTCCCGATGTGGGTATCAGATGCGGACAAGTATGTCGACGACGGAATATTTTTCGGGCGCTACAGAAAGGGTCAGACACAGATCTGACAGGAAAACAGGCATAAAAGCAGACCGCTCCTGACTGTGATAAAATCACGGGTAAAGGAAGCCTTCAACATGATCGACTATATCAGAGAAAACCTGAGTTATTACGGCATATACTACAGACTGCTGTTCAAGACCAAAAAGGAGATCACCCCCGAACATGTATCTTTCGGAGGTGATAAGGAACAGTATTTCCTTTACTATGAGCCCGTAAAACCTGTCAGCGGCAAGATCGTTTTCTGGATACACGGCGGCGGCTGGAATGCCGGCAATCCGAAGTTCTTTGACTATGTCGGACAGAATATGGCAAGGGCCGGTTACCGCTTTATCTCGACCGGTTACCGTTTATCACCGAAGAATAAATACCCTGCGCAGATAGAAGATGTCTGCGCGGGGTTTAATGCTGCCATAAGATTCCTGAAAGACAAGGGTATCGATACATCAAAGATCATAGTCTCGGGTCCGTCTGCCGGAGCTCATCTTTCATCGATCCTGTGCTACAGCAAAAAGGTGCAGAAAGAATATAAAGTTGATGTATCTGAAGTAACAGGTTATGTCGGATTCGGAGGTCCCTACAGCTTCAGAAAGAACCAGTCCATGACCTTGAAGATGCTTATGGGAATGCTTTTCGCGAAAGGATATGACAGAAGAGAAGCAGAACCGTGGTCACTCATGGATAAGAGCAATATCCCCATGCTCCTGATACAGAGCAGACATGACGGCCTCATAGAGTTTGAATGCGCAGAAGATTTCCGCGACAAGGCAAAGACCTTAGGCAACAAATGCGAGATCTACGAAGTCGAAGACAGGAAAAACACCCATTCGTGGTACACGGCAGGATGCTTCCTGTTTAACCGTGAAGAGAATAAGACTTTAGACAGGTTCATGACCTTTATTGAGGAAGTCTAAAACAGGGGCATCTCATTGAGAAACCCCTGATAAGTTCGTTTGAAATATTGATTTATATGCTTCAGTCAAAAGTAAAGCAATCGAAAACAGCTCTTTGCTCACTGTCTACAATATTAAATCCGAAGTATAGTGCATGCTTGCCTGTGACTGTTTCTGAAAGGTCTATAGTGATCTCGGAAGAATCGCTTTCTGTCTTGGCGGATGCTACAACTTTTCCGTCATAGGAATCGGTCATGACACTTACCGTTGATCCTTCCGGGAAGCTGCCTGTCAAGGTAACTTTCGAAGCGCCGGTATCACCGAAATTGATAAACTTGAATCCGATCGTTGCGCTGCTCTGGATGTCTACGACAGGAGAAGAATCTCCTTCGTAAACAGGCTGGATGTGTGCAACTCTGACATCCTTGTTCGTGCCTTCGGCATTGTCCTGATACATGGGTGTTCCCTTGCCGTCGTACATGTGGCATGTATATCCTGCAGAGATCAGGGAGAATGCATCAAGGCCGTTAAGGTTAAAGCCCTGTGATGTTGCATCGACAACGTCAGAGCTTACAGGCTCGCCGTTTTCGTATCTGATCTTGCCGATGAAGATCTTTCCGTCCTTATCAAGTGCGATGTCAACCGGCTCGACCATTGCCTGACGTGAATACTCGTTACAGCCGGTCTGTCTGTGATAGAAGATGTACCACTGATCCTTGACCTTCATCAATGAGCCGTGATTGTTGCCCCACTGATAAGTCATGATGCCGTTGCCGTCAGGTCCTGTTATGACTTCGCCGCCGTTGAAGCTGATGTCTCCGCCTCTTGTGTAATCACCGAGAGGGGAATCGCTCCACTGGTAGGAAAGGAAGCCGTTGCAGCTGTTGAACACGCCGAGATCCGGTCTCGGATACTCATAACGCTTTGAATATACCAATACATATTTGCCGTTGATCTTACGGGGGCTTGATGCTTCAAAGAATCCGTCCTCGGGGATAACGTGGCCGTCATCTTCCTTGATCCAGAAAGGCTTTGAATGGCCGATGATGTGTCTTCTGACAGTCTCTTTCTTTATAGTGCACATATCATCGTTGAGTTCAGCCGCATGGCACTCGCAGAAACCCCAGAAAGCATATACTTTTCCGTCATCATCAACCAGGATGCCGGGATCAAAACCGAGTTCTGTCTTGACCGGATTTTCGAAAGGACCCCAGGGGCACTTTGATGTAACGAGCATGATGGATGAGCCGCGGTTCTCGGCTGCGTACATATAGAAGGTGTCACCTTTTTGCACAACATCAGGTGCATAGAGATCGCCGCCGTCGGATGCGGTATAGCAGATCCCGTGGCATGTCCAGTTGGTGGGATCATCCACAGGTGCTGACCATGCGACATAGTCTGGTCCGCAGTAATCTGTTTTCTTGGTATCGTGGGATCCGTACAGATAGATCCTGGTCTCGCCGTTATATGTGAATACGCGCGGTTCGCCGTCCGGAACATGTTCCCAGAGCGGCATATACGGATTGGCGCCTTTTACCATTTTTTTGTTATCCATAGTCAACACCTCGTCATTTAAAACTATCCTATGCTACATCATTATCTGTAAATATGTAAATGGATAATCAATATCCATATGAAATGAGCCTCAGACTTAGCCTGCTGCCCGGACAGTTTATAAGGCTGAATGTTAGCACAGGCTAAAAACAGAGGCAGAGTTAAGACATATACGGCGAGGAAAAGCCGTTAAAGTTCTGCTCTTATGGTTTTGTATTGACAAGTTAGCATGGACTAACTATAATGTGGAGCGAAAGCAGGTTAGGATCCATGAGTGACAATGAGAAAGCATTAAATCTGGCGGGACTTAAGGCCGGAGAAAGCTGTGTTGTGGAAGCGGTCGGCGGTGAAGGCGCGCTCAGACAGCATATGCTGGACATGGGAATAATTCCCGGTGTCAGGATCACGGTCGTTAAATTCGCTCCCATGGGCGATCCTGTTGAAGTCAGGGTACATGGTTATGAACTCTCATTAAGATTAGATGATGCCGAGAAGATCACCGTCAGAGATCCCGGGAAGGCTTATGAGAATGACGATACCGAGAAGCGTAAGCATAAGGAAAAAGTTGCTCACCCTAATCTCGGTGAGCCGGGTATCCATCACGACAAAAAGCATGAGAATCCCCTGCCTGACGATCACGTTTTGTCTTTTGCCCTGGTAGGCAACCAGAACAGCGGAAAGACAACACTTTTTAACCGCCTTACCGGTTCCAACCAGCATGTGGGTAATTTCCCCGGTGTTACGGTCGACCGTAAGGACGGTGCGATAATCGGTCATGAGAAGACGGTCATAACGGATCTTCCGGGCATATATTCAATGTCTCCGTATTCAAAGGAAGAGATCGTATCCAGGGATTTTGTACTCATAAATAAACCTGATGCCATAATCAATATCGTTGACTCGACCAATATTGAACGCAATCTTTATCTGACGATGCAGCTGCTTGAGACTGACCGTCCTGTAGTCGTTGCTCTTAACATGATGGATGAGCTGACCGGAAACGGCGGATCCGTCGACATCAACAGAATGGAGCAGCAGCTCGGTGTGCCGGTCGTTCCGATCAGTGCTGCAAAGAATCAGGGTATCGGCGAGCTTATCACGCATGCCGTCCATATCGCCAAATATTGCGAAAAGCCGCTCGAACAGGACTTCTGTGCACCTGACAGTCCTATCCATAACTCAATACATGCTGTCGAGCATCTGATAGAGGAAAAGGCGGCAAACAACGGACTGCCTTTAAGATTTGCAGCGTGCAAGGCTTTGGAAGGCGATGAGCTCATACTTAACCAGCTTGGGCTTGATGACAACGAGAAAGACCTTTTAGAGCACATAAGAGTCAAGGTCAGCAAGAAGACAGGTCTTGATCCTGCGGCTGCAGTTGCGGATATGAGATTTGCATACATAATGGGTCTTTGTGAGCAGTGCGTGACAAAGCCGAAATATAACAAGGAACGCGCAAGAAGCGAGAAGGTCGACAAAATCCTGACAGGCAAGTTTACCGCGATCCCGATCTTCATCCTGATAATGGCAGCGGTATTCTTTTTGACATTCAATGTTATCGGCGCAGGACTTCAGTGGCTTCTTGAACAGGGTATAGATAAACTTACCGAAGTGACGGATACTGCGCTTACCAATGCAAACGTAAATGATGTTATTCACAGTCTTATTATCGACGGAATTTTCGAAGGTGTCGGAAGCGTATTGAGCTTCCTTCCTATCGTGGTCGTAATGTTTTTCTTCCTGTCACTTCTGGAAGACAGCGGATATATCGCGCGCATCGCATTTTTCATGGACAAGCTCTTAAGAAAGATCGGCCTTTCGGGGCGCTCTATCGTACCTTTGCTGATCGGATTCGGATGCACTGTGCCTGCGGTCATGTCTACGAGGACGCTTCCTTCTGACAGAGACCGTAAGATGACCATCATCCTTACACCTTTCATGAGCTGTACGGCAAAGCTTCCGATATATGCATTCTTTGTAAGTTCCTTCTTCCCCGGACAGGGCGGATTAGTAATGACGGGACTTTATCTGCTCAGCATCGTGATCGGCATACTCATTGCTTTCGTATATAAGAAGGTTCTCTTCAAAGGTGAGGCTGCACCGTTTGTAATGGAACTTCCGAATTACAGGCTTCCTTCTATCAGAAGCACGCTGCAGCTGATGTGGGAGAAGGCAAAAGACTTCCTGCAAAAGGCATTTTCGGTGATACTCATCGCAACTGTAGTTGTATGGGCACTCCAAAGCTTTGATATGAGACTTAATCTCGTATCCGATTCGCAGTCGAGCATTATGGCAATGATATCCGGATTTATCGCGCCGGTAATGAGACCTCTGGGTCTTGGTGACTGGAGGATAACGACATCGCTTATCAGCGGATTTATGGCCAAAGAAAGCGTCGTTTCCGTACTCGAAGTTCTCTTTGGTTCAGAGGGCGGCATTACGGCGGTATTAGGAACGATCGAAGCAGGAACTCTTCTGATATTCAGTCTTTTATACACTCCCTGCGTAGCTGCCATTGCATCGGTCAAGCGTGAGCTGGGCTGGAAATGGGCAGGCGCACTGGTCATCTGGCAGTGCATTCTCGCATGGATCGTAAGCTTTTTATTCAGGCTCATAATGCTGGCTGTCACAGGTGCTTTATGAATCCCGCTGATATTGTTCTGACAGTTGTAATAGTCCTTGTTATAGCTGGTGCTGTTGCACTTGCGGTCAGAAGGAAGAAGAAAGGATCTTCCTGCTGCGGTGACTGCTCGAAATGCAGGAGCAAATGTCCTTCTGATTGAAGATCCGCTATTTATCCTTATTTTCGGATCAAATAGTGCACATTATTAAGATTTATGCACTATTTGATATTTGTTTGAGGCCTGATAGTACATTTCTTCCGGTCTTCTGAAACAGCGGTTGAGTTATAAGGCAACCTCATGATCAGGAGATCTTTCTGCCGGGTTCTCTCTGCGTGAATCCGATGCTGAGAGGAGAGGTTGTTGCTTTGTGCCTGATCGGTTTCCAGCCCGGGTTAACGAAGAGAGCGGCAAATGAGATCGGAATGTATGTGAGCATGAAGAACGGGAAAGAGAATGCCGAGAAGACCTTTCTTGATGCCGGAGCAGCAATGTTCTTCCATTCTGTAATGAGCGTTACCGTGCCGAGGACAAAGAGCATTGAACATGCATTGAATACTGTCTCGAATAAAGACCAAAGCGCGATAGTGATATCTCCGCCTGTAACGGCACCGATCGTTCCGTAGAGCAGATTGCAGGTGATCGATATCGCGGTAAGGATGAATGCGGGCATGATGTTCATTGCCATATCAAAAGCCGAGAAGTTGCCGCGGAACATTTCAGAGATCAACGTCTTTCCATAGCGCTGGAAAACCTGTATGTAACCTCTTGCCCAGCGCATGCGCTGTGTGACGGACTGCTTTAATGAAGTGGGCTGCTCATCGTAGAAAACCGCGCTTCTGCAGAAGGCTGTTTTGCGGCCTTTGCATACTCTGTTTATCGTGAATTCAATATCTTCGGTCAGAAGGTGGAACGGCCAGCCTCCGATGTCTTTTAATACGTCAGAGGAGAAGAAGAATCCGGTTCCGGATATCGCTGCGGATACTCCAAGCTTATACCTGGGATAGTTAAGATACATGGATTCTCTTAAGAACCAGAGGCCGTACCCTGAACTGATCCAGTTATCACCGTAGTTCTTTGTATTGCGGTATGAAGTGATGACTTCATTGCCCTCAAGATGACATAAGTGCATCTGTTCGATGTAATCAGGAGAGAGTATGTTGTCGGCATCGAAAACAAAGAATCCGTCGAAACCTTCCGGATAATCACGTCTTATCTCTTTTAACAAAGCTTCCATTGCATAGCCTTTGCCGATATATCTTTGCGATGAACGGGTATAAGCCACTGCACCGTGACGGACTGCTTCACCGTAAGTGTCGTCGGTGCAGTTGTCAGCCATGACAAATGTGGTGACACTGCCCTTATAAGTCTGGTCATTGATGCTATCTATAAGCTGGCCGATAACGTTGTCTTCGTTTCTGGCACAGATAAGCACAGCATAGTGCTTATCTGTTCTTCCTGATGACTTATCACGGGTCTTATCTGCCTCCTCTGAAGATATCTTTGCAGATGAGATGCGTTTTTTCCCGCGGCGCTGTTTCCAAAGCGAGACAGGAACATAGATGAACTGGTATGAGTAGCAGACAGCGAAGATCGCGGTGATAATGAAGTTGATGAATCTGATCGTTTCCATAGTATTATTCTCCCCGGACATCATTATCACAAAGCGGGCCTTAAGAAGTTAGTAGCGCGGACATTAAGATTTTCTTAAGTTCGGGTTTTATGCGGCTCTTTGTTCATGTTGTCAGCCAAAGTATAGAAAACGGTCATTTGCGTCTCCATTTTATCTGCTTACATAATGCTTACACCTTTGTCACATTTGTTTATGTGTTTGGCGGGGCTATAATATAAAGACAGATCCGGGACTATAACGAAGACAAAAGGTGTATATATGGCTTTTAAGATCGTTCGAAATGACATTACTCTTATAGAAGCTGATGCGATAGTAAACACGGCCAATCCCGGACCGCTTTACATGGCAGGAACTGACAGCGCAGTCTATGAAGCGGCAGGTGCCGAAAAGCTTCTTGAAGAAAGACAAAAGATCGGACCGATCAAAGAAGGACAGACAGCTGTCACACCTGCTTTTGGTCTTCCTGCAAAATATATAATCCACACTGTCGGTCCTGTCTGGGACGGCGGCGATAAAGGCGAGAAAGAGATCTTAAAGAACTGTTATCTTAACTGTCTGAATAAAGCTGTTGAGTTAGGGATTGAGAGCATAGCATTCCCGCTCATTTCAACAGGCGTAAACGGTTTTCCGAAAGCCGAAGCGTTATTGACCGCGACATCGGTCTTCAGCAGCTTTTTGTCTGAACATGATATGGATATAACGCTCGTTGTTTTCGATAACGAATCATTCACTTTATCAGGCAGGATCTTTGCCGGTGTGGATCAGTTTATCGACGAGAATTATGTGGAAGAAAAAGCTGTCGAAGAATATCCGGATGAGGAAGTCCCGTTCGAGCTTCCGAACTTTTGCCTTCCTCCGGAAGATGCTGCAAAAGAACCGCGCTTAAGCAGACGCGAAAGAAGACGTGCGCGCCCTAAGTTTTTGCGTGCCGAAGAATCAAGATCCGCACCGCCTGATATGGATGCATGCATGGGTGGTGCCATGGGCGGCGCTGCGATGGCATCAGCAGCTCATATGGCAGCCGCAGCTCCTGTGGGAGCAGCTCCGGTGCCGGTAAAAAGATCTCTTGAAGATGTGGTTAAGCAGGTGTCGGAAACCTGGTCAGAGAGCCTTCTGCGCATGATCACCGAGAAAGGCTATACCGACATCGAAGTATATAAGCGCGCGAATGTTGACCGCAAGCTCTTTTCGAAGATAAGGAGCAATAAGGATTACAAACCCAAAAAGCCCACTGCACTTGCTTTTGCACTGGCATTAAAGCTCAATGTCGATGAGACAAAGGATTTTCTTGGACGCGCGGGTTACGCACTGTCAAAATCGAGTGTTTCCGATCTTATAGTCGAATACTTCATCGATAACGGAGTATATGACATAATGACGATCAATCTGGCGCTCTACGAACACAATGAACCGCTGTTGGGTTAATTAATCAGAGCATAAAAATGTCGCTTCTCAGGCGACCACCCGTATCATTATCCGACCTATACTGAAGCCACGATAAAACAATCGCGGTAAGCGGGAAGAAAGTGAGGAAACGGAAATGAAAAAGGGATTGACAGAGATCGTATTCATCCTTGACAGGAGCGGATCGATGAGCGGACTTGAGAATGATACGATCGGAGGCTTCAACGCCATGATCGAAAAGCAGAAGAAGGAAGAGGGAGAGGCACTGATATCCACGGTCCTTTTCGACGGACAGGTGGAAGTGCTGCATGACAGAGTTCCTCTTAAGGAGATCGAACCCATAACCGAAAAGGAGTATTACGTCAGAGGTTCAACGGCTCTCCTTGATGCGGTAGGCAGATCGATCCATCACATCGGAAGCATCCATAAGCATGCAAGAGATGAAGACGTTCCGGAAAAGACACTGTTCATCATTACAACGGACGGTATGGAGAATTCGAGCAGAGAGTATTCCTACGACAAGGTAAAGAAGATGGTCGAGAAGAAGAAGGAGAAGAATCACTGGGAATTCATCTTCCTCGGTGCAAATATCGATGCTGTAAGTGTTGCCGACAGGTTCGGCGTCGATAAGAGCAGAGCTGTCAGATACGAGTGTGACGGCGCGGGAACCAAGCTCAACTACAAGGTCATGGGCAAGATGGTATCCTGTGCAAGAGCAGCCGGATCATCTGCTGAAATGGCGGCATCATTCGATTCGGATGAGATGCTCAGCGAGATCAGGGATGACTATAAGACCAGACATCAGTAAGAGCCGCTGCTTAAGTACGTTTATTGTCCCCATATCGGATCTCAATATGACATATAATATGAGCATGAAGTCGAATAAGGAGGAACGGTATATATGCATGAGATCAAGTGTCCCAAGTGCGGAGAAGTGTTCCAGGTGGATGAGTCCGGTTATGCCGAACTGCTGAATCAGGTCAGGAATGATGCTTTTGAAGAGGAGCTTCACAAGCGCGCCAGGGAGATAGAGGACAGGAATAAAGACAGCATTAAGATGGCTAAGATGGAGCAGGAGAAGTCTTTTGCCGAAGTCATTACGGAAAAGGATAAAGAGATCGCGAATAAGCAGTTGGAGATAGAGCAGCTTAAGAACAAACTGTCGATGGGCGATTCGGAGAAGAAGCTTGCTGTCAGTGAAGCAGTCCGTGACAAGGACAAAGAGATCGCTGATATCGGCAAGGAGGTAATAGAACTCAAGAGCATGCTTGAGAATCAGAAGACCGAGAGTGCTCTTAAGGAGAAGAACATCGAGGAGTCTTATAAGAACCAGCTTAAGTTCAAGGACGAGCAGATCGAACAGTACAAGAATTTCAAGGCGCGCCAGTCCACGAAGATGGTTGGCGAGAGCCTTGAGCAGCACTGCCAGATCCAGTTTAATTCACTCCGCATGACGGCCTTCCCGAATGCATATTTTGAGAAGGACAACAAGGTAAGCGAGACCAACAGCAAGGGCGATTTCATCTTCAGGGATTTCGAGGAGGGACAGGAATTCATATCTATCATGTTCGAGATGAAGAACGAGATGGACACTACTGCCACCAAGCACAAGAATGAGGATTTCTTTAAAGAACTCGACAAGGACAGGAATGAGAAGGGCTGTGAATACGCGGTGCTCGTTTCACTCCTTGAAGCAGACAATGAGCTTTATAACAACGGTATTGTCGACGTCTCCTACAAGTATCCGAAGATGTATGTCATCAGGCCGCAGTTCTTCATTCCCATGATCACGCTCTTAAGGAATGCAGCGCTCAATTCACTGCAGTATCAGAGAGAGCTTCAGGTGGTGAAGGACCAGCAACTGGATCTTGTGAATTTCGAGTCCAATATGCAGGCATTTAAGGATGCGTTTGGCAAGAACTACAGGATCGCAAGCGAGAGGTTCCAGACCGCCATCGAAGAGATCGACAAGACGATCGATCATCTGGAGAAGGTCAAGAAGGCACTCCAGTCTTCTGAGAATAATCTGCGCCTTGCCAATGATAAGGCTGACGATCTGACTATCAAGAAACTGACGAAGAATGCCCCTTCTGTAAGAAAGATGTTTGAAGAGCAGGGCGGCAGCGGTGAATGACGGTTACACTGACATTGCTTAACGATGAAGCGGCGGGTATATCCCGCCGTTTTTTATGCCCCCGCCTGTTCCGGTCCCCATATAATGAAATGTGTATTTTCATAGAGTATAATTATCACCGATGAAGGTCTCAAAGAACAGGTTAGTTGTCTCGGTTCTGGCGGGTATTGTGCTCGTCCTTTTTTTCTCGACCATGGCCGGACTGTTCTACTACAGGGAGACCGTCAGGCGCCTGGGAGAAGTCCAGGAGGAGAACATCGAGAAATACCCGAGATTATATGCTTATATTGCCGACGATCCGGACAGCCAGCTGTCAAAGCGGATCTATAAGGAGATCCTCGATTATGCGCAGGATAACGGCTGCTATGTCGAGATGACGGGGCAGAACCTTTCGACAAATTATTCGAAGGCGGACAGGATCAATATCGCGATAAGTTCCAAAGTCGACGGAATAATACTTGAGGGCGATGAGTCGGAGGAGACGGCTGAGCTGATAGAAAAAGCCACTGATAACGGAATACCTGTCGTTACTGTTCTTGTCGACTGTACGAGTTCTTCAAGAAAGAGTTATATCGGACTTAACAACTACAGTTTAGGCGCCGAGTACGGTGACGAACTTGCGAAGATAGCTTCAGAGAAAATGAAGTATCCGCTCAATGCGCTGATCCTTCTGGACAGGGATGACAGCAATTCCGATGATATCATCCGTACGGCTATCCAGGAATCACTCAAAGGAAAGAGGATCGTTCTTACGTCGAACCTCGTTGATATCTCGACACCGTTCAGTTCGCAGGAGGATGTAATGACCATCCTTGACAGCCTGAAAGAAGTTCCGGATGTCATTATCTGTCTTAACGACCGTACAAGTGACAGCGTTTACCAGTGTATAGTCGATAAGAACCTTGTCGGTAAGACGACTGTGCTCGGATACTTCGACTCAGAGACGATCCTTAAAGCGATCGATAAAGGTTCAGTATATGCAACCTTTGCGATCGAAGCGGAGAAAGTTGCGCAGCAGTGCGTCAATGCGCTTAACGAATATAACAACACGGGCAATGTGAGTGAATACTACAGCTCGAACTATATCCTTATAAACCGCGAAAACATCTCAACCTATCTCCAGGAGGACAGCGATGACTAACTTCTTCGCCAACATGAAGATCTCCCGTAAGCTTGTTGCGGTCTTCCTTGCGACATCTGTCATCGCGATGTGCGTTAACGTCTTCGTATTCTTCAACCTTAATCAGGCATTGGAGAAGATCAACTCGGTATTCTCGAGCAACATCAGTCTCAATGAATTGTCGGATAATCTGAATCATATCCATTCCGGTCTTACGGGTTATCTTGAGACCAAGGGAACGGATGATCTTGAGCTTTATTACGCTTCCTCACAGAGCATGAATGAGATGATGAGATCTCTTAACAGCGATATTACGGACAACAGTGTAGAACTCGCAGAGCGCGATATCAGGAATATGCTCGAGACATATCTTAAGACTGCCGATGAAGCTATACAGGCGAAGCGAGGCAGAAAGATCGACGAATATACCGCTAAATATGAGGAATGCAGCAAGATCAAGGACTATCTGAACACATATATCCAGGCGATCAACAACGAGCAGTTCAGGATCAACTCCGAAAACTACATGACTCTTGTAAACACTTTCAGGTATACGCAGATCATGAGCATGCTGATATTCGGTGTGGCATCGGTCATGAACGTGCTCCTCATAATCATTCTGACGAGCACGATAACAAGACCGCTTACGCGTTTGTCGGCAAAGGCCGAGGAGATCATATCAGCCGGAAGCCCGGAAAATGTCGAACCGCTCGAAGTAAGATCCGGAGACGAAGTCGGCAAGGTGACGATGGCGTTTAACGAGATGCTGGCGTCGATCAAGGATTATATCGCGCGTATCAGGACGCAGCTCATCACGCAAAGTGAGATGAAGGAGAAGAACCTCCTGATGGAGACGCACCTTAAGGATGCACAGCTTAAGTACCTGCAGTCGCAGATCAATCCTCATTTCCTGTTCAACACTCTCAATGCCGGCGCGCAGCTTGCCATGATGGAGGGTGCCGACAGGACTGTCGAATACATCAGGAACATGGCTGACTTCTTCAGATATAATGTTAAGAAGAGCAGTGAGACCGTTAAGCTCTCTGAAGAGATCGAACTCGTTGATTCATACATGTATATCCTTAATGTCAGATATGCCGGGGAGATGCTTTTCGAGAAGGATATAGACGAGAGTCTGCTTAATGTAATGGTTCCTTCCATGATCATCCAGCCTCTGGTCGAGAACTCGATCAAGTACGGTATCAAGGATCTGGAGCCGGGCGAAGGCAAGGTCACGCTTTCCGTATACCGTGAAGATAAGATGTGCTGCATCAGAGTCAGTGATAACGGAGTAGGAACTGACGAAGAGATCATCGAGAAGATCATGAGCAATGAGAAGAAGCCTTCCGAGACAAGAGGTGTCGGCATCACGAATGTTATGGCAAGGCTGGATCTGTTCTACAATAA
Source organism: Saccharofermentans sp. (assembly GCA_024684815.1). GTDB lineage: Bacteria > Bacillota > Clostridia > Saccharofermentanales > Saccharofermentanaceae > Saccharofermentans. The sequence goes on along the minus strand of JAIKWL010000026.1, from coordinate 34,289 downwards.
TAAGGAGGTCTTCGAGATGAAGAGCCGCAAGAATGAAGGAACACACGTAACGATAAAGATACCTTTGGAGGATGGCAATGTATAAGCTGATGCTCGCAGATGATGAAGGGATCGTCCGTGAATCTCTCAAGTTCATAGTTGATAAGGAATTTCCGGGAATGTGTGAGACATTCGAAGCAAAGACCGGAAGACGTGTGATCGAACTCGCAGATGAGGTCCGTCCTGACATTGCATTTATGGATATCAGGATGCCGGGTATCAACGGTATCGATGCTATGAAGGAGATCAGAAGGACCAATCCGAATATCGTTTTTGTCATCATCTCCGCTTATGACAAATTCGACTATGCCAAGCAGGCTTTGAATCTCGGTGTTATCGACTATATCAACAAGCCTTTTGACAAGGCACAGATCGTTGCCGTTCTCAAGGCTGCGATGAAAGAGGTTGACCGATTAAGAGAGCAGAGGACCAGGGAACTCGAGATCAAGGAGAAACTGGATTCCATTGTCCCGATCATCGAGAACGGCCTTATCCAGGATCTTTTGTCGCATGAACACTTTAAGGAGAATATCGAGGAATACAAGAGGATCCTCGAACTCGACGAGAAGTACGGACTTATGCTCGTTATCGTGGGCGGCGACAGGGAACCCGGCGGATATATGCGCGGAGCTGTTCCGGCAAGTGTTAAGACACAGAAGAATTACGAGACAGTCCTTCTTGTCATAAGTGACAATTTCAAATGCATCACTGGTTCTGTTATGGGAAATAAGATACCTGTTCTTATTCCCTGCGCGAAAAGCGTTCTTGCACCTGATGAATACCAGAAGATCGTCGATTCGGCAAACAGGGCACAGAAGGAATTATCAGAGGCCCTCGGCATTGATTTCAGGATCGGCATAGGACCGGTCAAGCCTCTTGAAGATATGGCTGATTCATACAGCGAAGCCTTGTCGATCCTCGTTAAGACAAAGCAGACCGTTGCCGAGAGCATCGATCTTCCGGAAGGCTGTGAGTACGATACGGACTATCCGCTCAAGACTGAAAAGGATCTTTTCGATGCTATCGCACAGGGCGATGTGATAAAGACTCAGGAACAGGCTAATCTCTTCTTTGACTGGATGGAAAGATCGTCCGGCGGCGCCATGTCGGATATCTGCCTTAAGGTCCTTGAGTTCGTTCTCTGGGGTGAGCGTCTGGCATACAGCAACGGCGGTCACGTCTATCACTTCGTATCGAGGAGCGAATATCTGCCTGAGATCAATTCCATGAAGAGTTATGACGAGCTTCGCTTATGGTTTTTAAGCCACATCGAGCGGGCCGCCGCCATGATCAATGCGGCCAATGCCGCCAAGACAGAGGATGTTGCGGAGAAGGCGAAGAAATATATCGACCAGAATTACAAGGAAGATATCTCTCTGGATGACCTTTCCGGTATGTACGATATCAGCCCGTTCTATTTCAGCAAGGTCTTTAAGACACAGACGGGTGTTACATTTACCGACTATCTCACCGGTGTGAGAGTTGCCAGGGCAAGAGAACTCCTCGAAGGCACGAACAAGTCCATGAAGGAGATCTGTTCGGAGGTAGGATATTCCGATCCGAATTATTTCTCGCGTATCTTCAAGAAGAATACCGGTGTTACTCCCACCGAGTATAAGGAAGGTAAAAGATAATGAGAAAAGCATTAGCCGTATTGATGATATTCTGCATTCTGCTCTGTACCGGATGCAAGGATCCCGAGATCAAAGAGATCACTCCGACGACCAAGGACGAGGCCTGCACGATAGGTCTGTCATTCGACTCATTCGTTATCGAGCGCTGGACCAGGGACCGTGACGTGTTCGTATCGACTGCAAACGAACTCGGAGCTGAAGTCAACGTCCAGTCCGCGGGCGGCGATGTTGCAACTCAGATCTCCCAGATCAAGTATTTCATCGAGATCGAGGTCGATGCGATCGTCATCATCACTGCGGATGCCTATGCGCTTACTGATGTTCTTAAAGATGCAAGGAGCAAAGGGATCCCCGTCATATGTTATGACAGACTCGTAATGAATGCCGGTGCGGATCTTTATATTTCCTTTAACAACGTGTCGGTCGGCAAACAGATGGCTCAGGCAATTTGCGATAACGTTGAGGACGGCGGAACCATAATCGAGATCATGGGTCCCGAATCCGACTACAACGTTGCCCAGGTCATGAGCGGATTTGATGCCGTCTGCGAAGAGCACGGAATGAATATTCCCCTTAAGTACAACTGCGATAACTGGAAGCCTGAACTTGCTTATGATTTCGTTAACGAGAACTTTGAAGAGATCTCCCAGGCTGATGCCATCATGTGCGGCAACGATGCACTTGCCGGCGAAGCGATCCATGCGCTTGCGGAAAGAGGCTATGCCGGGATCATCTACGTAACCGGTCAGGACGGGGATCTTGAAGCATGCCAGAGGCTGGTCGAAGAGACCCAGCTCGTTACGGTCTATAAACCGGTCGAAAAGCTTGCCAGACTTGCTGCCGAATGTGCCGTTAAGCTTGCCAGAGGCCAGTCTCTTGAATTTTCGGAGATCTTTTTTGACGGAACACAGTCCATCCCTTACATTGCGATCGAGCCGTCGGCTGTTACGATCGACAACCTTGATGAGGTGATCATCGACAGCGGCTTCCATCTTAGGGAAGAAGTTTATTTGGGACAATAATTTATTAATTTATACATTAGGCAGACGCTTGTTGAAATAATACAGTTCAGCCTCAAAATTATTAGATCTGTGGCATTTTTGTTATATTTAGCACAATTCTGCATTTTTTAGCACATCGACCACATAATTGTGCTAAAAACCTGCCGAACCTTATGTCAACTTACCAAAAATATCAAGAATCTCGATATGCAACTCCTATATACCCAGTGTTAAGTTGTATGTGGCAAGATTTGCCGATACTACTTAATAGGAGGAAATTTTCCAATGTTAAAAAAGATTCTTGGAACAATTCTTTGTGCTGCAATCGCATTTACAGCATTAACAGGATGCGCTGGTTCCGGAAAGAAAAAGGTTGGCATCGCAATGCCTACTAAGGATCTCCAGAGATGGAATCAGGACGGCGACTACATGAAGCAGAAGTTCGAAGCTGCCGGCTACGAAGTAGACCTTCAGTATGCAGGCAACAAGGCTGACGTTCAGCTCTCACAGGTTGAGAACATGATCAACTCCGGTTGTAAAGTTCTCGTAATCGCTGCTATCGAGTCTTCATCACTCAGCACAGCTCTCGATAAGGCTGCTGCAAAGAAGATTCCTGTTATCGCTTATGACCGTCTCATCATGGACAATGCAAATGTTGATTACTATGCAACATTTGATAACTTCAAGGTTGGCCAGATTCAGGGTCAGTTCGTTGAGGACGCTCTCGATCTCGCAAACGCTGCAGGTCCTTTCAACATTGAGTTCACAGCAGGCGACCCTGGTGACAACAATGCTACATTCTTCTTCAACGGCGCTCTTGACGTCCTTCAGAAGTACATCGATTCCGGCAAGCTCGTAGTAGTTTCCGGCCAGAAGGATTTCGAGTCTGTTGCTACACCTGAATGGTCAACAGCTACAGCTCAGTCTAGAGCAGAGAACATCATCGGCTCCAACTATGCTGACAAGAACATCGACGCATGGCTTTGCTCCAATGACTCTACAGCTCAGGGCGTTGTAAACGCACTTGACGCTCGTTACAACAGCGAAGGCAGAGGCGGTCAGTGGCCTGTAATTACCGGTCAGGACTGCGATATCGTTTCCGTTAAGAACATGATCGCCGGCAAGCAGACAATGTCCGTATTCAAGGATACACGTACTCTTGCTGAGAGAACAGTTACAATGGTTGGCCAGATCTTAGACGGCAAGACTGTTGAGACAAACAGCACATACAACAACAATACAAAGGAAGTTGCTTCTTACCTTTGCGATCCGGTATTCGCTGATAAGGATTCCATCCAGAAGATCCTCATCGACTCCGGCTACTATAAGGCAGAAGACCTCGGCTTATAATTTCTGAAATTTCAGCCTTTTGCAGGCGGGGGAAACCCCGCCTGTATATTGAGGCTGAGCCGTTACTTTGAATACCAATTCCAATCTACAGACAAACTCAAGATTTAAAAATCAAAAAATTCACTTATGAAAGAGGCAACACATGGCAAAAGTTTTGCTTGAGATGAACAGCATAACCAAAACTTTTCCGGGCGTTAAGGCTCTCGACAATGTCAACTTTAAAGTTGAAGAGGGGGAGATACATGCGCTGGTCGGTGAGAACGGTGCCGGTAAGTCAACTTTGATGAACGTCCTCAGCGGAATCTATCCGTATGGCACCTATACAGGCGACATCATTTACGACGGCGAAGTATGCAATTTTCATAACATCAAGGATTCCGAGAAAAAGGGAATCGTTATTATCCACCAGGAGCTCGCTCTGATCCCTTACATGACGATCGGCGAGAACATGTTCCTGGGTAATGAACAGGGAAGCAAATGGTGCATCGATTGGAACAAGACTTATGCAGAGGCAGACAAGTACCTCGAGATGGTAGGTCTTTCCGATTCTTCGAAAACACTTATTAAAGATATTGGTACAGGTAAGCAGCAGCTCGTAGAGATCGCAAAGGCTTTGGCAAAACATGCAAAGCTCCTCATTCTTGACGAGCCTACTTCATCACTTAACGAGACAGATTCAAGAGCACTTCTCGATCTCATGAAGAAGCTTAAATCTGAGGGAATGACGATGATCATCATCTCCCACAAGCTCAACGAAGTCTCATATGTTGCAGACAAGATCACGGTAGTAAGAGACGGTTCCACGATCGAGACTCTCGATGCCAAGGTCGATGATATCTCCGAGACCAGGATCATCAAGGGCATGGTAGGCCGTGAGATCACGGACAGATTCCCGAAGCGTCCCGGTGTCGAGATCGGTGATGTCATGATGGAAGTCAAAGACTGGACTGTATTCCATCCTGAATTCTCCGAAAGAAAAGTCTGCGACAATGTATCTATCAATGTCCGTGCAGGTGAGGTTGTAGGTATCTACGGACTCATGGGCGCAGGCAGAACAGAGCTTGCGATGAGTATCTTCGGCCGTTCATACGGTATCGGTATTTCCGGAGACTTACTCCTCCGCGGCAAGCCCGTTACTCTGAAGAGCCCCAAGCAGGCTATCGAAGCAGGTCTTGCTTATGTTACCGAAGACCGTAAGGGCAACGGACTTGTATTATCCAATTCCATTTTGAGGAATACAACGCTCGCAAACCTTAAGGGTGTCAGCAACGCAACATTTATCGATAAAGATAAAGAATATGAGGTAGCTCTGGAATACGTTTCAAAGCTCAAGACTAAGACACCTTCCGTTGAGCAGCTCGTAGGCAACCTCTCCGGCGGTAACCAGCAGAAAGTCCTTCTTGCAAAATGGATGTTTGCTAATCCGGATGTTCTCATCCTTGACGAACCTACAAGAGGTATCGACGTAGGTGCCAAGTACGAGATCTACTGCATCATCAACGATCTGGCAAGGGCAGGAAAGTCTGTCGTCATGATCTCATCCGAGCTTCCCGAAGTTATCGGAATGAGCGACAGGATCTACATCATGAACCAGGCTAAGATCGTAGGAGAGATGAAAGCTTCCGAAGCAACACAGGAAAACATCATGGCTTGCATCGTCGGTGTAACCGGTGAGGCCGCAGCCGCTGACAGCGAAGGAAGTGAGGCATAAGATGGGCGCAAACAAATTACTTAATTTCTTAAGAAAATACATGATGCTTATCGCCACGGTAATAGTAGTTATCATTTTCTACTTCATCACCGGCGGTAAGACACTGATCCCGATGAATATCGACAGCTTGATCTCACAGAACGCATACGTGTTTGTTCTCGGAACCGGTATGCTGTTGTGTATCCTTACAGGTGGTAACATCGACCTTTCCGTAGGTTCGGTCGTTTGTCTCGCAGGCGGTGTCGGTGCGATCATCATGGATAAGCATCTTCCCTGGCAGCTTGCAGTAGTTGCTATGCTCGTCATGGGACTTCTGGTAGGTATATGGCACGGTATCTGGATCGCCTATGTAAAGGTTCCTCCTTTTATTGCAACCCTGGTCGGCATGCTTGCCTTCAGAGGACTTGCCAATATCATCATGGGAGGTTACGCATACGGTATCGATAACAAGGAATTCCTGAACATTTTCGGCGGCGGTGACTCATGCTATGTTCCCGATTTCCTCGCAAAGGTCGGACCTGAAATGGTAATTGCCGGCAACTCTCTTAACAAGACCTGCTTCATCTTTGCGATCCTTATCGCTGCAGGTTATGCGGTATTTACTTTCGTTAAACGTGTAAGACTCATACAGAAGGGTTATAAGGTTGATTCACTCGTATCCGTGATCATCAAGACTATCCTCGTCGTTGCGGTAGTTATCTGGTTCGGATACAAGCTCGCTTGCTATAAGGGTATTCCTACGGGCTTTATCTGGATCGCTCTTATACTCGGAATATTTGCTTACATTACTACAAAGACAACACTCGGCCGTAACCTCTATGCTGTCGGCGGTAACGAGAAAGCCACAAGACTTTCCGGTATCGACACCAGAAAGGTTATGTTCAGTGCTTACACTCTCATGGGTGTCCTTTCGGGTTTTGCAGGTATCCTCAATATCGCAAGACTTCAGGGTTCAACACCTACATACGGTGTAGGTTATGAGATGGATGCTATCGCAGCATGCTTCATCGGCGGCGCTTCCGCATACGGCGGAACGGGTTCCATCGGCGGCGTTATCATCGGTGCCGCTCTGATGGGTATCATCAACCAGGGTATGTCCATCGCAGATACTCCCGTTAACTATCAGAAAGTCGTTAAAGGTATCGTTCTTATCGTTGCAGTTCTCTTTGACGTAATCATGCAGATGAGAAGAAAAGGAGCCAAGAAAAAGGCCACAAGTGTTGAAGCTGCAAAGGAAGGAGGTGCTAAGGCATGAACAACCTGAATATGAGAGATGTTCTTAAAAAGAACGTAATGACCATAGCACTTTTCGTCGTATATGTATTATTCGTAGTACTTGCAGCCCTTATCAAGGGAACCAACATGCTCGATCCGTCTGTAGTTACTTCACTCGTCGAGCAGAACGCTTACGTATTTATCTTAGGTGCCGGCATGCTTATGTGTATGCTTACCGGCGGTAATATCGACCTTTCCGTAGGTTCATTCATCTGCTTTGCAGGCGCAATGGTCGGACTTTTCTCTGTTGAGAATGAACTCCTGAACAAGTGGTTCGGCGTATGGGAAGAACAGATGGTTGACGGACAGCTCCAGAGGGTTCTGGTAACGCCCGCTCAGCCGCTCAGCACACCTCTTGTTCTGCTGGTTGCCATAGTCGTAGGTCTTGCATACGGTGCTCTTCTTGGTTTCCTTATCGCTTACGTAAGAATACCTCCGTGGATCGCAACACTTGCAGGTTATCTTGCATTCCGTGGCCTCGGCACACAGGTCCTTTCCAAGGCATCACAGACAAATGCTATCTCCAACCTTCCGAAGAGCCTTACAGGGATCTTCACGGGCAAGCTCTTTGAGAGTCCCTGGGGTCAGCTCAACATCCCTTGCCTTATCCTGGGTCTTATCGGAGCCGGTGCAGTTGTTTACCTTAATTTCAGATCACGCAGCACCAAGCTCAAGAAGGGTTATCAGGCTGATCCTATGTGGTTCGTCATCCTGAAGAGTGCTATCTGCGTAGCAGTCATCATGTTCCTTACAATCGAGTTCGCTCTCGACGGCGGTATCCCGGTAGTAGTCCTCTGGATCGTTGCAGTATTGATCATCTACGGCGTAATCACCGAAAAGACAACAATCGGCCGTCACTTCATGACGATCGGCGGCAATGCGGAAGCAGCAAGACTTTCCGGTATCAACAATAAGCTCATCATGTTCTGCGCTTATCTCAACATGGCAATGCTTACTGTTATCGCTTCCCTTGTTGTTACTTCAAGAACCGGCGCTGCAAACTCCTTTGCAGGTCAGGAATATGAGCTCGACGCTATCGCAGCTTGTATCGTAGGCGGCGTTTCCGCATACGGCGGTTCCGGTACGATCATCGGAATGGTCGTCGGCGCAACACTCATCGGTGTTATCAACCAGGGCATGTCCCTTGTCGGCGTTGACCAGGACTGGATCAAGATCGTTAAGGGACTGGTTCTCCTTGCAGCAGTTGTTTTCGAGATCGTATCAAAGAACAACCAGAAGAAGGCAAAGAAGGCTGCAAAGCCGAAGGCTGAGAAAGCCGCTTAATAAAAAAAAGAAACGTAATAACCCGTTCTTTTCATAATAATGTTTTCCGGTCACCCGAATACCCGGAATGCACTTTACCTCCAGCCGCCGCAAACCCATGCGGCGGTTTTTTATTGCGGATGATGCCATAATCTTTTATTATGTTGTCGTTGTGGCTTTAACATGACGGAAATTCTCTAATATCAGAGGTAAAAATGAATAATCTTCTCGAGACGATCACTAAGATCAATGATGCGGTCAACAGTTTTGTATGGGTGAAGATAGGTCTCATCCTCCTTATCGGAACAGGTATCCTTCTTACGGTTGTTACCAAATTCTTCCAGATAATCCATTTCGGTCACTGGTGGAAGAAGACCGGCGGAGGGGTCTTTGACAAGAAGAGCCATAACAAGAAAGAGAAGGGTTCAGTATCGCAGTTTCAGGCACTCTGCACCGCTCTGGCTGCCACTATCGGTACGGGCAATATAGCCGGAGTATCGGCTGCAATCTGCCTTGGCGGACCCGGTGCAGTCTTCTGGATGTGGATCGCAGCATTTTTCGGCATGATGACGAACTACTCCGAGAATGTCCTCGGAATCTACTACAGAAGAAAGAACGAGGAGGACGAATGGTCCGGAGGAGCCATGTACTACCTTCAGGACGGACTCGGTTCATATAAGGGATTCAAGGTCATCGGAAAGATCCTTGCGGTCCTCTTCTCGTGCTTTGCAGCTCTTGCTTCATTCGGCATCGGCAACATGGGACAGATCAACAAGATAACCCTGAATCTGGAATCGGCTTTCTTCTCTGATGTGACAGAAGATATTACTCTGTTCGGTTCGGTCAAGGTCATACCGCTTGTTATCGGCATCGTGCTGATGGTCATTTCCGCGGTCATCATTATCGGAGGTCTTAAGAGGATCGCCGCTTTTGCAGAGAAGATCGTACCTTTCATGGCAGTTGCCTATATCCTGGGAGCACTGCTGCTCGTGATCATTCACATAACTTCGATACCGGCAGCACTTGCAGCTATATTCAGATTTGCATTCGGCATAAAAGCCGTTGCGGGCGCGGCAGCCGGGATCGCCATCAAGCAGGTAATTACACAGGGATGCAAGAGAGGCGTCTTCTCTAACGAGGCAGGCCTCGGATCTTCGGTCATGGTCCACTCCAATTCAGATGTTAAGGAGCCTGTAAAACAGGGCATGTGGGGTATCTTTGAAGTTTTCGCCGATACTTTTGTCGTATGCACCATGACCGCTTTGGTGGTCCTTACATCAGGTTTTATCGATCTTGAGACCGGACTTGCAAAAGAAGGCGTTAAGGATGCGACACTGGTGGCAAAGGCTTTCAGCAGTGTTTTCGGTAAGGGCGGCGAATGGTTCATTGCGGCGGCCATCCTGCTCTTTGCCTTTACGACGGTCCTGGGGTGGTCTCATTACGGCAGCAAGGCTGTCGAATATTTGCTGGGCACTAAGGCAGCAAAGTTCTATAAGATCATCTTCGTTCTCATGATCATTGCAGGTGCTCTTATGGAGAGTTCGCTCGCCTGGGATATTTCCGACACTTTCAACGGCCTGATGATGATTCCCAACCTTATTGGCGTCATAGCGCTCTTCCCGCTCGTAAAGAAGATCACTGACAACTACGTATCAAGAAAGATCAAGAGCGAAAAGGATGTTAAGCCCCTGCTTTCTTATGATCCCAAGCTCCAGAAAGAGCATGAGGAACTGGTTGAGAAGGGGGCTGAGTAAGACCCGTCAGTGCATATGTGCCGCAGTCTTTTCCCGAAAATATTTTACAGCGTGCCCAACATGTATTAAACTGTATGCAGTTTGTGGAATTAATAAGGGATGTAAGGGTTCGGTATCTGCATGCTGTGCATGTGAAAACAAGTTCTCCGGAGCTGTTGCAACATTTTAAGGAATCAGGCTGTAATAATGGCATGAGTCTTTGATAACGGTGCGGATCGGGAATCTGTTTTCTTACAAAGTTCATAAACAAATTGCGTATGAAATAGTATAATAGCCACGTCAATTTATTTTTAGAGTTACGTGCGCTTAAAGCATAATAAGCGGTAAACGCAGAGAATGAGAGGTTTTTATGGCTGAACAACTCGTAATGAACATCAATGTTGATGAACTTGCAAGATCCGGCGAGATCATCAGGAACATCAGGACTTACTACAACTCCAAGATCGTAGGTCAGTCGCAGCTCGGAGTATCACTCCTGGTTTCCATGATCGCCAACGGTCACATCCTTCTGGAGTCTGTTCCGGGTCTGGCCAAGACAACGGCTGCCAAGGTCATGACCGAAGCCGTAGGCGGTTCTTTTTCGAGAGTTCAGTGTACACCTGACCTCCTGCCTTCGGACATTATCGGTACTCAGACATTCAACATGACCAACAACACGTTTGAGACGAAGATCGGACCTGTCATGGCCAACTTCCTTCTCCTGGACGAGATCAACCGTTCCAGCGCAAAGACTCAGAGTGCCATGCTCGAAGCGATGCAGGAGAGATCCGTAAGTATCGGAGGCCAGACATATAAGCTTCCTCCCGTATTCATCGTTATTGCCACACAGAACCCTATCGAGCAGGAAGGTACATATGAGCTTTCCGAGGCTCAGCAGGACAGATTCCTTCTCAAGGAAGTAATCACATATCCTAATGTTGCTGATGAGGTCGAGATCCTCAACAGGATCGAAAGTGATGTCTTCACCGCAACAAAATCCGTTGCAACTATCGAGGATATCGAGTTCCTTCAGGATCTCTGCAAGAGAGTATATATCTCACCTGCCATCAAGAAGTATATCGTTGACATCGTTCAGGCTACCCGTGAGCCGGCCAAGTTCATTGCACCTAACCTTGCAAGCTATGTTGCAATGGGTTCATCCACACGTGCTGCTATCGCATTCATGGAAGTATCCAAGGCTGTTGCTCTTATCCAGGGCAGAGCTTATGTAACACCTGATGATGTTAAGGCTATGAGACACGAAGTTATGCGCCACAGGATCATGCTCAACTTCGCCGCTATTGCAGACGGCGTTAAGGAAGAGACGATCGTTGATGCTATTGTCGGAGCTATCGTTACTCCATGAATCTGGACTACGTCTCAAAGATCAAGTTCGGGCTGAAGCGTTATAAGACCATAGCTACGGACAAGGCGACGAGCAGAGTGCTCGACGGCTCGTATAACTCCATCTATAAAGGACGGAGCATGAATTTCGACGAGCTTCGTGAGTACGTGCCCGGAGATGACATCAAGGATATCGACTGGAAGGCTACTTCAAGATCCCAGAAGGTCCTTATCAGGCAGTATATTGCCGAGAAGAAGCACAATGTCATGCTTGTCATGGATGCTAACAGGAGAATGCTCGCGCATACGAAGACCGGTGAGGATAAGGGCGAGGTCGCCCTTATGGCCGGCGGAACTTTGGGATATCTTGTTACGGACAACGGCGATTATGTATCAGGACTTTACTATCACAATGATAAGATGGAGAGATCCCCTTTCAAGACAGGATTCTTAAATCTCGAATTCCTTCTTGAAGGTTATGCGAAGTGTCTCACACCGACCAACGATTCTGATCTTAACGGTATCCTGAAGTACATAATGCATAATATAAAGAGACGTATGATCGTTGTCATGGTAACCGACACCGAGGGAATACTGAAGCTGCAGGATAATTACTTAAGCCAGATCATCATGGTCCATGACGTGATACTCGTTAAAGTCAGCGACTGTGATATTTTCGGAAAGACGGTCTACAATGTCGACGGAAGCAGGTATCTTCCCCCGTTCATATCGCAGAGCAAGTCGATACAAAGAAAGCAGCATCAGCTTTTCGAGGAAATGAACAAGCAGGCAATAAAGAAACTCAACAGACACGGCATCCCGTGGGTCGAAGTCGATACGGCAGACAGGATAGACGGTAAGATAGCAGAACTTTTAGAGAAGAATAAGCTGGTAAATTAACAGTTATGGATACGACGATAAACCTGAGAAGAATGTTTGATTTCTCTCAACTTCCGATAATCATTGCGGGAGTTATTCTTGCAGCGCTCACCGTTGCGATCATTCTCATGTTCTTATACGATCTTTTGAAAGATTATCAGAGAAAGCCAAAGGAGGAGGTCGAAGAGGTCAAGGTCTTCGTTAAGCCTGACCTGAACAAGCTCAGACCTCAGTACCTTGCGCTTCTTGATTCGATCGAAGCCGAGTTCAACAAGGATACGACCAAGATCAGGCCTGCTTATGAGGCCATGAGCCGTGTCGTAAGAGAATTCGTATACAAAGCGACCGGCACTGAAGTTGACAAGTTCACCTTATCCGAGATCAGCAGGACCGAGTTTAAGGACCTCACGATGCTCGTCGGCGAATACTACAGGCCGGAATTCGATAAGATATCAGAAGGTGACGTTAGAGCGTCTCTGGAAAAATCAAGGAGATTGGTAGCCGGATGGAACTGAAGAATCCTTTAGCTTTATATATCTGTGCCGGTGTGGCAGCGGTCTTTGTTATCGCGGCCTTCATCAACATCAGGTTCAAGAGGAAGTACAAGGGCGGCAAGAAAGCTTACCTTCCCGAGTACCTGAAGAAGGAGTCCCTCTATAAGACAAGGATCGTATGGTACAACATACTCAAGTATATCCTTATCATACTCATTATCACGAGCCTCGTTCTGTCAGGCTTCCTTATGGCAAGACCTTATAAGACAGAGTCAAAGCAGCTTGCGAACTACAACAGGGACATTATCCTCTGCATGGATATCTCAACGACATGCGACAACCTTAATGCAACTCTTATCGACAAGCTCGAAAATGTTGTAAGAGAACTTAACGGCGAGAGATTCGGAATAGTTATCTTTAATACTTCTCCGGTTCTTCTCTGCCCCCTTACGAATGATTATCAGTACATCATCGAAGTCCTCGACAAGGTTAAAGAGGGACTTAAGATGAGGCTTGACTATTCGAACGGAAGGATCCTTTACTCGTCCAAGCTCCTTGAACTCGAAGCTTATATCAGCAACGGCACGCTCGTGGACAACGCGGAGAGAGGATCTTCTATCATAGGCGACGGTCTTGCGGCTGCCTGCCTTGATTTCTACGATTACGAGGAAAAGCCGGACCGTACGAGAGTAATCATCTTATCGACGGATAACGAGCTATACGGTGAAGAGATCATCACTCTTCCTGAAGCAGGCGAGATGTGCCAGGAAAGGGATATCACTGTATTTGGCATCGGCACCGAGATAATGGCTGCTCCCGACAAGGCAATGATGAAGAGCGTGGTTGAGGATACGGGCGGAACCTTCTACTATGGTGAAGACCGTGATATCGTCGGCAACATCGTCGATGATATAAGGTCCCAGATGGCAACATTGGATGATACGAGATATGAGATCATCGAGACCGAGATGCCGGAAAAAGCATTCGGACTCCTGCTCTTTTCGATAAGTCTTATGCTTTTATTGGCATTTATTTTGAAAGTGTGATCAGATGGAACAGCTGCATTTTGAACCTATAATTCCCATCTGGTTAATGGTCATAATCTGTATCGGTCTTTTGGCAATAAAGCGGAAAGGCGTAATACCGTATATAAGGCAGATCCTTATCGTCCTGCTCCTTTTCGCGATCAACTTAAGACCGCAGACATTATCTGATGAAGTCACAGTCGTAAGACAGAAGCTCAACTGCTACTGCATCATCTGTATCGATGATACGCTTTCCATGATGGCTGAGGACTACGACGGTTACAATCCGAGGATGGACGGCGTTAAGGCAGACGTCAAATATATCACCGAGAATCTTCCCGGTGCGAAATTCTGTCTCATTGATTTCAATAATGACGTTAATCTCATTGCGCCGTTTACTGACGACACATCCTATATCAAGTTAGCCGTTGATTCGATCAAACCATTGGCTGATTACCATGCCACGGGAACAAACATCAACGTATGCAAGAAGCTTTTGGGTCAGATGATCATAGATGCCGCAAGAATGGGCGACGGTCATATCGTCGTTTTCATGCTCACCGACGGTGAGAATACCGACAAGCACCAGCTTGAATCCTTTGCGGATATCTCCGACGGTATCGAGGGCGGCGCAGTCATGGGCTACGGCACTGAAGAAGGCGGCCAGATGCACTACTACGACGAGCTCTACGATGAAATTGTTCTTGTCGAAGATAAGAGAAACTATCCTTATAAGCCTGCTGTCTCGTATATTGACGAGGATAATCTTCAGCAGCTTTCCAGCGATCTCGGAATAGATTATGTTCATATGGATTATTCCGAAAAGATCGATTCGGTATTGGAAGATGTTATGTCAAAACTTAATACTGAAGAAGAAGAAACAACAGAGTACGGATATTCAGATCTGTATTACTACTTTGTAATTCCGCTCGCGGCACTTGTCGCTTATGAATTCATAAGCGTGAAGAGGAGGGCGTAACGTATGGTAAAGAAAATAGCTATAGCAGTCTGGCTCCTCACAGCCACATTCCTCGGTGTTCTCGTTCTCAACTACAGCGGGAACAGGAAGCTCATCAATAACTTCGATCAGGGTAATTACCAGCAGAACGAAATGGGATTTTTAGGCTTTACACAGCCTTATATCAACCACTTCAACAAAGGTAATGTTTTATATAAGCTCGGCGATTTCGAGAAGGCAAAGCAGGAATATCAGATGGCATTAAATCTCAGACCTGCAGATCCCTACGACTGCAAGATCAGAGTCAACTATGCCCTGTCTTATGTTACTCCCATCGATGTTTCAGAGATCGATGAAGACAACTATGAGGACACTATCGAGATCTGCGAGAAAGCAAAGGCGATCCTTGCTCAGAAGGATTGTGCGACCGAGAACAACGACGGTCACTACTATGCTGCACAGAAGCTCTACAACGAGATCAATCAGTTTGAGGATGATTTAAGAAACCAGTTCGAGGAACCGGAGGATACGCCGACACCTACACCGTCACCTACCCAGGACCCGAACGAGACTCAGACACCCACACCTACGCCTAAGCCGGATGCCGACCAGACGGATACTCCTACTCCGACACCGACTCCTGAAGGCAATTCAGAGACACCCACCCCGACACCTCAGGGTGATACAGATACACCTACTCCTACACCGAGCGGATCAGGAACTCCTTCACCTACTCCGAGTGGAGCTACTCCCACACCGGGCGGATCTGAGACACCCACACCTTCTCCGGGCGGTGACACGGGAACTCCTACGCCTTCACCGGGCGGAGATAATACAGGCACACCTTCGCCTACTCCGGGCGGAGATAATACGGGTACACCTTCACCTACTCCGGGCGGAGACGGTACCGGTACGCCTACACCTACTCCGGGCGGAGACGGTACAGGCACGCCCACACCTACACCGGGCGGTGACGGACAGAACACAGCCACACCTACTCCTACAAAGACTCCCCAGGAAAGAGTCCGTGATATTCAGGACAGAGGTAACAGCGAACGTTACGGAAACAACGGTGACGGCGGCGGTGGAAGCGCATGGAATCACGGAAATTCAGCAAGCTGGTAAACTGATCTCTTAAGAAGGTTCGTTTATGTATAAACAAAGACCGGCCATAAAAGTTGTTGACGGTATTTTTATCACGGCGGCATGCCTGAGCACGTTCCTGTACGGAATAAGCTACTGGTTTATTGTGCTTACTGCCGTGCTGACTGTCACAGCTTTTATCCTTCCCGGCTTTTATGCCGCCGGTATTGCCGGAGGCAGGCTTAAGATCTGTTCATACGGAAATACGATCCTGGCGGTATTCCCATATACTTTGCTTATTGTTGTTCCTGTTTTCATCGCATCGCTCTTTTTCCACGAGCAGCTGACATGGAAAGCGATAATAATCTATGCGTGCGTGACCATAGGTATCCTTAACGCATACTTCTGGACAGGCATCATCATCGTATACTTAACTTCAAAGCAGATCGGTATAAGCAAGAGGCTTCTCGGTATCTTCTGCGGCATGATCCCCGTAGCCAACCTTTTTGTCCTTTCCATTATCGTTAAGATAGCAGGACGTGAAGTCAGGGAGGAGAGCGAGAGATACTGGCGCAATGAAGCGCGCAAGGCGGATCAGATCTGCAAGACTAAATATCCGATCCTTATGGTCCACGGCGTTTTCTTCAGAGATTCGGAGCATCTGAACTACTGGGGCCGCGTTCCTTCTGAACTCATCAAGAACGGCGCCGTGATCTACTACGGAGGTCAGGAATCAGCAGGTGATGTCAGGACCTGTGCGATGCAGCTGAAAAAGGCGATCGTAAAGGTGATCGAAGAGACAGGTGCCGAAAAGGTCAACATCATCGCCCACAGCAAAGGCGGTCTTGATTCAAGATACTGTATCTGCATGCTCGGAATGGCACCCTATGTAGCATCTTTAACAACCGTCAACACGCCCCACCACGGCTGCGAATTTGCTGAATACTTAATGAACAATGCTCCCGATAAATTAAGGGATACGGTTGCCGCCGCATATAACAAGGGTGCCCGTCTTGCAGGAGACAAGAATCCTGACTTCGTAAAGGCTGTTACGGACCTTACCAAAGCAGGAGTCGAGACTCTCAATGCAGAGATGGCTCCGATGGCAGGACAGTTTAACGGTATCTACACGCAGAGCTTCGGATCCAAGCTCAATCACGCAGTCAGCGGCAAGTTCCCTCTCAATATGAGCTACCACTTTGTTAAGCATTTTGACGGCTATAACGACGGTCTCGTCGGTGAGGAATCGTTTAAATGGGGACAGGACTATCACTTCCTGATCAACAAGGGAATCCGCGGAATCTCACATGCTGACATGATCGACCTCAACAGAGAGAACATCGACGGCTTTGACATCCGTGAATTCTATATCGACCTTGTTCACGGACTTAAGGAAAAAGGACTGTAATAAGGGGATCTGTTATTTCTCTTTTGCTGCCAGATCAGCGATAGTGTATTTCCTGAAGAATGCTTCCATCTCCTCGCTGAATTCCTTCCACATCGGAAGTGTCACACATGATGTAACGCGGTCGCATTTAGGTGCATCGGGATTCATGCAGGATACTACGTAGAAATCGTTCTCGGTTATGGATATGATGTCCCAGGCAGTGATCTTGGAAGCGTCCTTATTAAGCTTATAACCGCCGTTCTTGCCCCGTAAGCCCTTTACCAGGCCGTTTTTGACGAGGAGCTTTATTATCGACTCAAGATACTTCTCGGATAAGCCCTGGCGGTCTGCAATATCTCCGAGCGTGACATAAGAATCTTTACCGAACTTTGCCATATCGATCATTACGCGAAGCGCGTAGCGTCCTTTTGTCGAGACTACCATTTTACTATTCCCCCAAGACGATTGCTGTTGATAAACCTATTATAGTGGAAGGTAAAGCAAAAATAACACGACATTTTTATCGAAGAGTGCAAAAATACAGGGATAAATCAGACTTCAGAGCATTTGATCTGAGGGTCAGTCTATTCCTTTAACCTCTTCTCCGTCTTTGTACTTTTTCCAGGGCATGACACCGGTATAAGCGAATTCACTCCATATTTCTCTTAGCTTTTCACCGACACGCCATGATACGGGATCGTCGATCCTGATATAGGAATTCTTATCCCCGAACAGCAGCGGAACTTCGCAGGCATGACAGCATCCGGATTGATTCTTTAACATATCAGGAGTCTGGTAACGGTATTCATATACCCATGAATCCCCGTGCAGTTCCTTCGCGATCTCACGTGCGGGTTCTCTGTAGAACTTGGCTGTGAAGTCATCTGACATGAACCTGTGAGCGCCTTTGCCGAATTTAAACTTGAACTTGAACCAGTATGCTGCAAGAGGCAGAGCCATAGTCGGGATATTCCTGATGAACAGATCACCTTCCTGGCTGGTCGTTCCGATGAGGACCGGCTTGTTGAATCTCTTGGCAAGATCTCTCGGCTGTCCCTTGATGGTGACGCCGTCTATGGTAGGTGAGAAGCAGCAGTTTGAATTGCCTTCGCGGAGGACCAGATGGCGGAGCTTTGCATTTGCTTCATGGACGGATTCAATGGGAACAGTCTTGAGCCTTCCCAGTTCGGAGGTCTTGACTCCGAGATATCCCAGATATTTTTTTGTCAGTCTCTGGCTCTGTTTTTCGCTCCAGAAAGAATCGACACATGCCGACTGAACGATCGCCTTGTCAAATAGCTTGGAAGCCTCCGGGTCTGCCATTAGCGCGAGCATGCATGCCGCACCTGCCGATTGCCCGAAAACCGTTACGTTATTGGCATCTCCTCCGAACCTGTGAATGTTGTTCCTTATGAACTTCAGAGCTGCTATCTGATCGAAAAGCCCGTTGTTCTGATCGAATCTCTTATCCAGAAAATGCAGATTCAGGAATCCCTCAAGGTTCAGTCTGTAGTTAAAGTTGACGCAGACGGTCTTTGTCTCTCTTGCGAAAAGTGCCATATCGTAAGAGAGATCATCTTTATCCTCAGTCTTTCTTCCGCACCCGCCGTTTGCGTAGGAACCGCCGTATATCCACACCATAACAGGTGCATTGGAAGGCAGGTTCTCGGGAACGAACACATTAAGATACAGGCAGTCCCTTCCGTCAAAAGAGATGGTGGAACGGCCCTTGCCCTGAACGGGGTTTAAAGAGCCTTTTACGGCATCCAAAATACCGCTCCAGGATTCGGGAGGGACAGGATGCTTGAATGCGAGATCATCAACAGGAGGCATGGCAAAGGGGATGCCAAGATATTCTTCACATCCGTCTTTAACGATGCCTCTTACAAGGCCGTATTCAGTTGCAACAGTTCTTGAATACTCCATAAGAGAATATTAGCAGATTTCTTTGACATTTAACACACCTTAACGACAACAACTTCAGGACAGTTATTGATCCTTAAAGGTATCACGCTGTTGCCCAGGCCTCTTGAGATCACGAGCTTCATGCCGTCAATATCGTGAATGCCTTCATACATTCCGGGGAAGAACTCGAATTCGGGAGATATAAATCCTCCGGCTCCGGGAATGATGAACTGACCGCCGTGACGGTGACCTGTCAGCACAAGATCAGCTCCGAGGGATCTGTAAAGGTCCTGATACTGTGGTTCATGTGCCAGAAGAATGACGGGTTTGCTGTCATCAAATGCCCCGTATGCATTGAATGAGGCAAGCGAAGAGTCCTTTATTCCGGCAAGTATATATCCGTCAGTCTCAATGTATGTGTCATCAAGGATAACCACACCCAAAGAGCGCATCTCATCAAAGAAATCATCGAGCTTTTCGCCCTCCAGGTAAGCCTCGTGATTGCCCGTAATATAATAGACAGGAGCGATCTTGACCGCACCTTTGATGAAGTCGAGCGCTATAGGATACGATGTGTGATGACCGTCAACTACATCTCCTGTTACAACTATCATGTCCGGGGAGGCTTCCTTTATCTTCTTAAGCAGTGACGACTGTTTTAATCCGAAAAACTGATTATGCAGATCAGATATCTGTACGATCGTGATCTCTTCTTCAAGTCCGATATCAGCCTGATACTCCGTCGTAACCAGATGGTAGTTCTGATACAGACAAAGACCAATAAGAACTAACTGTGCGACCAGAAGGGCAGGCACAGTTATAAAGAATCTTGGCTTTAAAGTCTTATGATGGAATATTCTCATGCCGAGCAGAGAACCGAGGCTTCCGCCGATCCATGCCCAGAAAAGAAGGTTCCTTTCGGGAATCCTCCTGGCACCTCTCTTTGCCCTTGCCTTGTCAGCCCCGTAGAGTATAAAGGCGGCCAGATTGACTGTTATCAGATAGTAAACGAGTATCATACGAATAGGAAAACACAGAACAACATCAATTACAACACTTCATCTGTGAGATACTTCATGAATGCTCCAAGACCCTCTTTAAGATCGTCATAAGTCTCATCAAAGTTATCCGTATACCACGGGTCGGCAATACTCCTGCTGCTTCCCGCAAACTGCAGGCACTGATAGATCTTCTTATCAGGATCGCCTCCTGCGATACGCGTCATGTTCGAGATGTTATAAGAATCCATTCCTATAAGATAATCGTAATTGTCGTAATCGCTTCTTGTCATCTGCCTTGCGCGGTGGGGGATCACCGGGATCCCGACAGAACGGAGCTTGCTCACCGTCCCGTAATGCGGACCGTTGCCGATCTCTTCCCGGCTCGTTGCGGCAGAATCAATATAGAATCTATCAGCCAGGCCCTTTTTATTGACCATATACTGGAACATACACTGCGCCATCGTTGACCGGCATATATTGCCGTGGCATACAAATAGTACTTTTATCATACTTGAAAATCCTTTCGTTTATGAGAATTTTCAATCAAAAATCCCGAATTTAACACGATTTTCCTTGCCGCTAACAAATCCTGTCTTTTACGAAAAAACTCGTAAACGAGCAGATTTTGTGTTAGGTCTATTATGTTATAAAGTGTGTTATTTAAAATTTCAATAACACAGTAAGCATTAATCATCGTCATCTATAGCCTCTTCATAGTTCACTTCTCCCTCATCAATATCGACATCATCATCAGGTGATACAATATCAGGGATTCTGTTATAACCACACAAATCATAGTTTGAAGAATTCATAAAAGAAAAGAAATTCCTTTTAACATCGCCAGCTTCAATATGAGTATATACATTCAGTGTGAACTCGATACTACTATGCCCCATAATTACTTGTAGAGTTTTGGGGCTCATACCAGAACCGGCACAATTGGAACAAAATGTATGTCTAATAACATGCGGACTGATAGGGGGCAGTTCATCTTTGAATAGTTCATTATACCTATTTCTAGCACCTCTTATATGATTCTGCCAATGCTGTGAAACTTCATAATTACCATCTTTGTCGATCCATAAAAATCCTGTTTTTGAATACTGATGTGTTTCATCCCAAACAGTTGTTTCTTCAATTTTAGGCCTATTCTTAATTACATTCCTGAAGGCTTTTTCAACGTCAGGCAACATAGGAATATCTCTAATACCGTTCTCAGTTTTAGGGCGCTCTATATAAGACAGTAGTTTCCCTTCCGGTTTACCTGTCTTTTCGTTTATTTTTCCACCTTTTTTTGATACCCACACTCGCTCTAATTGCCATCTAACATGAATAACATGTTCGTCAAAGTCTATATCTTCGGCATTCAATCCACAGAATTCAGATATACGCAATCCAGTATTAAACAAAATATAGATTCCATCATAGTATTTCTTAAATTTCTTATGGGTTTGTACAAAGTCGAGAAATCTTCTCATGTCAGCTCTGCTAATAGCATCTCGTGTTTTAGTACCACCATAAGCTTTTTTAGTCATGCTGAAATCGAAAGGATTATTGTCTATCCAGCTGCTTTTCTTCGCAAGTGTAAAAGCTTGTTTTAGCATTCCTTTTAATGTATGAAGAGACGAATAACTCCTGCCGTCCTCCTTATGAAGTCTTAGAAACCACTCTTCTGCAGGTAATGCTTTAACATCACGTATCTTGGTCTTCGCCATTGCATAGGCAAGCTTATTATTCTTATTACTAAGATAATTTAGCTGTGTATTATAACCTTTTCTAGTTGTCTCACGCACCTTAGGATTCTGAAGTTCAACCCAACGTTCAAGTAGGGTAAGAACTGTCATATCTCCACCTGACGCAGAAATTCCATTTAATCTATCTCTTTCAATCCTATCTTCTATTTCTCTTAAAGATTCACCTTTTTTTTGTTTCGTACCACTAGGAATAGGGTCATGAGCGGTTAGTGTCCATGAATACTTTTCAATTCTAGTGCCGTTTATAGTGCGCGAATATCTATAACGCCCAGTTTTAGAATCATAGGTTTCACCTCGTTGTAATATTCTCCCTTTAGGATCTCTCCTTATTTTTCGTTCTGCCATATCAAAACCTCTGTTTATCGAACAGCTATAAGTACTTTATCGTTTAACTACTATGATGAAAGAATATAAGTTAAATCTTTCCTGTTTCTTTGAACTGAGAAATATACATCTTCAATGCTTTTTCTACAGTTGCGGTTTTTGTCAATCCAGTTTCTGTTGTAAACTTATCGAGTTCATCAGCTATAGGCTTATCAATCTTGCAATTGAGCATTTTGTATTCTTTTTTATTCTGAGGCATAACAAGTCTCCTCCGGTTAGATTTCTTTGTACTCCGGCATACTTTCTATCAAATCAAGAGTTTTTAGACTTACATTAATTGAAGATAGGAGCAGATTGAAAATATACTTTTCATCTCCATATTTATTGGGGTTATCAACAATACCAGTATCTTTATCAGTTTTGATACGATAACTCTCCATAATCCATTCAATAGCAGGTCTTCCATTAACAACATAATCATATGCTCTTTCTGGAATATTGCTTATAGTAATGTAATCATTAAAAATAATGGTACTCTTGTCACTATCTTTACCATTCTTCTTAAAGTGCATCTTATTCACTGTGTAATTCTCTTTAGTGATAGAAATCTGAAGATCAGAAATATCTAAATCATCAAATTTGTCGTAATTAAGATGCAAATCAGCCAATTTCTTGCCGATTTCAACGTATTT
Organism: Saccharofermentans sp.; assembly: GCA_024684815.1. GTDB lineage: Bacteria > Bacillota > Clostridia > Saccharofermentanales > Saccharofermentanaceae > Saccharofermentans. The sequence goes on along the minus strand of JAIKWL010000026.1, from coordinate 11,437 downwards.
AGGAAATTTATTGAGCATTGGAATTCTAACCATTTCTTTCAACAAATTATCCTCATAAGTAGATATGTATTCTTTGCAATGAAGAATCGCATAGAGATAATAGAATATATCTTCTTTAGAAATTTTATTTCCGTACTTTTCTTTGAATTCGCCGAAAATAGCATCAGAAATTGCATATCTTTTCTTATAAGAGGTAGCTTCGGATAATCCATCAAAAAATGATAACTGCTTCTTATTAGTTTGGCTTTCAGCTTTGTCATACATGTATAATGGATAACATTGTGCGTTAAACAATAGCTGATAATCTTCTATACAGTTAGAGATAATAGTAGAAAAACCTTTTGTACTTCCACTTCCCATTACACATATGACAATGTTTTCAGAAGTCGTTTCCGGGAAAATATTATCCCAGCAAGAAGGATATTCTATTATATGCTTGTCATATGAAAGCCATTTCTTACAGAACGGACGATATAAGATAGCTCTCATATCTTCTTTGGGTTCAATTATTTCATTGTTGCATAGACGTTTTAGTAAGCCTCTAGACCAACTTACATTTTTCGAGTCGCGATGAACTAAATTAGTCAAAAATGTTTCTCTAGGCTTTGAACCCTGCAAGACAACACCAGAGTTCAACTGTCTTTCGTATTCTGGATAACAACGCTCCCTTTCAGCGTTATAGTTGTTAATCATACGTGTCGAGTTTTCAAATGTCGTTTCTTTATCAAACCCAATAACCCAAGTGTCTCTATTGGAACTTAATCCTATTGCATAGTTTTCAGAAAACACACTGATAGCTTCACTTCTTTTCTTGTCTCCAAGAGCAGTAAATGCAATGTAAGATTGATTTCGCTGATTAATCCAATCATTATTATCATTCGGAGTAATAGATTTCCAAGAAATGTTCTTTATGCTTCCAAATTCCGAGATAATTGATAATTTTTGTTCTCGAGATAAGTATTCACCTATATCGTGGTAATTGATTTTCCCTTCTTTTTTAACACCCTTTTTCTTAATTAATAAAGTAATTGCAACAGGGGTTCTAGAACCTGATCCGAATATTTTTCCGCCTTCCTTACGAGAAACTTCACCCTGCGTCCTCTGATTTCCCCTAAGATTAAAGACATATATATAATTAAACTCTTCAATTAAACATTGACGAAATCCGTCAAGTGCAACACTATCGAGATAAGCGCCATTTGTGACAAATCCGATAACACCATTATCTCCCAATCGATCAGTTGCCCATCTAAAAGCTTTTATATATGTATCATATACAGCGCGCGTATTATCCGAAACGGATTTTGCTCCATATGTGTCAGCAATTGATTTATCCAAAAACTCATAAGTAGTATTCTGATTGTTGTCATTAGCAGATTTTTGACCAACAGAATAAGGCGGATTACCAATAATAACGGTAATTGGCGCATTCAATTGTTTTTCTGCTCTCTCAGAATTCTTAGCAAATATATGAGATAAAACTTCCGAACCGCCTGAAGACGCTTTAGCCTTCTGTTTCTCAGTCATAGCAAAAGTATCAGTCAACACAATACCTTCAAATGGTATGTATTCTTCACTTTGCATGAGATCGTGGAATGATTCTTCAATATTTATAGCAGCAATATAATAAGCCAACAAAACTATTTCATTTGCATGGATTTCATTAGTGTACTTGTATAACAAATTATCTGCACTTATCAAACCACTTCTAAGTAACTGAACGATAAAAGTTCCTGTTCCAGTAAAAGGATCGAGAATATGAACATCTTTATCGTTAATGCTTTTACCAAACTTTTCAACAAGGATGTCATTTACACTATTAATTATGAAATCAACCACTTCTACGGGAGTGTATACTATACCAAGCTTCTCAACTTGCTTTGGCAGGGCATTTTTAAAAAACTGCTCATACAATTCAATAATAATGCGTTGCTTGCCTTCTGCATTATCTATACCTTTAGCACGTTCTCTAACACTTGAATAGAATTTATCAAGTGTTTCCTGTTCCTTATCCAAAGCCTTTTCATCAAGAATAGTCAACATATCCTGCATTATTAAAGACACTGGATTTGTTTTAACAAATTCATAATCCTCGAACAAAGCATCAAATACAGGCTTTGTAATCATATGTTCTGCCAACATTTCAATAGCATCAGACTCTTTTATTGACGAATTCAAATTCTGCCTAAGAGCAAACAAAAACTCTTTGAATTTTGGCTTAATATCCGGTTTTTTAATTAATGTTTTTATCTCCTCAATATGACGATTAGCTATATCAGCAACGTCTTTAGCCCAATCAGCCCAATATCTTCGAGAACCACATTTTTTAACTATTTTTGCGTAAATACTCTCTTTCCATTGTTGCAAATCCTCAAAACGATACTCAATATTACGATACGAACGATTTGAGTTTGAAGAATCATCCTCATCACCATATCCACCAGACACACCAATTATTGAGATATTGTCTGGTTTTTTCCTGTTTAAATCTATTTTATTAATCGTATTATTAAATCTATCATCATGAGCCCTAAGAGCTTGCAAAACATCCCATACTATCTTATATCTCTTGTTGTCTTTAAGAGCTTCTTCCGGCTCCATACCAGCAGGTATACCGATTGGAAGAATAATATACCCATACTGCTTATTTTCTGCCTTTCTCATTACTCTTCCCACAGACTGTATTATGTCAACAATAGAGTTTCTAGGATTTAAGAAAATAACAGAATCAAGAGCCGGAACATCAATACCTTCGGACAAGCATCTTGCATTGGATAATACTCGACATTTATTATCAGCTATATTATCTTTCAACCAATCTATTTTTTCCTTGCGAAAAAGAGCATTATTCGTTCCATCAACATGAGCCAACTCAACTGTAACTAATGAATCATCCTCTCCGTAAAGCTTAAGCTCATCTTGAATTTGGCCAAACATTTCAACAAACTTTTTAGATGCTTTAATGCTACTACTAAATGCAACAGCTCGTTTCATCGGAGTTGGATCATTTTCAAAATAGCTTTTTTCTCCTTCAAATAGCGTTCTTTTTGATAATCCATTAAGGCACCCCATTATTTTGACAGCATCATCCAGAACAAGTTCGCTACTTGAGTCTGTCAACAATCCCTGAAGAGCTCTGCTAACATATTTTTCATCAACAGCAAGAACAACGACCTTATAATCTGAAAGGAGTCCAAGAGATACTGCATCTGCAAAGCCAAGCCTATAGAATTCCTTGCCATACGTTTCTTCATCATCCATAGAACAAAGAATAGCGCTTGCTTCATTTGCTTTAGCTTTACTTTCATCACCATATATTCTTGGTGTTGCAGTCATATAAAGCCTTTTATTTGCCTTCAAATAATCATTATCATGAACCTTAACGAAATTGCTTTCATCTTCATCAGCAAGGGTAACACCAGTAGTACGATGAGCTTCATCACAAATAACAAGGTCAAAAACTATGCCTGTTTGTTTTTGAAAATTATGAATAACCTCAATAGATTGATATGTTGAAAAGAACAGTTTAAACTGAGTATCCTTCCAGCCGAAAGAATAATATGAACAAAGATTATCAACATTGGTAGTTGCAGGAATTATAGTGTCTGATATCCGATTTCCATCATCAGAAGCTTTACTTGCCTTTGGATCAGAACATACAGCAAAAACACTAAATTTATACTTAGATTGAGCAGACCATTCAAGTAGTGTCTGATTAAGCAGAGAAATCGAAGGCACAAGAAATAGTATGTTTCCTTTCCCTTCTGTAAGTTCTTCTGCAATCTTTAAGGATGTGTATGTTTTTCCCGTACCACATGCCATAATCAGCTTTCCGCGATCTGCCGATTTAAACCCGTTAATTACCTTATCAATTGCAGTCTTTTGATGAGGTTTAACATGCCTAGATGAATCCCTCTTCATTGAGTCAAGATTGTTAAGCTTAAAACTATCCCAATCAATGCCTGACTCTTTAAGGTCTTTTAATCTAATTCTTGTAATCGCAGGGCTTTGTCCTTCGATTGTTTCTTCTGCTATAGACGACCATTTATCTGTAGTAGATACAATTATTCTGTCAGAATAGCGAAAAGGTTGTCCTTCAATAAAAAACTCTTTGCCGGAAGCAGATATGAATGTATCAACATCTTTCTTCTGAACGGAATGCTCTTCTGAATAAAACTTGCATTGAATAGCGCAATAATCATCAATACCATTCATTTTCGCAACAAGATCTATTCCGAAGTCATGTTTTCCTCCGTTATAAGGAAACTCATTCCAAAGCCAAACATTAGAGAATAATTCCGAATACAGCGGGCTAGTCATAAAGAACTTTTTCATAAGCACTTCAAAAGATGTGCCTTGTTGAGAAGTATTAAGACTGTTTTCTTTTAACTCGCAAAGCAATGAATCAAATGAATCCATACCAATCTCCTATTAACTAAATGTTTGGACTACAATTCAATACTACCATTCATATATTTAAATTTTTAAATATTTTTAATATAAGAGCGATTTGTAATTATCTTACCTCATTCATCAACATCTATCAACACTTTTCAATATTTTTCATTCACCTGCTGCACGCAGGTCCAAATCAAATGTACAAATCTATTTTCAGGAGGTTATAACCATGAAAGAAATGAATTACGCACAGTTTAGGGACGAAGTCAAAGCTAGCATTAAGGACTATCTTACCGAAGACTATCAGGATTATGAGATGAGCTTCAAAACCATCAAGAAGAGTTCCGGTTATGAATACGAAGCCCTTATGATCAGTCCCATAGGGCATGAGCCAAGTGCTATTCCTGCTCTGAACCTCGAAGATGCATTTGAAAGGTATCAGAACGGAAAGTCCCTAGAAGAAATCTTGAACTGGCTGGCTGATATTCGCATGAATGCCACCATTAAAGACTTCAACAAAGAGGATATGCTTCATTATGACCGCATAAAGGACAAGATAATTCCTAGACTTGTCAACAAAGCGGCCAATGTTGAATATCTTTCTGATAAACCCCATCAGAATTTGGATGGGTTGGTTGACCTGAGCCTCTTCTATGCTGTCAGAGTCAGCGAGGATGAAGAGGGATGCGCAGAGGCAGTCATAACCAATGACCTTGCCGAAATGTGGGGCATTGATGCCCAGGAGCTCCATGAACAGGCAATGAAAAACAATGCTCAAAGAACACCATTATTCAAGAATCTCGAAGATGCTATTTTCGGTATGGGAGAACCTTCATATGATATCGAAGATATTAACCCTGAAGACTTCAGACTTCCATTCTTCATATTAACCGCTCAGCGTCAGAACGCAAAAGGAGCCGTTATGATTCTTAACACTAACGTTATGAATCGAATTACAGCCAAGCTCGGCGATGCTGTATATATAATTCCTTCTTCAATCCATGAAACGTTGATTGTCTCTAAAGACCATGTAGATAATCTTCAGGACTTGGTAGATATGCTTGAACAGGTTAATGACAACGAGGTTAAGCCTGAAGACCGGTTATCCTATAACATCTATGAATACAACTCCGAGACAGGATTCAAAATTGCCAACTCTAAGCAAGTGGCATAAGCACATAAATAAAGCACTATTCTCTAATTGAGAGTAGTGCTTTATTTTTTTCGTCAAACCAAACAGCATAAAATGAGGTTTAATCTGATTATGGGTTGTCATTTGGATTCTTGTTTATAGACCTACAATAAACATCCCAAGCGACAGACTTCCGAAGCTTACTCATTACCTTTTCATGTGCTGCGCTTCCTTCAATCAACTCGTCTGAATTTGGTTCTTCCTGTTTAGTAGATGTATCACTAGTGTAATCGTCACCACCAAGCTCTACGCAATTCTTAGGAATATCATAGCCATCAGGTTTCATATTAAAGTCCTCGTTCCTTCTGAATGTTACGTTCTGAGTAGCTTCTTTCTTTAAGTTTCTCAGCCTTGTCTATCTTTTCCAAGTGAGATACCTTCTTCTCACGCTCATCTAGTTCCTGCGACCTTCTGTTCAATTCAGCGAGTTGCGCTTCATAAATCTTATTAGCCTCACGAAGATATGCATTTTCTTCTGCAATTCTTTCGTTTTCACACTTTAACTTGAATTGACTAACGGAAAGGTGTTTTTCGTTGTTTCCGAGATGTGCTCTTTCATATCCAGCGTTGACCATAGCATTCTCAATGTCATCCTTAACTTTGTTCTGCCACTTTTGAATTGGATATTCTTTGCCATCGGATTCAAATCCCATTTGACTCAATGCCTTGGACAGAGAGGTTCTCATTTCCATGCCATTTTTATATCCATATGCAATGGGAGTAAATGCTATGTGAGCATGACAGGTGCCACCGACTTCGTCATCATGAACTACTATGGTCAAGAACTTAAAATTTGGATATTTATCTTGAAGTTCCTGCAATTGCTCTATCAGTATGCCCTTAAGCTCCTCTCTCCGAGGATCTTTATTCAGATGTGCTTTGACATAGTTGGAAGCCGATAAAAACTTTCCTCTGTCCTTAAGACTCTGCCATTCTCCAACGTCAAAATCCGAATCGGTTATTCCATTATCATCTGAACACCCGATTTGCATTACATATTCGTAAATCGGCTTCTCCTTATTGGGTGAATGTACGATTTCCGAATAGTAATCTAATGATTTCTTTCTGTCTTCACGAACCTGTCCAGCATTATACTTGACTATAGAATCCCGAAAGATATCATTGAATGCTTCCTGATAGTCGGTCGTCTCACATATTACTACATTCCTAGACGACAACTCTCTGTCAGCATTTTTCGGCTGATAATCCCGCATATCGTGTTCATGTGCAACGCGCCCTTGTGCTAAGCTCACACTATAAGCGCCTTTAACCATAGACATCACCTCCCAGTGTGCTTTTGACATCATCAGCCTCGCATACCTTTGCCGTTTGGCAAAGGTAGCACAATACTAACTTTGACACGAGCGTCAAAGTGTATTGCGCTCTGCGAGGCTAACAACACTCGTCATGGACTCATGTTATTGAGCTTCATCTTTGTTTCCGTCTTTGTTCCCATCTACGTTGCTTCGAGAATTCTTCAATTTGATTTCTCTATACCAGACATCATAAACAACCTCAAAGAATGGCTGTACATCGTTCATTTTTTCAGGAAAATCTCCTCCAAAAACAAAACGAACAGTTCTTCCGATTGCTTCGTTATCTGCCTTAGTTTGCATCATCATTGAATTTAAATCAGACATGATTAATACCTCCTTCTTTTCTAATAATTCCCCTAAATACTTGTTGAGCATCAACATTAGGGGTACAAAGTGTGCCCAAATCATTACCGGTATATCCTTGACGTTCCCATTCTGTAATCCCGAATGTGGCTATTAAGAATTCTGGCTTATCCATGCGGTGAGCAACCTTTACAGGATTGTCACCTGTAACCTCCCAATAAGGATTGGGATTTGCCGTCCATAACTGACGTATATGATTAATAAACTTCTGCTTTTTCTCAGGTGTACTAGCTGGTGATGTCAGTTTTAACCATTTGATATAAAGCAAATGCAGAAAACCAAATGGAACTAAATCCCACGATAACTGATCGAGAATCTCATCTAAGAAAGCAGCTATGTTATCGTTATAAAGCCTTACTTCTCTCAACAGCATGTTAGATGCTTCAGGAACATCAAATTCGTCAAAATCATCCATAAGGAATAAGACTTTATACAATACATACTGTAAGACCTCTGGCCGTTTCAAATAGTCAGTTTTGATGTATCGCTTCTTCTCGCCATCTTCAAATCTCTTGGAGAAATTCACAATTAACAGTCTCCTCAAAATTGAATCACTAAAATCAGCAAAACGAGGAAGTTCATTGACACACTCTATGATTCTTCCATAAAAGCAACCAGTGATGGGCGGTAAGTACTTTCTGTTAACCATGAAAGGGTCACCAGATACCGCTGCTTTAAATCTCGAACTGGCTTTAGCAAACGAGCCAACAGAATTCTCATCACAAATAATTGCATTTACAAAGAAGATGTTTGAAAGAGCATATTCATCCGAGAACTCAAGAATCGATATGGATTCGGAATCCGTCACCAATCCTCTTAAAAGAGTACATAATGTTCCTTTACCATTTGACCCCGATTCACTATAGAACAGAATCGTCTTTTGATAGTCCTTGTAAACTCGAACCACCGATGCTACAACTTGCCATAGCAGTTTTACAGTATCAGGGTCATCACTCAATGAACCCATCCATGATTCAACATCCCAGTCTGTTCCGTCTGTAGGATTATGGATTATTGGATTAGCTACAGGACCAAAATCAATCCTAATCTTCTTAACGAATACATAATCAAGTCCTCTTCGCTGACATTCTTCATATCCCAACAGAGTTTTTGACCGCATGTCAAAAACACCATTATTGACCGGAACAAGATAGTCCAGCTTCGTCAGTTGCTTGGCAGGCACCCTTTCAGAATTGAGCAATCCAAACAGGATTTCCTGAAATTGATGCTTATTAACACTAGGCAAGTAACGCCTTACTACTTGAAAGAATACATCTTTCTTATTTGTATAAGTGCCTTCATAATCGCCAGCATCCTGATACATAGCCAATTCCATTTCATCCGTGTTATTTGTGTCGTAATAAGGCACTTTTATTATTTGATGAAATGTAGCCAAGAACTTAACAATTACCGAAACATCAGGTTCGGTCGGACATCGCCACTTCATCCCTTTAGGACGGTCTTGGTTTTTTAGGTCAACCGCAACACTTAGAACTTGCATATATCGATTCACCTTTTCATTGGGTGAAGGACACGACCTATCATTTATGAATTCGTTAATACAGTCATCAGCTATAGCATGTTCCAATAAATCTAGGGATTCATATGAAATATAATCACTCATATTCTTCACCTAACAGGAATATCTGTTCTATTAGCTAATACTGATAGTGCAAATCTGAAATCATAATCTGAAATATTAGGACAAAACTCATTCTTAATATGATAGAGCCCATCCGCATAACTTAAATATGCACCTTGACAACAACCAGTATCTACAAAAATCGCAGCTACCATCGTCTTTGTTCTAGAATCCTCACGTCTTATGACATCATAGAATGCATTGAGGAGTGAGGCTACAACATATGGATCTGGATTTGGAGGATAAACAAGTTGGTTATAAGGACCACGATATTCATTTGCGTCATATATCGCCTTATTAAGCAATTCCATGTATTTGCTTAAAATGCCTGAACGCCTACACCCAGCATAGTATCTTTGCCAATCTTCTACATTTCCTAAAATCATCATCTCTAATTCCCATAGAGATATAGTTTGGACCATACTAATATCCATCATTAAATGACCTATGAACATTTTAAAAATCCTCCTGAAAATCGTATGAAAATGTCCTAAACCTCAATTGTGTATTTCAGGCATGAAATAACAACAAAACGAGATTTGTACTAAACTGGCATTGAAAACATTTTCAATGCCAGCCGTTCATTAAATTCGTATTTTGGTTCGAAATTCTGGGGACAGAAACTACGGTTATAAAATTACTGTCTCAAATCTAAGGTGAAAATTCACTGTTTCAAGTATTATTGTTCGTAATTTTGTTTCGTAATGTTGGTTCGTAATTCTGTTTCGTAATTATATTTCCTAATCTGGCACTCCAAGAGTACCAAGATAGCTTAAACAGACCTTACCACGGCACCCGGAACGATGTCAAGAGCCTTTATTCTAAAGGGTTTGCAGGTTACGATACTGTCTGCATTCTTGTAACTAAAAAAGAACTCATTTATCAGGAAAATCCAACCTAAGTTTACAGGTAACGAAGAAATATTACATTTTACAAAAACAATAATCAGTAGTTATATTTCGTAAAAAACTTATGCATGCGAATGCTTTAATGAAATCAACGTAACTCCGTTACTTCACAAATTAAAGGCTCATAAAAGAGTAGTTAAAGAGTTACGCTGATCAGAAAAAGAAGTAACGCTTTCTTTTTCCTGTAAACCGAACGAGCCGTAGGCGAGTGAGAACGCAACTTATCTTATGATGCTTTATGCAATATTCCGTCTGCATCTTGCCAATAACCAAGTCTCAGCATTATTTGTTCTGCAATGTCAACACCGAGACTTTCCATTTGACAACACCAGTAATCAGTTTCTTCAGAAGAAGTATTACTAATAGTACCTGAAACAATAGCAGCGTTATTATTGGCAATTCGATAGGCTTCGTCCCAACTAATAATGCCCTGTCTGTATTCTTCGAAAACATTTCTCATATTTGTTACCTCCTGATGTTTGATGGTAGCCGTAGTCTAATACGGCATAATACGTTTGTGGGGGTAAAATGCACCAAAATGAAAAAAGAGGCCCCAAAATGAGACTTTTAGGCGAAAATTGAGACTAGTCTCAAAAAATGACACATTAAAAGAGGCTAAATGATGTCGGAAAGTTTATAAAGATGCCAATAGGCCAAGTGTGTTACAAATTGTGTTAAATTTTAATAGTGCTTCTAGATATGCGGTAAATATTCATTTCCCAGAAACTACGTATATTGCCGTGACAAATAAATAAAACTTTTATCATTCGTAGATTTCTTTCTTTACGGATTGTTCATGCAGAACACATAGAATATACCATATCGGACTGTGAAGACATTGGTTTTGATATAACGTTGATATAATTGATTAGTACAGATAATAGACAGGATAATGAAATATTATGACAGTAATAACTATGGATAAAGATTTTCGAGGAAACGCATATATATTTAAAGACGGCGAAGTGCTGCTGAATTACAGCGGCGGATTTGCTGACATTGCAAATGAAATCCCGAATACATTTGAAACGAGATTTGCATCTGCATCCATGGGCAAGACCTTTGTTGCTGTAGGTATCCTTCAGCTGATCGAAGCAGGAAAGCTGGGACTCGAAGATACTATCGGCTCGATCCTGGATTTTGATCTGAAACAGATCGATCCTAACGTTACAGTGAGACAGCTTTTGAATCATACTTCCGGTGTTCCGGATTACTTTGATGAATCGGTTATGGATGATTATGAGGCGTTGTGGACTGATTATCCCAATTACAGGATCAGGTATAACCGTGATATGCTGCCTCTGTTTATTGATAAGCCGATGATGTATGGCAGGGGTAAGAGGTTTCAGTACAATAATTCCGGGTATGTATTGCTCGCGATGATCATCGAAAAGATCACCGGTACGGATTTTGACGTTTATCTTAAGCAGAATGTTTTCGACAGATGCGGAATGAGCAATACAGGATATTATTCCTTCGACAAACTGCCTGCAAAATGCGCGAACAGCTATATCTACTGTCCTGATACAGATGATTACCGTACCAATATTTACTCTGTCGGTGCAAAGGGTACCGGTGATGGTGGAGCGTTCGTTACTGTAGGAGATATTGTGAAGTT
>JAIKWL010000007.1 GCA_024684815.1 Saccharofermentans sp. | reverse complement strand
TCTTCGGGTTTCCTCTCGCATTCTCATAAATGCCTCCTAGTGTGAAAAGTGTGGATAGTGTGTACACTTTTCACACTTTCCACACTAATTCTCACATTCAGGAAACAAATATTCGAGGTACCGATGGTTTACCGTTTACGATGTCAAAACTGATGTCAGTGATGTCAACAAACCCTTGACCTGTATGCCCTTCAGGTTAAGTCTCAAATCGCACATTTGCTGGATCATCCATATTGGACCAGAATAACGACAGATTTGGCATGCATTTCAAGGTGTGCAAATTGGCGTCAGTGGTTCCACCCGGTGATGATTTGCAAAGTTATGTCAAGTGTGCGAACACTTTTGCCGAGTTCGCTGCTGAATGTTACGAACTGTACATGGCGTAAAGAATTGGTAGCAATCATTTCGTAATTTCGAAATTATGAGTTCAATTCGTTTATTAACCGACCTTCAATTTCAATTGTATTAGGACTGTCGAAATCGTATTTATATATAGAAGCAATGATGATTTGATGATCCATAAAATCTCGTTTAAGTATATTGATCATTGTTCTAATATTGTCCTTATCCACTTCCTTCCCACTAGGAGAATCTAAAATAATTGGCAATTTCACATTTAGAGCCCGTTCAATTTCAATAATATATGCAAGCCTGAACGCAAAGACTGTTTTATGTAATATTGCCCCGGTTAACTCTTTCAGATTATGAGTAAATAGATAAGAGGCGGCCATGGTCTCATCATTACCAATTCCGAGTTCTTTTGCGTACTTTATTATATTATTATAAAGAGAGGCAACAACCGAATTGTTTCTTTGAGTCTCGTCGGTTTTGATCTTGCGCAATTGTTTCAGTTCCGCCTCTATTCGTTTTATTTCTTTATCTACAACAATTGGATCAACTTGAAGAGCCGCAATTCTTCTGTCAAAGGCGTGTGTCAAGGATTCAGATTCCCAAAATGAAAGTTGGTTTTCAGCATTCTCACTTTTATCTTCACACTCAGTAATTCTCTTTAATACATCAGATAGATCAGCCGCAACAAGGTTTCTCTTTGTTATGAGGAAATTAAAATTATCATTTAATCCTACTACATTGCTTTCTGTAACCGGAATAATTGTACCATCGGGACCTTGAACAAGAAGCTTCATGTCACTTATGTATTTTTGGAACTGCTTATTATCTTTTATTCCCTTATCAATTCTTCGTAGCTCTTTTTTAAGTTGATTCTTTTGAATGACCAACTGTTCTATCTCTGTGTTTATAATCTCATCATAGTGTTCAACAACTAAATCTCCTTGATTTTGTTGTATGGTTTCTTGATATTTGGCAACACTAAACATCTGTCTATACTTGCCGAGTTCACTTGACAGGCTTTTTTCTCTCTTTATAAGATCAGAGCAATCCCTACCAGACAGACCTCTAACGAGTTCTTCTATATTAAAGTGTATGCTGCCTATTACAACACCACGATTAAGAAGAGTCCATCCCTTTTCTTGATCAACATAGAATGCGCCTAACAGGTTGTTTAAAACATCATAATTATTATTGCCGAACAACAGTGCTTGCAAATCATTAAGTTGCTCTGGTAAAACATATGTAGTTTCTTCATCATTCATCAATAAAACAATATGATTGATAGCTGTTCGCTTTAGCCTGATGTCACCTACAGTCTCAAAAAAAACATCGACTTCAACACTACACCGTTCAAATTTAACATTTTTTGTATTGGGAATACTGTATCCAAGTGAATACAACAAAAACCTGATCAAGGTCGTTTTCCCTTGACTATTGGACGAACTATGAATTAGATTAGCAAAAGAATCAAATTCAATAGTCTTACTATATAAACCCTCAACGATTTTTATCGATCTAACAATCATAAAGCCACACCTTGCTTTATTCTTCTGATTTCGTATCTTCGTTTAATAACGGTATACATTATCACCTTGGCTAATGCTTCTTTAACCTCTTCATCAAGAATTCTTCCTTCAAACTCCGAATCGTAGTTTTTCCAACACTCATCAATGAAATCTAGGCACTTATCCTTTTCTGATCCTGAACCTTTATATGCATTATAATCATAAAGAATCTTAGTGAAGAACTCCATTTTTTCACAACATGAATCTATCAGTTCCTTATACTTGTGTGCTACCTCTTCATATAATGAAGAATCAAATCGATCTCGAAAACCTTGATCAATATACGATATATCCGTTGCAATTACGATAAGAGGCCAAATCAGGCTCTTCTTGCTCAGCTTAATCTCTGCATCTTTTTTTGAACCATTAGTTAAGACTTCGTCTTTCCAAATTCGATGCAATTGTTTTCCTAACCCAGGAGTACTTATTTGAATATCACCAATAAAATCATTAATTACCTGCATTACCGCTTTATAACGTTCGGATTCGTTATCTGTTTCAAACGGCAAAACCTGAATAGTAAGATTTTCAACATCAAAATGTTGTTCAATTTCGTGAAGATAATTTGTGATTATGCTTTTTGAAGAATCAGGCAACGTATTATATTCACGATGTGCATGTCCCCAGAAAATATTGCTTTTTAACGCATCCTCATTTAAAGGATTTGGCGAATTCGTAATATAAACTGTCTTCTCTGTTTCAACCTTATTGCTTCCCTCCGCCAAGGTCTGCAATGCCTTTTTCAAATTACTTCGCACATTAGTGAAGTCTTGACTACTATTAACAACTGCTTTAGCCTGCGCCAGAATGTGTTTTCCATTACATAGTTCTATATCAATGTCTTCATTATTTCCTTCAAGGCGAAGCGTTTGTAAATCTCTTATGTTTTCCAACATAAGTACTATTGCAGAGTTAACTTGAAAATCAAACCCAAATAAGACTGCATCAGCTCGTCTATCTTGTCCCATATATAATCCTCAAATCTTCGGAACCATCGAAGAATAGTCAGGTGCATTCTTCTGAACATCCCATTTTGCAACCATCATCTTCTTAATCTTTTTCCCGTCGCCGAAGTTCAATATATCTTCACGAGACAGATTAACAAGCACCTTATTAAGACTGCCCATACCACCGGAAGAAAAAAGGAAAGCCTCGGCAGGATCACATAACTTGCAGTATGCCCATAACTGTCCGAGATGATGAAGATTGAGTTTTTCCTTCTTCGCTTCAATGAAGATCATGCTTGATTTGCCACCTTTTGTGACTATTCCGAGAACATCAATCTGAATATCGAGACCAACGGTCTGAGGATACTGATCAACAATCCCGTGTTTCTCTAAGATCTTATCCAAGCTAACTTGGCTGGTATCTTCTACGATAATGGAATAACCTTTATACTTATCTGTCAAATACTGCTTGAGCCATATGCCCATCGGCTCATATAACTCGAATTCCTTCTTAACATTATTCATGATATCCGAGCTCCTTTGCTAATTCAGTCCACGAATCAAAGTGCTTTCCTCTTATCTCCGCAGGGAGAGATTCATCGTTCTCACCCGGATGTATTGGCTTGTTGCCCTGTTTAATCTTCTTTTCCCAATAGAACAGGTGTGTCTTCGCCGTATCCATACTCTGTTCCTGTTCAGCAGAAAGCGTCATAAGAGCCTGTTCTTTATGCTTTATGATAAATCCGACAGGCTTAAACTCAACAGCCCAAATCTTTAATTGATGTTCTTTCTTCCAGTAATTAACAGCACCCTCGTTATATTTCTTCATCTGAGGATCTCTGAAGTTTGGATGACCAAAATCAATAGTCTGCACAGGAATATCTATAGACTTAAGCATGTTTGCGATATCTATTAACAGTTGCCAGTTACCGGGAATCTCTAGATAAACTCGATGAGCACCTTCTTGACCAAAAGCGATGTTGCTCCGGCGAATATATCCGGTAACGTCAGCAAAACCACGGAGCAGGCTCTTTTTCTCATCGGCTGAAAGTTCAAACAATTCCGGAGATACCGTCATTGTACTGTGATGAACGCCGGATCCGATCAATCTTACGATTTCCCTCATGGCATAATCAGTATTGCTCTTGGTAAAGGATATCTTTGTGGACTTTCCGGCAGAGGTATAGTTGATTTTTGTTCCCAGAAGGGGATTGACGACAGCCATTATGTCCATCAGGCTGGCTTTGACATATATCTCAACGTCCTTGCCATCATCGGTAAGCAGGTTCTTATGAGGAATATCAATCGTTACCGTTGTATCCTGCGTTCCTCGTTGAATCTCACCATTGCCGAGAATCATTCCAATCAAATAAGCCATTTCATTATTCATGATTATTGCCTCCTTGTGATAAGACATCATAGATCTGATTGGCAATAGCATATGCCATTAATGGCGGAACTGCGTTTCCAATCTGTTGGCGTATATAAAACTTTGAACCATAGAATATAAAAGCATCATCAAACGACTGAATCCTTGCTGCCTCTCTCGGAGTTATAGCGCGGTTAAGATAAGGATGATTATTCTTTCCGTTCGACGCCGCATCAAATCTAGTATCAATCGTAGGGGATACTTCATCCCATACGAGGCGTCCCCAAGTAGTGCCAAACTTCTGCTTTCCAATCAATTCAGCAGGAAGACACTCCTTGCCTTTTTCCGGGGGGATCATTTTCAACTTATCGATAGCAACTTGTTTGTGATGGGATGCCTGATGATTATAAAGCGATTTACAATTTACTCTCATCTGTTTCTGATAAGAGCTGATCGCATTATTCTTATAATCTTGACAAAACTCACCCTCGCCGGATTCTAAGTATGATAAATCCTCTATTGCATCACGTACCGTAACATATTTAGTTACCGTAGGGGATGGTAAAGGAATAGACGTTGTTTTGGAACATATAAAGATAGCGCGTTGTCTTGACTGCGGCACACCAAAGTCCTGCGCATTCAAAACACCATATTCTACCTTATACCCCATTTTTTCAATACTTGATACGATTTCATCTCTGAACCAACCAGCAGACGTTGAAAGCAGTGCTTTTACGTTCTCTATTACAAACACCTGAGGCTTGAGTTCTTCTACCAGCTTTAGATATTCTCTAAATAAAAAGTTTCTCGGATCATCCAATCCGAGTTTTTTTCCTTTTAATGAGTATCCTTGGCAGGGAGGACCGCCAATAATCATGTTGATGTTATTGTCTTTACTCTTTGCGATAACGTCTTTCTTTACTTCTTCGTATGTAATATCTCCAACTATAACATCGGCTTCCGGCATATTCTTCTTAAAAGTATCAGCCGCTTTCTCGTTATAATCCAAGGCAACAAGGGTCTTAAAGTGAGGATTCTTATGCATTCCATACGAGAATCCGCCTGCTCCTGAGAATAAATCAAGTATTCGGAATTCGATATTCTGATTTATGCCTTTGTTACTCATGATATTCTACGCACCAATATTCTCTTGTATATTTCCTTTCCATTCAGAATAGGCTTGAACAGGTCAAACGGGTTATCACTTCCATGATTAGCTTCACCTATAATCTCAAATTGGTTAGGGTTATATTTACCGAGGATTGTAAGCGGAACAGCCATAATACCCCAGAAGTCTTTGGGGATATCTGAGACCTTTGAAACATATATTGCTTCAAAATTGTCAAATTGAGGATGTTCTTCCTCATTATAACTGTTCTCTAATACGATTCTCTCATGTCGGCGATCTACATCAAGATTGGTAAACCACATTGCATTTCCCAAGGATCTCCATTTTTGCCCCGTTGAATCAACCCAATAGCGAGTCTTTCTAGGCACGGTATCATCGGGAACGCGGAAAGCCATATCACCGTTGTTATAGCCAAGCCATGCCTTGTTATCTTTTACCAAAGGGAATATTTCCTTATACATCAAGGCGTTTTGATTGCCGATAACAAGATACTTCTTGTTGTACTCTTCGAGCAGAGATATGAAATCCCTAAACATTGAAAACGGAGGATTAGTTACAACTACATCCGATTCTTCAAGGAGTTCGATACATTCATCAGAATCAAATGAGCCATTACCATTCAGCGCATAAACATATCCGCTATCGAGGATCGATTCCTTATCTGAATGAGACCAGATCTCTAAAAAATCATCATAATGATCTTCATCAACGTCTAATGCATAAGCACGAATGCCATCCGGCACATCAAACAAACTAATCTGCCTATTGAACATAGGCGAAGAGGCATATGACGAGCAAATCAGTCTTCTGATCCCTATATCGCGGAAGTGAATGATGAAATACCGGCAAAAATTGGAGACAAAGGGATTATCACAGTTACAAAGTATGGTTTTTCCCGATAACTGCGCATGATAATGAGTCAACTCTTTCTCAATACTCTCAAGAGTTGTATAAAACTCATCATCTCTATTGCTTTTCGCAGCCTGTAAATATGTATTGGTATTTTCCGCCATATTAAGCCCCTTTCTTTATTATTTTACTAATAAGTATTGCTTTAGTGAAGAAAATATCCATATATTTAGTATATACGAACAATTGTATTGTACAACAATGGTAGTTCCATTATTGGGACAGAATAACACCCTGCACCAAATTCTGATACAGGGTGTAAATAGACATTATTCGGCGTATCGAAAATTAGTTTGCACCAAGCCTGTAACCATTATCCAGCAATTCCAATACAAGATTATTATCGCTCAATCGGTATTCATAGTTCGAATGCCGAAATCTGGTATTACTATGAAATTGATTCCCTAAAGGCGGATTAGGGCGATCGTGAGTATATAAACGAAATTCAAGACCTCGCTTATTAGAACCATCGGCAAGTGCACAAACACCATCATCGCAACTGTTTAAATTATCTCCCAGTCTTCTGCGGATTGCTTCCATTGTTCCCTCAACTTCAATATAGAAGTCATTTTGACTAGCTAAAAAAACAGAAAGATCACCCATATTTTTCTCCTCGTTAAGTAAGTTGATTTTATCAGTCATTGTAATAATTATATCATCGTAGTACGATTATGATTCATATGAATAAATTATATCATCCGAATCAAGCTCTTTTGAGATAATTCTGGTAGAATTCTAATGCCTTAACAATGTAATCCTCAGTCTTGTTATATGGAATATTTTTAGGAATATACATCCGCACCTTACTATAGGTAATATGAATCTTTTCTATCTGATTTGGTTTTTCTTCTCTCATAATCTCATCAATAACGGAATCAGTAAGCATGCTTCTTTCTGACAACTTGCGCATCCTGATAGTCTGAGCATGTGACGGCATACAATCTCTCAGAAACGTCTCCTCATAGACAACCTTCTGCTCTTCATGCGAGAGATAGGAGAGTTCTACAGCTGGTCGCAAAGCCATTTTACGTTCATCAACGAGATCAAGGAGTTCAGGTATCAGTTCAGTAAGGCGGATATAGCGCTGTATCTGCCGTTCGCTTTCGCCAACAGAATCACCGAGAATCTCGCCGGATCTTTGACTTGCTAACTTGTCGCCCACTGGTCGACAAGTTAGGTCTGTGCGCTTTCCTTGCCGTTTAATAGCCTCCAGACGCATCTTATAAGAAAATGCCTTCTCACTTGGCAGGATCATCGTACGTTGGAGATTTGAGTCAACCATGAGTATTATAGCCTCATCCTGAGTTATCTCACGGACTTCGGCCTTGATCGTGGTCAGACCGGCAAGTAGACAAGCTTCTTTTCTGCGATGCCCGGAAATCATCTCATACCGGCCATCGTCCTTGGGGCGTAGTATTACCGGAGTTATAAGACCTTGCTCTTTTATACTTGCAACGATGTTTTCCATATCCTCGTCCATCTTTACTTTAAACGGGTGTGAGGGGAAGTCGTCAATAAGCTCTATAGGAATATCGTAAATCTTAGGAAGACGCGCAACATTCCGCTCGTTCTCGTCCATGAACAGCTCTTCATAGGCATTTATGCCAAGATCAAGCTTTGGTTTCTTCCTCAAGAACGGGCGCCTCCTTTTGCAAAGTCTTCTTAGCAAAAGAATATGTAGAACTCCCAATCCTTTCCACTGTGCGATTTCTGTATTCGCAGGTGCGATTTCGAAAAACTTTTTATTGCCAAACAAAGAATATACAAATCGGCAAAACCGCGCATATCAGAGCAAAACCAGGACAAAAGAAGGCCTCGGGGGGTATATCCTCGAGGCCTTATCAGCGAATGGATTATTGAAAATGTGCTATTTCATTGCATGTGCGAGGGTTTTCTTCCAAAGTGATGTCAAACTGCTGTCAAAACTGATGTCAAGCCCTTAAGGTCCAAAACCAGAAACCCAATAAAATCAAGGCTTTCGAGGATTTTATTCCTTAATAGTTTTCATAGTCGGGAACAACAGCACATCCCTGATGCTCGGACTGTCTGTAAGGAGCATGACAAGGCGGTCGATGCCGTAACCGATGCCGCCCGTGGGGGGCATGCCGAGTTCAAGGGCATTGAGGAAGTCCTCGTCGGTGTGGTCTGCTTCGTCGTTGCCGGCTTCTGCTGTTGCGTCCTGAGCTGCGAATCTTTCACGCTGGTCGATAGGATCGTTGAGCTCTGAGTAGGCGTTGCACATTTCCCATGTGTTGATGAAGAGCTCGAATCTTTCGACCTTCTCGGGCTCGCCCTTCTTTTTCTTTGTAAGAGGGGAGATGGCGATAGGGTGATCCATTATGAATGTAGGCTGAAGGAGGTTCTTCTCGCAGTATTCCTCAAAGAAGAGGTTGATGATGTCACCCTTTGTGTGCCATGTCTCATACTCGATGTGGTGCTCGTCAGCGAGCTTTTTAGCTGCTTCGTCGCCATCAACGGTATCGAAGTCGATGCCTGCATACTTCTTGATTGCATCGTTCATTGTAAGTCTCTCAAACGGCTTGCCGAAGTCGATCTCGAGGTCGCCGTACTTGATGAGGGTCGTGCCGCATACCTTCTCTGCAACATAGCGGAACATGGATTCTGTGAGCTCCATCATGCCGTTGTAGTCTGTGTATGCCTGGTAGAGCTCCATGAGCGTGAACTCGGGGTTATGGCGTGTATCCATACCTTCGTTACGGAATACTCTGCCGATCTCGAATACTCTCTCGAAGCCTCCTACAAGGAGTCTTTTTAAGTAAAGCTCTAATGAGATACGGAGCTTTAAGTCGATATCGAGAGCATTGAAATGCGTTGTGAACGGTCTTGCTGCTGCGCCGCCCGCGTTGGTTACGAGCAGGGGAGTCTCGACTTCCATGAAATCTCTGTCGGATAAGAAATTACGGATCTCCTTGATGATATTCGATCTCTTCTCGAATGTATCCTTTACCTGGGGATTAACGATGAGATCTAAGTATCTCTGACGGTAACGGATATCTGTGTCCTTTAATCCCTGATACTTGTTCGGCAGGGGGTGGAGGCACTTGGCAAGGAGTTTGTAGGCTTTGGTGAGGATCGATACCTCGCCCTTTTCGGTCATATATACCTCACCCTCAACTCCGACAAGATCGCCGATATCGAGGTTCTGCCAGGCCTTATAGTCTTCCTCGGGGAGATTGTCGATCTTGGTGAAGATCTGGATCTTGCCCCTGCGGTCGTACAGATCGCAGAATGAGACCTTACCCATGCCGCGCTTGGACATCAGACGTCCGGCAACCCTGACGGTCTGGCCGGCGAGCTGTTCGTAGTTGCTTACGACATCGATCGAATGATGTGTTACGTCGTATGTGAGTTCTTCGTAAGGATCCTTGCCTTCAGCCTGGAGGGCTTTGAGCTTCTCGATACGGAATCTGGTCTGTTCCTGGATCTCTTCTGCACTTAAAGGTTCTGTCTGAGGTACGAATTTCTTAGCCATATTTACTCTCTGTTCTGGTTGATTTAGTTTCTTGGATTACTTCTCGATCTTGATGATCTTGTACTTGATGATGCCGGAAGGTGTGGAGACTGAAACTGTCTTTCCTTTCTTCTGGTTGGAGATAGCTCTTCCTACGGGTGAGTTCTCGGAGATCCTCTTCTTCTTGAAGTCGATCTCGGATTCGCCTACGAGCTTATATGTGTACTCCTGCTTTGTAGCGGTGTTCTGGAGGGTTACCTTGGAACCCAGAGAAACCTTGTCTGTGGAAAGATTGGAATCGTCAACAACCTCGACAGCCTTGAGAATAGCTTCGAGTTCTTCGATACGTGTCTCGTTCTCTGCCTGCTCGGCTCTTGCTTCATCGTATTCAGAGTTCTCTGAAAGGTCGCCTTGAGCCTTGGCGTCTTCGATCCTTCTCGCGATCTCGCTTCTCTTACCTGTCTTACGCTCGGAAAGCTCGTTCTGTAATTCGTCGTAACCTTCCTTGGTAATCTGCTTCTTGATGATTTCTTCAGCCATTTTCTGTCTCCTCGTAATGTATAGATTTATATCGATATTTTAATTATCTAGCTGTTCTGTCGTTTTCCTTCTGGATGACGTCGTGTGCGCCGCCCTCGATGATGGAAGTGGACGATACTACAACAAGTCTTGCTTTCTGCTGGAACTCCTCGATGGAAGATGAGCCGCAGGAGCACATTGTAGCCTTGACCTTTGCAAGGGATGTGTCGAGACCGTCCTTTAAGTTGCCTGCATAAGGAACGTAGGAATCAACGCCTTCCTCGAATGCCATCTTGCCGCCCTTGCCGCCGTCGTCGTAACGCTGCCAGTTCCTTGCACGGTTGGAACCTTCGCCCCAATACTCTTTAACGTATGAGCCGCCTACCAGGAGCTTTCTCGTAGGGGATTCGTCGAATCTTGCAAAATATCTTCCGAGCATGAGGAAGTCAGCGCCCATGGCGAGTGCCAATGCCATGTGATAGTCGTGAACGATACCGCCGTCAGAGCAGAGCGGGATATACATGCCTGTCTCTTTAAAGTACTTGTCACGGGCTTCGGCAACTGCCAAGACTGCGGATGCCTGGCCGCAGCCGATACCTTTCTGCTCACGTGTGATGCAGATGGAACCGCCGCCGATACCGATCTTGATGAAGTCTGCGCCGCAGTCGGCGAGGAACTTGAAGCCTTCTGCGTCTACGACGTTGCCGGCACCTACGATTGCATCAGGATAGTTCTCCTTGCACCACTTGAGTGCTCTTTCCTGCCATACGGAGAAACCGTCGGAGGAGTCAAGGCAGAGAACGTCAGCGCCTGCTTCGATGAGAGCGGGAACACGCTGTTCGTAGTCTCTTGTGTTGATTCCGGCACCGACGATGAGCTTCTTCTCGGAGTCTAATAATTCATAAGGGTTAGCCTTATGGAATTCGTAGTCCTTGCGGAAAACAAGTCCGACGAGCCTGCCTTCGGAATTTACGATAGGGAGCTGGTTGATCTTGTTGTCCCAGATGATGTCGTTAGCTTCCTTAAGGGATGTGCCCTCAGGTGCTGTAACGAGCTTTTCGATAGGAGTCATGAACTCTTTTACTTTGGTATCGAGTGAGAGTCTGCTTACACGGTAATCACGTGTGGTAACGAGGCCTAAGAGCCTGCCTTCGGCAGAACCGTCTTCTGTTACGGCTGCAGTGCCGTGACCGGTCTTCTCGTGAAGCTCGATGACCTTCTCAAGCGTATCTTCGGGTGAGAGGTTGGAATCGGATTCAACGATTCCTGCCTTGTACTTCTTAACGCGCTTGATCATGTTGCACTGTGACTCGATGGACTGTGACTGGAAGATGAATGACAGACCGCCGCATCTTGCGAGTGCTATTGCCATACCGTCGTCACTTACTGCCTGCATTACGGCAGATACCATAGGTATATTGATCTTGAGGCGTGACTCTTCCTGGCCTTTTCTGTACTTTGCAACAGGCGCGGAGAGGTCTACCTGATCAGGTGTATTCTTTTCTGTAGTGAGATTAGGTACCAGAAGGTACTCTGAAAAAGTTCTTGATTCCTGCTCGAAGATTTGTGCCATCTATTCCTTATTCCTCCTTATTCTCTTCTGTAATTGTATCTTCAACAGATGTATCAGCTGCTATGACTTCCTCAGCCGCGGGAGCGCTTACGACAGGCTCAACAGCTGCAGGTGCTGCTACGGGAGCTGCGACAGCCTTCTTCTCCTGCTGGCGGGAAGGGGTGGCAGATGCGTTCGGAGGAGCGATAACGTCTGCGGGAACTGCATCGGAATCGTCGAATCTGGCGCCGCACTTAAAGCAGAAAGCGTTGGAGAGGTTGTTCTCCGTGCTGCATACGGCACACTTCTTAAGACCCTTCTCGCGGAGGATCTTAACATTGAGGTCTTCTATTTCGATATAAAGATTAGAGATGGATTCACACCTGGCGTTGATATCCTTTGTCATGTCAACGTTTACATCTTTATACTGTCCGTAATAAAGATGGCCGATCTCATCGTAATACTTCCTGATAGTGTTCTTTTTCTCATCGATCATCTTTTGGAAGTTGGAGATGTTCTTACCTTTTGCGTCCTGGAATATAGGCATATTGTGTTCCTCCTTAAAAGATTTAAAGAAGATTATACAACAATTCGGCCCCGAATGTCATTATTTATAATACTTTAAGGAAATTTTAGATTTTGGGGATAAAAAAGGCGCTCATTTCTGAGCGCCCTGTGAATTGTTTTATGTTTATCCTCAGATCTTCTGGGGCTTGATCTTCCAGATGCCCGAAGCGTACTCCTTGATGGTACGGTCGGAGGAGAACTTGCCGGAGTTGCAGATGTTGACCCAACACTTTCTTGCCCACTCGAGGTTGTCCTGATAGTCCTTGTAGAGGCGGTCACGCTGCTTTCTGTAGTCGTCGAAGTCGCCCAATACATAGTAAGGATCGCCGGGCTGCCAGTTGGAGCCGTAGATGAGGCCGTTGAACAGGTCGTTGAACATGCCGCTGCCCTCATCGTTGAAGGAACCGTCGACAAGCCTGTCGAGGCACTTCTTGAGGCCGGGGATGTTCTCATACTGCCACTTCGGATTGTAGTAAGCCTTTGTGGCTGCCATATCCTGGGCTCTGCAGCCGAAGATATAGATGTTGTCGTCGCCTACGCACTCTGCGATCTCGACGTTGGCTCCGTCAAGGGTTCCTAATGTAACAGCGCCGTTCATCATGAACTTCATATTGCCGGTACCGGAAGCCTCAAGACCTGCTGTGGAGATCTGCTCGGAAACGTCAGCTGCGGGGAACATTTTCTCACCGACAGAAACGTTGTAGTTCTCAACAAATACGACCTTGAGCCTGTTCTTCATGGCAGGATCGGAATCGATGAGTCTTGCGATCTCGTTGATGAACTTGATGATAGCCTTTGCTCTGAAGTAGCCCGGAGCTGCCTTTGCAGCGAAGAGGATAGTAACAGGAGGCATGTCGAGCTTCGGATTCTCCTTGATCCTGTCGTAAAGATTAAGAGCATAGAGGGCGTTAAGGAGCTGTCTCTTGTATTCGTGGAGACGCTTGATCTGAACGTCGAAGCAGGAATTGGGGTTAAGCTTGATGCCCTTGGTCTTTTCGAGATACTCGGAAAGAGCCTTCTTGTTGTTCTTCTTGATGGCGATGAACTTCTTCATTACCTTGTCATCGTCCTTATACTTCTCGAGATCCTTCAAAAGATCGAGGTTTGTTACCCACTTATCGCTTCCCAGAAGCTCTGTGATGAGAGCTGCAAGCTCGGGATCGCAGGATCTGAGCCATCTTCTGGGAGTAACGCCGTTTGTCTTGTTGGAGAACTTCTCGGGATAGATGTTGTACCAGTCCTTGAGAGTCTCATTCTTGAGGATGTCTGTGTGGAGAGCGGCAACACCGTTTACGGAGTGAGAACCGTAGATGGCCATCCATGCCATGTGGATCTTGCCGTCACCTAATGGAGACATGCGGTCGATGAGCTCGGAATAAAGGCCTGCCTCATACATCTGGGCACGGAACTGGTTGTTGATGCCCTCGATGATCTCGTAGATCCTGGGGAAGAGGAAACGGAAGATGGAGATATCCCACTTCTCAAGTGCCTCTGCCATGATGGTGTGGTTGGTGTATGCGAAGGTCTCCTTAACGATCTCCCATGCTTCCTCCCATCTGATGCCGTTCTCGTCGACTAAAAGTCTCATAAGCTCGGGGATGGCTACAACAGGGTGCGTATCGTTGAGCTGGATGGTGTTGTACTTTGCAAAATCGTGCAGATCGTCGCCGTGATACTTCTTATATCTGTAGATGATGTCCTGCAGGGATGCGGAAACGAAGAAGTACTGCTGTCTTACACGGAGGACCTTTCCGTCGTAGGAAGTGTCGTTAGGATAGAGGACTCTCCAGATGTCCTGTACACGGTTCCTCTCGATAACTGCATCGTCGAATCTCTGTGAGTTGAAGAGATTGAAGTTGAACTCCTGAGCGGGCTCAGCCTTCCAGAGTCTTAAGAGATTGACGTTCTTTGTGCCGTAACCCGTGATAGGAAGATCGCAGGGGATGGCCCATACATCGATGTCTGAGTAATGGACCTTAACCTTGCGGTCGTATCTGGGAAGAATGAAGGGGTAGCCGTGCTCCATCCAGGAGTCAGGATACTCGTTCTGGAAGCCGTTCTCGATAGCCTGTCTGAAAAGACCGTAACGGTAAAGGATTCCATAGCCTGTTACAGGAAGGTTTAGGGTTGCGCATGAATCGAGGAAGCATGCCGCAAGACGGCCAAGACCGCCGTTGCCCAGAGCAGGATCGGTCTCTTCTTCAAGAATATCGGTGATATCAAGTCCGAAAGTCGCAAGAGCTTCTTTAGCCTGGTCGTAGATACCAAGGTTAACGAGGTTGTTGAGCATTGAGCGGCCTTCAAGGAACTCTGCGGAGAAATAGTGAGCCTGGCGGCCCTGATTGTACTTATGTCTTGTTGTGATCCAGTTCTCCGATATGATCTCGACTATACTCTTTGAGAGCGCAGTCCAGTAATCGCGGGGAGTAGCCTGTTCAAGGCTCATACCTGTCTCGGCCCTTACATGGGACTGCATCATCTGTTCAAGCGTTTTTGCTGTAACTGTTGCCATCTTACAAGTCTTCGATATCTTCTTACCCGTAAAGACATCTACTTACCTCCAAAATATTTCACGTCTGATTTTAACAATATTGGGTGTCAATCGCAATTTTTTGAACCAAGTTCTATTTATTAGCCAAAAACAACCCGAAAAGCTTTATTTGAGAGGCTTTTTTGACAACGGATATCACGTGAAACTGACAAAAATATCCGAAATTTTACTGATTATTAACAGCCCTGGATATTTTCCTGAAATCCTGCTTTTGACCTGATCCGAAAACAGGGGTTAACGTTCCATAAATAGTGCGGATTTGAGGCACTTGCTTAATTTAATTGTTTTTTTCAATCCGTTATATTAAACTTCAACTGTTATGAATATTGCATTTTATTACGTTTTTGCCGTTGTGGCAGGTGTGCTCGCCGGCGCTCTGATAACCTATCTTTTCGGGAGGTTCCCGGAAAAATGGCTTCAGGATTACGGGGTTACTCCTCAAGATCCTGATTACAGGCCGTCAAAGAGGATGAGACCTTTCCCGGAAGGCCTTATTGCCGCTGTTTTCTGCGTTGCTTGCTACTGCGTTGCGATCTATTTCTGTAAAGAGGCTTATATCGATACGTTCAGACCCATGCATCTGGCCGTTATCTTCCTTGTAATACCTGTTTTGATGCTGGTCATGATGGCTGATAAGCTTAACAGGATAATACCGGACCAGTTCTCCATATTTATCGCTGTATGCGGCGCTTTGTCTATTGCTGCCGACATCTTCGAAGGTTCCGTATGGTTCACGCCTGATGTTAAGTGGTGGATCCCGCTCCTTAACAAGGTCATCGCTTCCGTCGTAGGAGGCGGCATCATCTGGCTTATCGGCGTTATCTCCATTACTTTCCTGGGCAAGGAAGGTATGGGAATGGGTGATGCAAGACTCCTGCTTGCGACAGGTCTCATCACCGGATGTTACGGATTCATCGTACTTGTTTATGTTGCGATCTTCTCGGCACTGTTCTTTGCCGTTCCGCTCCTTTTCAAAAAGATAAAGAGGCTTAATGATGAGAAGAAGAGGATCGCAGAAGCCGAAGATCCAAGGAAAGAAAGGCTCAAGATCCAAAGGGAAAAGGCGAAGATCCATTTTGCCGAAGACCCGGATTATCTGGCATTCGGTCCTTTCCTCGCGTTAGGATGTGCCGTGTTTGCTATAATGGAACCTTTCTTCTTCGATAAGATGTACCAGACCATTGTTTTGTTCGGAGTGTATTTCTGATGGTTGTCCTCCGGGCCGTATGGGACCACATTGTTCGTTCATTCAAATATCCGAAGCCTTTCAACTGGGGATATCCTTTATTTTTCGGCGCTGTCGGAATGGGACTGGCTTGCTTTATCTCAAAGTTCCTGTTTGAGGGCGCTCTGCCTTTCTCGTCCACTTCTTTAGTTGGATGCGCCGTTATCGTAATACTGGTGGAAATGTTTGCATTTGCAGCTCCTTCCGTCCTTCTTGCCGAGAGAGGCGGACTGAATATCACGGGACGTTATACCGGAATAGGAGCTCTTGTCCTTTCTTTCCTTTCGGGAGCACCTTTATATCTTATTAAAGCATCACTTCATAATCTTACTGTCGCAGTATGGCTTAAGAGCGGCGGAACCGTTATCTTCCCGGCTTTTTTTTACTACCTGGATGAACTTAACGGTCAGACCTTGTTCTTATCGATCCTTATCGATACGGTCATTCCGGCGTTCGGCCTGTCACTGTTTTTTCTTGGTGCAGTCTGGCAGGGCTTTTCGGAGAAGAACAAGCGCTGGGCATTCATCGTTATCCCGCTGCTGATAGCTCTGTTCTCATTTGATTTTATAGATCTTTTGGCTATCATCATTATCGGCTGGTGGCTCTGCATAGTGCGCAATCACACCGAAAATATCTACGGCCCTGTCCTTGCTCTCATCGGATCAAGGCTTACCGGGATCCTTATAGACAGCATCGTTGTCGAACTCGATCTCACAACTATCAGAACATACAGCGATATTCCGAATACCATCTACTATTCTTCGATCCCGGCTATCGTGGTCGCCGCTATCCTTCTTGCTTTGTTCAGGAAGAATCTCGGCGAGTTCCATTTTGCATACAGCGCCGAGATCTACGGCGATAACAGGCTTCCCGAGGAAAAGGACGGAGGCAGGGCAGGCAAGCTCCTCTCAGGCGTTAACATTACTCTTGTATTGGGCATTGCGATCTGCGTGGTCTTCTGGGTATTGCTATTAAAGGGGATGAGGATATAAAAATGGAAGAAAAACAGACTAAGACCGGTCTTAATGACGTGGAAAGATTTAACAGGGACCGCGCATCGGTAATGTCGATGCTGAAGTTCATCCTCATGGTGGGCATTCTTGTTGCCGCTCTTTATGTGGGGAAAATAATAGTAGTAATACTTGTGCCGTTCCTTATCGGATTCCTTCTTGCCAAGACGGCGGTCCTGATTTCAAGGCCGTTGTCCAAGGTCTTCGATAAGGATGCCGCTAAGATCAAGCCGGGCAAGAAGAAATCAACACAGACCAAAACATCGATAGTCGTATATGTGATACTGAACATCGTTGTATTCATACTGATCGTGCTCGCTCTTATCGGTCTTATCTATCAGGCAAACAGCCTTCTGGTCACGTTTACCGAACTGACCAGGACAATAAAGCCGGCAGACATGGTCAATGCACAGATATTGGACCGATTAAGTGCTGATAACGGCGGATTCTTACCTGTGGATATTATCGATTCTCTCAAAGAGAGCGTTGCCAACATGGGTCAGACGATCGCAAAGAATGCGCCTTCGTTCGTAAATTCAGCTTTCTCCGCAGTAGGAAAGCTCGTCGGCAATCTCCCTTACGGGATCTTTTTTATCATAAGCATTATCTTAAGCGGTTTCTACTTTATAAATGACGGTCCCGCCGTTATGAAGTTCTTTGTAAGGAACACGCCGAACAAGAAGTTCAGGAACAGAGTGTTCACGCTCCTTAACGAGCTTTCGGTCACGGTATTCCGTGTACTGGGCGGATATTTTGTACTGTTCATCATTACGGCTATGGAATCGCTCATAGTCTTCTGGTGTGCAGGCCTTCACGAGTATGCTATCATTCTGTCGATAATTACGGCGCTCATCGACTTCCTGCCTGTATTGGGCGTAAGTGCGACCATGATTCCCATGATGATCTACGAGGTCGCTAACGGTCAGTATATTTCCGCTGCAGTACTTCTTGCAGGCCTTATAGTTATGTCTATCATCCGTCGCTTTGTCGAGCCTGCGGTACTCGGCAAATCATTAAAGATGCATCCTCTCATCACGCTTATCGCAATGGCTGCAGGTGTCTATATCTGGGGCGCCGCAGGATTCCTTTTGGGTCCTGTCCTGGCGATCATAATCATTCAGGTGATCAAGGTTTTCGAGATCGACAAGATGGCAGGCAAGTACTTCTCCGGTGTCCTTGACAGGTTTATGAATAAAGACGATGACAAGGCTTCCAAAGAATCCTTGGCTGAAGAAGAGGCGGCGGCCGAGGTTGAGGTGACCGAGAATATCGAAGATGAGACACCCGGTCCCGAACCGGTTAAAAAGAGTTCTAAAGGAAAGGCCTGAGATATGTAAAGGAGGAACAAGATGCGCAGATTAAGAGAATGGTTCAGTATCAGGCTTGCGAAAAATCCGGGACAGATCGTTCTCCTTGCCATTCTTTTCTTCAATGTTGTATTTCTTTTCCTCTCGGCATTCATAATAAGCAGGATGTCACTTACCGGAACCGAGAATTTTGGATTCCTTGAGTCTGCTTATTATACAGTCACCATGATCCTTGATGCCGGATGCGTGTCATTCGTGGTCGAGGATATCGGTCCGGAGAATGCGGCTATCCTGACTTGAAGCAAAAATATAGAGGCATCTCGATATGAGATGCCCCTCTGTCGTGTAAGAATAATTACTGACTTACAGAACTACATTGACGCCTTCGATGTCGAGTGATGCGAACGGGCCGGGGATGAAGGCCGTGCGCTTTGCACCGAAGTAATCGGTATCGAAGATGATGTCGTTGCCGTCCCTGTCTTCGAATCTCTGCTGGGGTTCGAATGCCTTGCCCAGTATGTCTGTTGTGACGAGATCAGCCGTGAAGTTGCCGATTGCTTCTGCAAGGTTTGTCTCAAGATAGACTTTGTCTCCGTCTTCTTTTACGTTGACATAGACCTTTGTAGTGTCGTCGACCATATAGTTCTTCTCCTTGCAGAAATGCAGGGCGCCGCCGAGATATGCGTTGCCTTCGATCCAGACGGGGAGCTTGTCGAAGTGAGCTCTTGCGATCTTCATCATGTCGGGCGTGTCGCTGTCAAGATCGAACTGCTTGATCCAGTCTTCGTAGAGAGGATAGTGATCCCAGACATGTGTGCCGACGACACGCTCCTCCTCTTCGATTCTTCCGTCCTCAAAGCGTGAAACGAGAGAAGCTTTGGGGTGCTTTTGGAAGAAGATGTTGTTATAGAATCTGTCGTCGCCATGAAGGATCGTCATGAAGCCCATGACTTCTGTTCTGTGGGGCATATGGTAAGGTGTGTAGCGCCAGTCGGTGCCTGCGCCAACGGATGTGAAAGCGCCGCAGACGAGGTTATGTACCATGGCGACCCCCTGTGTTGCGATCCGAAGTGATGCATCGGAAAGGAGGATGTTGTTGTCGATCAGGGTGGGTCCGTGACCGACCTCAACGAAGATATCCTCGCTTCCCATTCCGCCTCTTAAAGGTGTTGCGTATTCGGGACGCTGGTTGTCGTGGAGAAGGTTCTGTGTGATCCTTGTGCCCTGGGCTTCCCAGTCGGTCCAGATGCCCATTGTCGAATGGTGGATGTGGTTTCTTCTCATGATGACGTCGATTGCCGCATGGAGCTTGATGCCTGCAACTTCAGCTCCGCCTAATTCCATCATGTTGTTGATGTGATGGATGTGGTTGTCTTCAATGGTCGAGAATACCGCGCCCATCCTTCCGATGATGCCGCCCTGTTCGCAGTGGTGGATATTGTTGCGTCTTACTATGTGGCTGCCGATATTCTCCTTGAGCCATCCGTGATACTGGCCTCTGCAGACCGCATCGCGCTCCATCTGTGTCGGGCTCTTGAGGTGCTCGTATGTGAAGTAATGGTTGTTTTCGGGATCTAAGTATTTACCCAGGCCGATGCCGGAGCACTTTGCGAAATAGACTTCGTTGTCTTCAATTATCCAGCCCTTTGACCAGTGAGGTCCGATCATGCCTTCCTGCCATGCGGCCGGAGGTGCCCAGTTGGTGGCAGCTTTGCAGATCTTAAAGCCTCTTACAGTGATGTAGTTTTTGCCGGTCTCCTTGGGAAAAAAGCACATTCTCCTGCAGTTGATCTCAGCCATCTCGCTGTTGGGGTCAAGGCCGCCGAAGTTTGCGTAGATGACTGTCTGATCGCCGTCCTGCTCTGCGTACCACTTGTACTTCGAGTTTTCGGGCTCCCATGAACACTTATAGATCTGTGCCTTGATAACTTCCTCGACTGAGGCTGCCTCATAGAGTCTTCTGTCGTTGATGTAAACGCAGCCGACATGCTTTGTCTTGCCTGCAAAATACCAGTCTCCGTATACAAAAGTCGTATAGGGATTGTAGTCTTTATCAAAGATCTTATTATCAATTTTTGTCATCCAGACTTCGCCGTCGTAAGGAACCCAGTTGGAGATCTGCTCTGCGCCTGTGATGGTTGCTCCCAGAGGAACGTCACTGACATATGTGATGCGAGCATCTTCGGTACCGCCGTTTGCAGGTGAAACGTATTCCCTGTAAACGCCGGGCGCGACGTGGACTGTGTCGCCGGCCTTTGCTATTGCAGCTGCTTCGGAGATAGTGCCGAAGGGCTTCTCCTTTGTGCCGTCACCTGAGTTGTTAAGGAATCTGATGTCTACATAAAGTTCCATGGCGGTACCTCTTTTCGTTTTTTAGATATGGATTAAATATATCAACGCACGCGCGCAAAGTATATATAAAATTTGATTTTTGCCTTTTCGGGATCCGGTATGCAAATCATCACAATTTGTTGAAGGTAGACTAAGAAACGGACAGCGATTTTCCAAAATCCAATCTATAATAAATACATGGAGGAAGAAGCCTATGTCTCGATCTTATACGCCTGAATTCAAGAAAGATGCCCTGAGATATGTTAAAGAGCATAAGG
>JAIKWL010000080.1 GCA_024684815.1 Saccharofermentans sp. | reverse complement strand
AACTACAGGGCTCGAACCTGTGACCCTCTGCTTGTAAGGCAGATGCTCTCCCAGCTGAGCTAAGCTTCCGTTAGCCACACCTTTATTCAAAGCGCGAATGAATTATAAAACAAATACCGAAGATATGTCAACAACGAATTTGCAATTTCGCATGAATATTATTTCCGCGAATAATATAAATAAATATATGCGTCGTGGTTATCGCCTTCCATAGTGACTATATAAACGATATTTTCGGTGGAATTCTCCTTAAGAGGAACGCCAAGAACCCAAATAAAGGAATCAGTTCTCGGATTCGGTTTTACGGTTACCAGATCAAGGGCATCAGCCTCATATTCCTTATACTGATTATAATCAAGCATTGCGCCTTCGCCGCCATATGTCTCGGAAATACGGATAATATACCGGCTCCATGAACCGTCCTTGATCTTTATCTTGGCTTCATATGCTGTACGGTAATATAAAAATCCTTTCTTATTCACCTTTACGATCTCAAGGTTGTCATCGCCCATCAGTGCAACAGGATTGGATCTGTCGATCAGAGCATCATTCCGGTCATAGATGAAACCTCCGATAAGGACACCTACAAGGATCACGGTAACGATTATCAGAATAATATCGGACTTTTTCTGCATATCAGTTCACTCCATATAATCTTCTGCCGTTATCATAGGTTATTTGAGCGGCTTCATCAATAGTCACTCCCTTGATCTCGGCAAGTTTCTTACACACATAAGGTACATGGCACGGCTCATTTATCAGTCCCCGGTTAGGTTCAGGAGTAAGGTAGGGGCTGTCAGTCTCAATTACTATCCTGTCCCACGGCGTATTTAATGCCACCTCAGGTGTCTTCTTATTGTTCTTGAATGTAAGAGGTCCGTCAAAGCCGATATAAAAACCCATCTTAACGAGTTCTGATGCCGCTTCCTTTGAGCACGAACAGCAGTGACACACTCCGGGCAGGCTCCTGAGTCTTCCATCTTTGTAAAAGCGTCTGAGGATATCAAGGCAGTCACCTGTGGCATCGCGCTCGTGAAGGATGATCGGAACATTATATTCATAAGCAAGTATCAGCTGTTTCTCGAAAACATCTCTCTGAACGGATCTTTCCGACAGGTCGTAATAGTAATCAAGACCTATCTCGCCCAAAGCTACTATCCTGAGCTCTTCACGGGTCTCCAGACAGCTTCTCAGATACTTCTCAGTATCTTCAGTATATGTTTTCGCTTCATGCGGATGCACACCGCAGGAAGCATATAAAGTTACACCTTCAAAGCCGTTATACCGGTTTGCCATCTCAACAGCAGTCCTGCTTGTAGATTCATTATCAGCAGGAATGAGCACACTCGTAACACCGGAAGCTTTGCATCGCAGCAAAATATCTTCCGTTGTTACGTTTTCAGCGTCAAATTTCCTGTCGTAGATATGCGCGTGAGTATCAAAGAACCTGGCGCTTCCGCTGTAATAAACGGGCTCTCTCACGGCCAGTTACGAAATATCAGAACCCGGCAGTACCGAATCATCGAACTCGACAACACGGTAACCGTCACCGTATTTGACTGAAAGGATCATGCCGTTGCTCTCAAGTCCCATCATCTTACGGGGCTCAAGGTTTACTATCATAGCAAGAGTCTTGCCGATGAGATCTTCCGGCTTATAGTACTTAGCAATGCCCGAAAGAACCTGTCTCTCACCGAAACCGTCGTCGACCTTGAACTTCAGAAGCTTATCGGACTTTTCGACCTTCTCGCATGAAAGGACCTTAACTGCTCTGAGATCCAAAGCTGCAAAGTTATCGAACTTCGTGAGGGGCTTCAAAGGCTCAAGATCCTTGCCCTTCTCCTCTTCTGCTGAAGGGAACATCTTGTTGAGTTCATCGATCTCCTTGTCGATGTCGATCCTGGGGAAAAGGACTTCACCCTTAGTAACTGTTACTGTTGCAGAAAGAGCATGTCTTGCCTTGGAAGCTTCCCATGTTGTACTGGACTCATCAGCACCGATCTGCTCAAAGATCTTGGGCGATGTATGAGGCATTACGGGCTCTAAGAGGATAGCAACGCGTCTGATTGCATCGAGCAGATTGTAAAGAACTGCTGCAAGTCTCGGCTTTGCCGTCTCATCCTTAGCGAGCTTCCAGGGCTCATTCTCATCAATATACTTGTTTGCTCTTGCGATTACGCTGAATATCTTTGCAAGGCCTTCAGAGAAACGCATTGTCTCAAATGTCTCGGAAACAAAATCCGGCAGAGCGTCAAGCTGCTCAAGCAAGTCATTATCAGCATCTGTAAACTCCTTATCCTCAGGAAGCGTACCGTCAAAATACTTAATGACCATTGCCGTCGTTCTCGAAACGAGGTTGCCCAGATCGTTAGCCAGGTCGGAGTTGATCCTTGCGAACATCTGCTCATTTGAATAAGGGCAGTCAGATCCGAATACCATCTCTCTTAAAAGGTGATATCTCAAAGCATCAACGCCGTATCTCTCGCAAAGTACGAACGGATCGATAACATTGCCCTTTGACTTACTCATCTTTCCGCCGTCAAAAGTGATCCAGCCGTGGCCGTACACCTTCTTAGGAAGGGGCTCCCCCAATGCCATGAGGAATGCAGGCCATATGAGCGAGTGGAATCTTACGATCTCCTTTGCCATTACGTGCATATCAGCAGGCCAGTACTTCTCGTAATCGTTGTAAGTATCGTTCATGAATCCCAGGAGCGAGATATAGTTTGTGAGAGCGTCCATCCAAACGTAAACGTAGTGGCCCTCGTCAAATGTAACGGGGATTCCCCACTTAACGCTCGTTCTGGAAACGCAAAGATCCTGCAGACCGGGCTCGATGAAATTGTTGATCATCTCATTAACTCTGGACTTAGGCTCAAGGAAATTCTTCTCGGGATCCAGGAGGAGCTCTTTGAGCTTGGGACCGAACTCTGAAAGCTTGAAGAAGTAAGCCTCCTCTGAAGCCTCTGTTACTTCTCTTCCGCAGTCAGGGCACTTGCCGTCAACGAGCTGGCTCTCTGTCCAGAAAGATTCACAAGGTGTGCAGTACTTACCCTTATATTCGCTCTTATAGATGTAGCCATCCTTATAGAGCTTCTCGAACATGTTCTGAACTGTCTTGATATGGTAATCGTCAGTAGTCCTGACGTATCTGTCATACTTGATACCAAGTGTTGCCCAGAGTCTCTTGAAGTTGGCAACAATATCGTCAACATAAGCCTTAGGAGTAACGCCCATCTCAATAGCCTTCTTCTCGATCTTCTGACCGTGCTCGTCTGTACCTGTGGAGAACATTACATCATAGCCCTGCATTCGCTTCATTCTTGCGATAGCATCGCATGCAAGAGTCGAATAGCAGTGTCCGATATGCGGATTGCCCGACGGATAATAGATCGGTGTAGTGATGTAGAATGTTTTCTTTTCAGCCATGATGTTCCTCCCCGCGCGTAAATATAATAAAGTCAGCGCGTAATTAAATGATTATAGTTATTTGCGCATTAGTTTTCAAGAAGAGGCCACTGAAGGTGATTATTATGCAATTGCATTTCCACGGAAAACAGGTTTTGCAGATGCGTTTCCGTGGAAAAATCATCTGTTTTTCCACGGAAAGGCATATTTAAAATAGTATTTCCGTGGAACTCTACCGAAACAACAAAGATGAGACTAGTCTCAATTTCTTGAAAATAGTCTCAACTTGCTTTAAAAACCTGTTTTATTAAATCACAGACTCTATAATCAAGGAAAAACCCTAAAGGATGGCACTCTATATGAAGAATTCAGTATTGGATGTAATGCGTGCCAGATATAGAACACTGATTAGAACCATATCGTCACTCGAAAAAGCAAACGAGGGACTCCCGGGATGCAGTATTTATATCCGGATTCATAAGGGTTATTCATATTTCTACACATACTCAAGTTCAGGCGAAAATTATTTGGGCAAAAAAGACTTTGTATTAATTCGCCAATTAGTTCAAAAGGAGCAGATAAAGCAAGCACTCGAAGCAGCAGAACTCGAAGCTAAAGTACTTAAGAAAGATATTCTCGAGTACCCAAAAACCACTTTTGAGAAAGCCTATTTAGCACTTGATGATAGATATATCAAGTATGCTTCACCTCTTATATTCAGCGACGAAGATTATGCCAAAGAATGGCTGGCAATTCCTTTTGTGCCAAAACCTTTCAGTAAGGATGCTCCTGAATACTATACGATGAAAGGTGAACGTGTAAGATCCAAGTCAGAAGTAATAATCGCGGACAGGCTTTATATCAAGGGTATTCCGTATAAGTATGAATGCCCGGTCCTTATCGGAGGTGTGGTATTTCACCCCGACTTCACTATCCTGAGACTTAGTGACAGAAAAATACTCTACCACGAACACTGCGGAAAAATGGGCGACTCCGGATATGTTGAGGATATGATTGACAGAGCAAACAAATATGCGAAGGCTCAGATATTTCAGGGTGACAGATTGTTTTATACCTTTGAATCTGCTGATCATCCTCTGGACATAAGCTGGTTTAATGATTTCATCGAAAAGAATTACAGATAAAGCCAGCTATAAATTGGCTCGATGCCTTCACTCAAACAACTTCTTTAACATCCCGACATCTTTGATGCAAGGGATGCCTTGCATCCCTTAAGCACTCAACAAGCAGCTGCGAGATGCCGGTCAAGGGCGCTTGAAAAGCGAGGCGGAGCCTGAACCCTTGACGGGTAATCGAAGCAGGTGCTACAAACGTGAGATCAATAATTCACTCTATCAGCTTTCTGAAGCGATCTTGTAGGCTTCCTTTTTGTTCATCCCCGTATATTCGGATACAACGGAAGCTATATCCTTTGAAGACATACCCTTCTCTTTAAGAAGCGCAATAAGTGCCGTTCCGTCCCCTGCTTCAGTCATAGCCTTCTGCTCCAGCGGTTCAAGGCATATGCAGAATTCACCCCTTGGCTCAGTGATCTTATAGTACTCGATGGCTTCAGATACTGTCATGCGGAGAACTTCTTCGTATTTCTTTGTGAGCTCGCGGCAAAGTGCGATCTTTTTATCACCAAAACCGGCATTGTTAAGCTCATCCAGGAGCTTTTTCAAGCGGTGAGGCGCCTCATAGAGAACTATTGTCTCCCCGATCAGAGTCAATGCTTTTAGCCGTTCACGTCTTTTGGATCCCTCTGAAGGAAGGAAACCCTCAAAGTGGAAATACCTGGTATCAAGGCCTGAGATGCTCAGTGCAGCAGTTACTGCGGAAGGTCCGGGAATAACGCTCACATCAATGCCGTTTGAAGCTGCAAGTGATGCAAGGTCCGCACCCGGATCACTGATTGCGGGCATTCCTGCATCTGATACTTCAGCAACATTAAGGCCTGACTTAAGCATATCAAGGATCCCGTTTCCGCTTGCGGCTTTATTGTGCTCGTGGTAAGAGATCAAACGCTTGCCGGTGATACCGAGCTGTGACAACAGGATTCCCGTAACTCTCGTATCTTCGCATGCTATTACATCAACGTTTTTAAGAACTTCGCATGCTCTGGGCGACATATCATCAATATTTCCAATGGGTGTTCCGACTAGATAAAGCAATCCGAGTGTTCCTCCTCATATATGTGTGTTGCTCTCTTTGTAAGAGCTGATGAACCTTCTTCATTTAAGAATAAAGGCGGCAGCACCTTAAACTCTGCGTTTGGTGCGCCTTTCTTTCCCGTAATCAGTGCAAGGAAGGCATCTTTACCTGCATTTGCATGAACTGTCAGCAGTCTGACAGGAGTGATCTTATATTTTGAATACATCGAAAACACTTCCGGCACCCTGTCCGGGCTTATGCACATAACCGCATATCCGCCGCTCGTTCGGGTGCGCAAAGACTGCACGCGAACAAAATCCTCCAGCACACCGCAATCAGCAAAACGGGCAGTTTTCTCATGTTCAGACTTGACCATTGCATCAGTGACCGATCCTTTAGTACCGTCGTAAAAAGGCGGATTCATAAAGACTACATCATAAGCTTTGTTCTTAATCTCAGAAGGAAGCTCACGAAGATCACAATTAAATGCGTTGATGCGGTCGGACAGATTATTTAGCTTTATATTCTCACAGAATACTTTATAGGGCAGTTCAACAAGCTCCACACCGTCCACATGCGCATGCCTGCAGCGGGCAGAAACCAGCAAAGATACGCCTCCCGTGCCGCTGCCTAATTCAAGCATTTCACTGTGTTTTCCCATTCGGACAAAGGATGCGGCAAACCATGCAAGCAAAACGCTTGCAGTATCAAGCTTATAGCAGTCCTTGTGCTGCAAAAGCATAAGACCGCCGCGCCCGAGTGATTCAGGCATGATGTTCTCGCCTTCGACATTGACAACTAAAGGATCAGGCAACCGTTCTTACCGCCGTTCATTAAGAATTACAAGATATTATACAATTATTTGCAGAATACGCTGTCACTTCTCATTCCGATCAGTTTGTTCTTTTCATCTTCAAAGCGCTTTCGTATATATTCTTCTTCGATCCGAAGAGTCCTGAGATCGTAGTCAAGTTTTCGCTTCTCCTTTTCAGGATCAGATTTAACATAATCGTACGAATATGAATATGCGATCTTGGCTGCCTCCAGCTTTTCAAGAGCTGAAATAAGCTTATTCTGCTTGTTTCTGTTGAGCATGATCTTGGTAAGAATATTTGTAAGTTCTCTTACTTCAACAAAGAATTCCTTATCAGGTTCAGCTACATTCTCTGTAGCTTCTTTAGTCAGGTTTTCAAGTTTCCTGATAAGATCGAGCGAAGTATCGTTTGAGTAATCGACATCGCTTATCTTTGTCCATCTTCCGCAGCAAAGGATCCTCCCGAGGCGTGCATCAAAATCGGAAGGAGCATGCATCAGAAAATATGAAAGTCTGCTGTCAGCTTCTTCGAAATAGCCGGCATTTAAAACATTCAGGGCTTTCTCGAGAGAATGCCCGAAGAAAAGGGAGACTCCGTATGCAACGCCGCAGTGTTTGCAGCTGTAAAAGCGTCCTGAATCATCAAG
Source organism: Saccharofermentans sp. (assembly GCA_024684815.1). Taxonomy (GTDB): domain Bacteria; phylum Bacillota; class Clostridia; order Saccharofermentanales; family Saccharofermentanaceae; genus Saccharofermentans. Next base: position 26,045 of record JAIKWL010000080.1, on the reverse strand, counting down.
AGATAACTCCGCACCGCACTTGTCGCAGATTACGTTCTTTCCTGTACTGGTTGCAGTATTATTGCTGTCCTCTTCTGTTCTTTCGATCTCAGGAGAAGACAGGGCAGATTCTTTCAGTTCTGTAAAAGACTTCATCATCTGTGAAAATTTCTCTTTATATTCTTCGATCTCAGCTTCTTCTTTTCTTGAAGCGACTGCCTTTGCGGATGATGCAACATTATTGACTTGCCGGTAGGCATCCGCTTTGGATCCGGCACCGAGCATCAGGTGACCCAGACAGATTAAAGCAAATATCAACGCTGCTGCCAAATAAACGCCTATCATGGTAAACAGAGCGAATTCAGTCAACCCTCCCAATACCAGGAATATGATTGTCCCGCCCAAAAGGAAAGCTGTTATCATAATACACAGTCCTTTTAACTCATCGTAACCTGAAACCAACTCTGCCGATCTCTCAAATCTTTCTTTAGTCTCTCCAGAAGTGACTTCCTTTTTTACATCGCCGGTCTTCCTGATCTCCGCGGCAAGATCAATCAGTTCCATAAACCCGTCAAAAAACAAAGCTTCCGCTATAGTGGCATTATCCTTTGCTTTTTTGACTGCAATCCTTATTTTCGACGGATCGGCATCCTTGATAATCCCGTGATCTTCAAGTTCAGAAACAGATGAGATTCCTGTCTCACAAAGCACAGAACCTAATAACGCATTAAAGTTATGAGGATCCTCTTCCAATATGAGATTGTACTTTTCTTTGGCCAGTTCAAAAGCCTTTTGCTCAAGGCCCGAATTTGCCTGAGCAAAAAGCTCTTCACTATAGAAAGCACCGCTTTGAAAACTTGTTCCGCAGAAGGGACAGGCATAATTATCCCTGCCGTTGTCGAAAACAAGGACTCCTGAACATTTTGAACATGTGTAACTCTTTAATCCGGCCATTATCTATCCTCTCATACCTTGGATAGCCTTTTAGTATTCTCAAGTAAGAGCTTAGCTTTCAATTCATCGAATTTATCCTTCGAATCATGCTTTTTTGCAAGCTCAGCTCTTCTCTTTATCACATAATCGTTTTCATTTTTAAGAGGAGAATCCTCATTATCCTTATCTGCCAGGAGAGCCAGTCTGTTCCTGGATATATTCTCAAGCAGACCGTTAAATATATCAGCCGCCTGCGCTGCCTGCTCATAATCACAGTAAAGATAAATAAGCTTCCGGATATCTTCCATAAAGGACATGTCTTCTTCTGCAACATGCATAACCGCTTCGTCTGCACGTCCTTTAATATTATCCAGACGTATTTCAGGCACAGCCTCTTCAGTCAAAGCAATATCATTAATGCTCTTCCACTGGCCGGCGCAAAGAATCCTTCCGAGAAGGGCCTCGAAAACATGAGGATCCATCATCAGGATATAAGAGAATCTCTGTTCTGCTTCTTCAAAATCATTTTCCTTCAGAGCTTTTGCAGCTTTTTTGAAAGGATCACCGAAGAACAAGGTCGTGCCGTATGCAACTCCGCAGGATCTGCACTCGTAAAGGTTTTTCTCTTTATCAAGGACCAACTGGCCGCCGCACTTGTTACAGATGACGTTTTTCTCGATATTCATGAAAGGATCGTCAGTTACCGAAGTATCCTTCTTTTCAGGCGGCAGGGGTTTTTCGTAAGCTTTGGGATCAGGAACGATCTTCTTAAGCTTGATATAGGTTTTAATGTACTCATTCCTGATATTCTTCAACTTATCAAATTCAGTATCTTCTTCATCAAACTGTTGTCTCATCTCGCTGCTAAGACGACTGTCTATCCGCTTTTTCTGTGAGAAATAATAGAGTTTTATTATTCCGCCTGTAAGAGCAACAAGACCGACAAAACCGGCGGTTATCCACCAGAGTCCTGAAACAATCGAAACAGCCAGGAAAACAGGTAAGACTCTTGAAGCTAAAAAAACGAGCACCTTCTTAAAACCGTCAAAAGCAACTTCCTCGCGTTCTTCGATACCGATCAGTTCATAACTCATAGCTCTGAAATGCTTATTTTTTGCTTTTGTTGCTATATCAGTTTCATCGCTGCTCTTGTGGTATTTATAAGCAAGCTCGAACATGCTGATAAGGATTCCGAAATACTCGGATTCTTCATTCAGTGCCTCTTTAGCTTTCTTTGTTGCCTCTATAGCTTCTTTTAATTTGGCATCTTCCAGATACTCGATCCTGCAAAGCCTGTTTACAGCAGGAATATTTCCTTCAGCCAGTATCAGGCCCTGCAGCGCTTCAAAGTCTCTTGGATTTCTCTTAAGGATCGCCTGAAACTTATCTTTTGCAGTAAAAAAATTTTCCCTGTTCAGAGCCATCTTTCCCTGCTTGATCAGATCCCCTCTGTGGAAATCTGTAAATGCAAATTCACCGCCGCAAAAAGGACAACCGAAAACTTCCTGATCCTCATCAAAGTTCAGGACACCACCGCATTTAACGCAGGAATAACTTTTAAGAAATGCCATTTTTGATCAACCCTGATTCCATTAACCCCGGGATATACCGGCTATCCAACACCATATTTAATATTATACAGAGTTTTTATCAGAGAAAAAGCGTTTTTCCTTACATCTGATGCCTGACGGTCTTATACTCGTCACCGTCTTTGTAGAAAGGACATTCCTTATATGAACGTTGCGAAAGCCTTATGACCTCATCCTCGTCAAGATCAAGATCACACACCGCCTCACCGGTATTTTCATCTATAAATGCATATTGGCATGTTTCACAACCGGGCATTAAGATTGCCTCCTGTCACTGTTCATGATTTTCGTTAGGAAGGAATTCGATAACTTCATCATTCGGCGAGAATTCCGTTACGTCATCTTTTTCATTCCCTAGAGCTTCTTTCGGGATAAGTGAACGGATGACAGCAGTTACCACACCGTATTCCTCCATCATGGAATCATGTTCAGCCTTTATAGTTCCCGAATCGACTGCATTTGCAGCTGCCTCGAGCTTAGCTGCTATCTTGGATAATGACAGAGCGCCTATCATCTTGGAAGAACTCTTAAGAGCATGAACATAGATAGAATAATCATGCCAGTTCTCAGCTTCATAGCTCTTCTGGAGATTCTCAGACTTCTCGAGTTCGCCGTATGCGTATTCGGCAAGGAGCGAATGGTAAAGCGATATGTCTTCCTGACAGTATCTAAGACCCGTTCTGGGCTCGATCCCTACAGAACGGAGGATATCAAAGTCATTCTCTGTGGCTTCCTTATCTCCGAAAACCGTTACGGTCTCTTCGATAACGCGCTCGACTTTTTCTCCGGGCAGATATTTTAAGAGCATATTCTCAAGAGCGAAATTGTCGATAGGCTTAGTCAGATAATCCGAGAAACCATCAGACAGGTAGCGTTCCTTGGCGCCTATTACAGCATCGGCAGTAAGACATACAACGGGAACGTCCCTGCTCGCGCCCTTCTCGGTCTCGCGGATACGGTGCAGAGCTTCTGTTCCGTTCATCTTGGGCATACGCTGATCCATAAAGATCACATCGTACTTGTTATTCTCCGCCTTCACTATCGCTTCGGCGCCTGAAGTCGCTGTGTCTATCTTCATCTTAGTGTTCTTGAGAAGATTAACGGCAACCGTAAGATTGATCCTGGTATCATCAACAATAAGGATGCTGGCATCAGGAGCGCGGAATGATTCCCTGTAAGGTTTATCACCCGGTGCATTGTCTTCCAGTCTTGTCTGGAAGTCTCCAATGGTATTTTCAGATATGATCTTCTGCGGAATGGTAACGGTAAAGACGGAACCCTTTCCGTATTCACTCTCGACATCGATCTTACCGCCCATGATGTTAACAAGGTGATGTGTTATGGCAAGACCCAGACCGGTGCCTTCAACCGTACTGTTCTGTTCCATCTCAAGGCGATGGAATTTATTGAAAAGTTTCTCTTTATCTTCGGGCTTGATACCGATTCCAGTATCCCAAACGATCATGGACAGATTAAGCATTCCATCCTCAATCCTCTTGCCGCGGATCATAAGGGTTACAGAACCCTTCTCCGTATACTTGACGGCATTGTTAAGGAGGTTGGTAAGTATCTGGCGGACACGGACTTCATCGCCTGACAGTTCATCCGGGATCGAAGGATCAACTTCCATCGAAAATTTCAGACCTTTGTCCTGGGCTTTGAAGATGATCATGTTATTTACATCATTCAGGAGTGAACTCAGCTGATACGGAGCTTCCATGATATCGAGCTTGCCGGATTCTATTTTCGAGAAGTCAAGGATATCGTTGACGATAGCCAAAAGGTTATGACCGGCTTTCTTAACATCTCCGGCATAGACACCGATATTCTCCAGAGCTTCCTGGACAAGCTTAGGATCGCTCTCGGCAAGATCTTTGGCTTTGTGCTCTTCTCTGATGATCATCTCATTCATACCGAGTACGGCATTGATGGGAGTCCTGATCTCGTGAGACATGTTTGCAAGGAAATCGCTCTTTGCATGGCTTGCGCTCTCTGCACGGACCTTCTCTTCCAGAAGCTCGCCCTGAGCTCTTACAAACGGTCTTACGATAAGCAGAGAAAGAACAGCTGCAAAAACAAGAGATATGAGAAGTATTATCAGAGAACCTATAACAGTTGAACGTGTCTGTGCAGATAACTGACCTTCGAACCAATCAACGGAGAAATCAACGGCAACGATGCCGGCAACTTTTCCGTTTGAATCGAGCACGGGGCTGTAGGCACTGTAAAATTCACCCCACTGATCCGAATAAGGCACTTCGTCGACAGCTGCAACACCTCTTCCTGCACTGGCAAGAGCTTCGGTATATTTGACACTGTCTCCGTAACTTGCAGGGCTGACAAGGTCCAAGTCCATGGTAAAGATAAAATCCTTCTCGCCGGCCTGCTTGATGGTATATACATATTCGAGTTCAACGTTATCTCTGAAAACAGCAAGAGTGTTATAGACTTCATTATATTCCGTGCTGCCGATCTTATCTTCGGTAAGCCCTTTCATGACATCACCGTTCACGGAACCTGAAGCACAGTTTGCGATATCGAGCATACGCTGCTGGATGGCTTTGCGGATTCCGACTCTGGACCTGTAAACCGATACTGAACAGAACAGGATACCGGAGACTAGCAGAATACCCTCTACCATCATTATTATCTTGGTGGACAGATTATTTCTTGACGACACGAAACAACCCCCTCAACATATACGCTCAATAAATAATAATTAATACTAACTTAAAGAAAAGATCTAATCAATGTACGAACCTAATAAATAAGAGGCTGTCCAAAGGACAACCTCTTTTGTAATGCTAATAAAATAACGAGTACGTTATCAGCCTTCAGTGATAGCGCCTGTAGGGCAGGAAGCTTCGCAAGCACCGCAGGAAACACAAACATCAGCATCGATAATGTACTGTGTATCACCCTGGGAGATAGCTCCAACGGGGCAGCCGTCAGCGCATGTGCCGCATGAAACGCAAGCGTCAGAAATTACATATGCCATAAAAATATCCTCCTATTCATTTTTAGACGAGTTCATTATATCAAAGACATAGAGTAAAACAACGGGTGTTTAACAAAAAACACCCGTTATGCCCTAATTCATTATCTCAAAGCGACATCGGTCGGAAACTTACCCGTCTTCGCCGTCAGAATCATCAAAAGCTCCGTTCATATCAGGATAATCCTTGAATGCGGAAGCATTTGAAGAATTGTGTTTGGTCATATCCTGATTAAGATCCTCGATATCTGCCCATGCATATTTGTTGATCTCTGTCTCATTCTCGGAAACGAACTTAACGCTCAAAGTCTCATCGATGTAATTAACGTCAGTTACTATTCCCATACCGTTTGTAGTCCTGATGCGCTGACCGGGATCAGGAAGTCTTCTGTGCGCATCATCATAGGCCTCCTTCTCGAACTGAAGGCAGCACATGAGTCTTCCGCATGCACCGTTGAGCTTGCCGGGATTCAGAGATAATCCCTGTGATCTTGCGAGTTTTAAATTGACCGGAGCAAAACGGTTAAGGAAGGAACAGCAGCATAATTCTCTTCCGCACATTCCGATTCCGCCGACAAGCTTTGCCTGGTCTCTCGAGCCGATCTGCCTCAATTCGATCCTTGTGCGGAAAGCATATGCCAGATCCTTGACCAGTTCCCTGAAATCGACTCTTCCGTCTGCAGTGAAGAAGAATGTCAGTTTCTTAAGGTCAAATGTATATTCACAGTCAACAAGGTTCATCACGATATTGCGTGCGGCAATGAGTTCCTTGCATTTGAAGAATGCTTCCTTCTCTTTTGCGCATATATCAAAGTACTTGTCGAGCTCCTTCTCACCGGCGATACGTTTTACCGCAGGGAGTTCCCCGCCGGTTTCTTCAACGTAAGGTTCCTGTGCAACAAAAGCTATCTCTTCGCCCGTCTCGGTATCGATCATGACTGCATCTCCGAGCTTAAGCGACAGCCCGTCACAGCTGTATCTTAAAGTTACACCGGCATCTCTTGTTCTTAAGTTAACTATCTTCATTTCTTCAGCTCCTCATGGATTCGGAGAAGCATTGCAGAAGCAGCGGAATCAAAATTGGCATTTACTTCCAGAGCTCTCAGGAAAGTATTCACCGCTTCAGAGCATCTTCCGAGTTTAAGTGTGTTTATATGTTTGTTAACGGCAACGAAATTCTCTATCGCCTCTCTGTCCATCCCGTTATTGATCTTACGGCAATCAGGATAGTTAATGAGTCTTGATACATCATCAAGGAACATTAATATCGAAGAAGCTATTATCTTCGAATCATCCTTAAAGCCTGTAAGAACATCCAAATGATCTTCAAGAACATCAATATATGAACTTTCAGGCATAGCGATCATTATGCTGTTGATCTCATGTCTTATGCTTACGCCGGAATCCTCCTTTGCAAGACTTATTGCCTTGCCCGGGATCCTTCCGCTGTTATATACTGCCGACTTTATCTTCGCATCTTCAAGACCGGGACAATTGATCCTGACTATCTCTTCCAATTCCTCATCACTGTATTGATCAAGCTTGATCTCGGTAACTCTTGACATTACCGTATCAAGGACCGTATCTGTATTTGAACTCGTAAGGATAAAGACAACATCCTTCTTAGGTTCTTCCAGAGACTTAAGAAGAGCGTTCTGGCTTTCCTCTCCGAGATAATCAAAATCAATGATAAACGTCTTTGTCCTTGCAAACTGAGGTTTCAGGTACGATTCGGCAACAACACTGTCTTTTATGAAATCTACCCTGACTTTCTTTGTCTCGGAAGGTTCATAGACTCTCGTAACATCAGGCGTCGTACAGTTATCAAAATACTTGCAGTTGGAGCACACACCGCAGGCGCCGTCAGGTCCGCAATCAGGACACATAAGGGCCTTGGCAAACTCTTCTGCTATCAGTCTTTTGCCGGATCCTTCAGGACCGGAAAGCATGTATGCACCGCTGCCGCGCCTTTGGGCTTCGGCAGATAATCTGAGTTTGATCTGCTTTTGTCCTATGATCGATGAAAAAGCCATCAGATCCTTCCTTCCAGTGTTTGCTTTATCTGTTCGAAGATCTCTTCTATTCCGAGTGTTGCATCCAAAGTCACGATACGGCCGTCAGAGTTCTTTGCAAGTTCAAGATATCCTTCCCTCACATCCTCCTGAAACTTAAGTCCGGCAAGTTCAATCCTGTCAGAAGCTTCTCCTCTTTTGCCGCGGCGGGCAAGTGCCTCTTCAGCGCTTATATCGAAAAAGAATGTGACATCAGGCTTAAGGCCTCCTGTTGCAGCCATATTGAGAGAAGCAACAAAATCCATGCCCATGCCTCTTGCCATTCCCTGATAAGCTGATGAAGAATCAAAAAATCTGTCACAAATGACCGTCTTTCCTGATTCCAGAGCAGGCTTGATCACTTCGTCGGTGATCTGTGCTCTTGCAGCCTCGAAAAGAAGCAGCTCTGTTCTGGGAGTCATTCCGGAATTCTTCTTATCAAGAAGTATCTCTCTGATATGTTCGCCGATCACAGTCCCGCCTGGTTCTCTCACAAAGATGAAATCCCTGCCGAGACTTTCAAGATAATTCCTGAGAAGCTCGCATTGCGTGCTCTTGCCGCACCCGTCAATGCCTTCAAAAGTGATAAATAAGCCCTTCATGATCAGTTTAGATTGATATTCTTGAGAGATGCGATCTCAAGATATATTTCCTTTGTTATCCTTGCGCTGTCGCTTCTGATATCATCAATGGTCTCAACCTTTTTGACATTCTTTGCAACTTCTGCATCGATCTCTCTGGGACGCTTATTCTTGGGCTTGCGCTCAAAGCCGGACTGCTGGTTTCTCTTCTCACCGCCCTGACCGCCTTCACGCTTATTGAACTTATTATTCTTCTCGCGGTTATTCTGCTTGTCAAAACTACGCTCGCGGTTCTTAGCTTCGGGCTGTCCCTCTGCATTATCGCGCTTTCTGTTATCATTACCGCCCTGACGCTGGCCGTTATTTCTTCTTCTGTGATTATTACGGTTATTGTTTCTGCGGTTACCGTCCTGCTTTGCGGGATCGAACTTCTGGCGCTTTTCTTTATTCTGCTCGTTATTGCGGTTATCCGGCTGTTGTACCGGTGCGCCTGAATTATTCTCTGACATAAATCTTTCCATCCTTCCTATGTATGGCACTACATTATAAACTTTGAACCCTGATAACTCAATTATCAGCGCTTCCGGTATAAGGACACTTCCTTGTCGTCAGGGTGATCCTGTCCTATTTCCCGGATCTCTCTTAAGGGTACCGTAACAAACGACCTGACATTCCACCTGGGATGCGGCAGTGTCAGTTCCGGCTTCATTATCACGCGGTCACCGTAGAATATGATATCGATATCGATAGTCCTCGGACCCCAGTGAACTTCCCTGGTTCTTAAAAGATCATTCTCTATGACATGTATCTTATCCAGCAGGTCAAAAGGATCGATATCGGTATAAAACCCGACACAGGTATTCAGGAAATACGGCTGATCCTCAAGTCCTACGGGTTCTGTCTCATATATCGATGCGAATTTAAATTCTTCCGTGCCGTCCAGCGCCATTAAAGCTTCCTCTGCGGCATGGATATTCGCTTCACGGTCTCCCAGATTGCTTCCGAGAGAAAGAATGACAAATTCCTTGCGGGCTCTTTCTATGGTGACTTCCATAGTCTCGAAAATGCCTTTCACAGGTGCTTCCGGCTTGGATACCGTCACATTTATCTTTGCAATCCTTTTATCTGATGCAAGAACGTTATCTGCTATAAGCTGAGCAAGGTGTTCGATGAGATTTCCGTGATCTGATGTCACAGTCTGCTTTACGACATCGAAAACCGCCGCATAGTCTATGGTGTCGGAAAGCTCATCAGTGTAGCATCCCTTTATCCTTTCCGAAAAGATATCTATAGAAACGATAAATCTCTGTCCCTCTGCCTTCTCGAAATCAAGACAGCCGGTATGTCCTTCAAATTCCATTTTCGAAAGTGTTATCTTATCCAAATTCCCGTTATCCTTTCAAAGATCACATATTTGCAAAAGCGTAGAATGTACTGTCAAATGTATCAAGAGCCGCCCTTGAAGCAGCAACGTTATGAACTCTTACCATACATGCACCCAATGAAGCAGCAGTAAATGAAAGTCCTGCAGTCGCATAATCAAGCTGCATCTCAGTGGCCATATCACCGCCTGCAAAGACCCTTGCGTAGCGCTTTCTTGAAGCTGCATAAAGAACAGGGTGCTTTCCCTGCATACCGAGAGACAATATTGAACCCGTAAGTTCTGCATCCTCGATCCTTGTTGTGCCGAAACCGATTCCGGGATCTGTCATGATCATGTCGTCTGTCATTCCGGCCTTTTTAGCGATCTCTATGCTCTCGGTAAGTTCTCTTACTGCGCGTCTGCTGATAGGCTCAAATGCCGGGAAATCATCTCCCCTGGTCCTTCTGTTAAACATCAGTATCGCTCCGACGCCTGAATCCGCCACAGTCTTAGCCATATCAGGATCGCCGAGAAAACCGGTGATGTCATTGATGATATCGCATCCGGCAGTAATAGCTTCCTTTGCCGTCTCTGACTTAAAGGTATCAACAGAAAGAGGGATATCGAAGCGGCTTCTTACAGCAGAGAGCACAGGCAAAAGCCTTTCCATCTCTTCTTCGGCAGATATCTGAACCGAATTGGGGCCTGTTGCTTCTGCACCGAGATCGATACAGTCAGCGCCTTCTTTGATCATAACGGCAACTCTGTCAACAGCAGCTTCCTTACTGTTATATCTTCCGCCATCGGAAAAAGAATCAGGCGTCAGATTAAGGATGCCCATTATGAGCGTTTTCCTGCCCATTTCAAGTGTGCGGTTTCCGCATTTGTAGATTCCGCTGAATCTTCCGTCGGTTGCATTCATTGTGCTAAATCTCCCTTATACGCCTGAGCGCTGTCTGTTTATGAGAGCAAGCGCCTCATTTCTGGTCCTGATATCGGATCTGCAACCTCCGCGCATTGCGGAAGTGACAGTCTTTGAACCCGGCTTTCTGATGCCTCTCATCGTCATGCAGAGATGCTCTGCTTCAAGAACGACACAGACTGATCTTGCATCAACAGCCTTTTCGATAGCATCAGCGATCTCGGATGTGAGCTTTTCCTGAAGCTGGGGTTTTCTCGATAATGTATCGACTATCCTTGCCACCTTGGAAAGGCCGAAGATCTTTCCGTCTCTCGGAATATAGACAACATGTGCTTTCCCGTGAAAAGGAAGAAGATGATGTTCACACATTGAATAGAAAGGAATATCACCGATGAGGATCATCTCGTCGTTGCCTTCACCATGGAAGACCTTGATGTCCTTATTGATGTCCCTGTGAAGTCCGGCAAAGACTTCGGCATACATTCTCGCAACTCTCTGAGGAGTCTCCTGAAGTCCTTCCCTCTCAGGATCTTCGCCAATTGCTTCAAGGATCTCTCTTACTGCATTTTCGATCCTGGGAAGATCCATATTTGCACGGCTCTCCTCAGGGATTGAATTGTCATGTTCGTAATCGTACATTTATCTCTCCTGTCCCTTGCCTGTCAAAGATATTTTTTCCTGTATTCCATCGGGGTCATGCCCATCTGTTTTCTGAATGCGACATTGAATCTTTGAGGAGACGAGAATCCTGACTGCAGGGAGATGGCAGATACTTTTATCTCGTTATTCTGCAGGAGTTTGCAGGCTTTCTCTATCCTCTTCTTCATAAGATAATTCATCGGGCTTATCCCTAATTCATCTCTGAAAGCGCGTGTGAAATATCCCTGGCTCAGATATACGTAAGCAGCAGCTTCCGATACGGTAATGCCCTGATCGAAGTTTGCATCCATATATTGTCTTGCAATAGCAACAAGTTCTTTGGCCTTGCCGTTCTTAACGCTTAAACTCTCCTCCCATTCGCTCCTCAATGCTCTCGATAAGATGATCATGAGTTCGACCGTAAGAGTGTGGACCATAAGATCTTTTGCATAGCGGTTCTCTTCATTCTCATCTATGATGCGCTCGGCGAGCTGGTTGATCTCCTTTTTCTCGTTTCCCTTGATAACGAAAAAAGGCAGTCTGATCATCTCGTTATCTTCTGTTATACCGAGATCCGCAAACTTAAGAAAACTCTCGAGTGTTATCTTGGCAAGTGATCCGGGAATGAATACACTGGGGCCCGCACTGTTGTTCTTTGCTTCCTTGTTTCTGGAATTCTTTCCGGATTCCTTTGTGAGCTTGAGATCTGACGTATCATGCACAAATCCGAAATACAGATTGAGCATGTCAGCCTTCTCGCTCTTTATAATGAGCTTGTGTCTTACAAGCGGTCTGATAACAACAACAGAGCCCTTTGTGAGCTGTATGGTCTCGCCTCCTATTACAGCCTCGATCTTGCCTTCGCGGACACAGAGCAGTTCATGTGAATTATGCATGCTCTCATCAGGCAGAAAATCCTCCTTGTCATAGGAGTGCTCCAGGCCCTCGATCACAATAGGCACCGAGCCTTCGGATAAAAAGACGTCATCCTCAATTGCAGACAGAAGCTTGTTGGCCATATTTGTGCTCCTTCTTTCTAAATAAAATTGATCGCGTCGATATAGATCTCTCCATTACGTTCTTTGTCTTCAATATAGATCCTCAGACTGTCGAGTCTTATAGGTCCGTCCTCGGAATAATCCAGCGTGATCGTCTGCCATGTCAGCTGCTGACGGATCTCTGCTTCACCGAAATCTTCAACGATAAGTTTTTTCTTCTTCTGATCGGGATTGAAGATCGACAACTGGATCTTTGACCTGCCGTATATCTCAATAGGAGCAAACAAAGACGCATACTCAAGACAGGGCTCAAATCCGTACAGGGATTTGTCGGTCTCATATCTGATCCTGAGTGACGCACTGCCTGTGAGCTTATGGATCTTATCCTGTGAGATGATCCCCTTGCCCTTGAACGTGCGGTAGATCTCAAGCGTCTCGAACTCCGAATCCGGTGTTCTCTTTCCGACAAATTCCAGACAGTCACAGTGCGTAAAGCTCAGGTCGGGAGCGAAATAAGCAGGCTCCCTGTCGAATCTGAAAGGAAGGATCGGAAGATCTTCACCGTTCTTTAATGTGGCATCATGCGGAAAAGGCGTAAAGCCGTATGTGATAGACACGGGTTCTTCAATATCATCTCTCCATACCATCACACACATTCCGTAAAGACTCTTGGCATGTGCAGGATAGAAGATCCTGTCTTCTCCTGCTACGGCAAATCCCGTGATCTCACCGGAAGCATCCTGGGCATTTAATCCGGAGTTCAGATTACTGAACCTTATGATCCTCTTGTTTCCTGCAATCTCAATGTCATTAGGCTCCGGTGACGATTTGCTCATCTTCGGCGAGAAGTGGGTTCCCAGAGCAACAGTCGCAAGTCTCAAACCCAGGATAAAGCTGATAGTCTTATCAGGCAGAAGCATATCATGCATGCTGACGATCCCCGAAGGCATGCTGAGCATCTTCGTAAATGCAGTGAAATTCTCGTTGAACTCAAGAACGCTGTACGGATTCTCGAAGTCAACATCATTAGGATGCATCGTAACAAAAAGAATAGAAGGCATTACCGAATCATCGAAAACCTCCTTTGGTTCGAAGACTTCGGCAAGAGTCGTGAGAAGTCCCATAAGGAACAGGTCATATCTGTCAAAGAGCAGTTCTCCCTTGTCGGGTGAGAAGCAGAACCCTCTGACCGCAAGGTTCTTCAAAGGAACCAGCTTGGTCCTGTAAAGAATAGACATCCTGAACTTAAGCTTGATGAACTTCTTCTCATCCTCTTCACTGAGTTTGCCCGGATCCTCTTTTTTCTCCGGGATCATATTGAAATCAAGCTGGCTTGCAGAGGAAAAAGAGATATTCTCCTTATGTCCCTTTGAATCATTAAGAGTACTGTCCTCAGCCGTCGGGAAATCGATATCAAGAGGCTTGATATCGTCAGGATCCACACCCTGCAGCTGCTTGAGCTTATCCTGCATTTCGATATCAATATCGCCTGATTCAGTCGTTTTCTTGAACTCTTCCTTGAGTTCAACGATCTTCTTTCTCCTCTTGTCGATCCACAGGAGTCTCTCATAACCTTCGTCATCAAGGTAAAGCCCCATCGAATCGACTACATCCTTTAATGCTTCGACCCGGTCCATCGCAAAAGGCGCGATCCAGTTGAGGATCGTGGAATCGTTATATGAAAGATCCACAACACCGACAGGATACGATATCTGGTCACTTAAGCGGTATGCAAAAGCAAATGCCGAAGATGAGACTTCAGCAAGTTTGCCTGTCTCGGTGACCTTGATCCACTCGGCATTCTTATAGTGAGTCTTGTCATCTTTCGGATACTCTTCCTCACCCTCCTCAAGTCCTGATCTGGAAGGCGAAAAGAATCTTAGGTAATTCATGACCTTACGCTTCAGGGGTGCCTTGGTCGCGTTAGCTTCCTTCATCGGGATCGAGAGGAAATCAGATCCCAGGAATACCCATACGTCACCGCATCTGATATCAGACAGCACGGTCTGGTCAGTCAGACATTTGAAAGTAAATGTGTAAGCATCGCCTGATGCTTTATAAGGCGGGATAGTAAAACTGAATTTGCCCTTTGATGTAGTCGTCGTCTCACGGCTCAGGATAACACCGTAATCGGTATCGAGCTTACTGACCTTTCTTCCGTCAGTAGGATCCTTGACTATCTCGAGCGTTACTGTAGCGGAAGGTGCGGCTACACCTTCGATCTTTAGTTCGACACCCTGCTGGAAAACACACTTGCTCGTAAGCCAGCTGGGTAAAATTATCGGATTAATCTGCATCTTCCTAACCTCATAAAAGCGAAAATGACTTCATCCGAGTATTATAACATTAAAAGAAAAAAAGAAAGAATTTTTAATCTTTTCGCACTGACGAAGATCAGACTTCTCCGATAAGCACTTCTATGCCTTTCGCACGGATATGCTCAACAGCCTCAGCCGAAGCGCCGGAATCGGTAACAAGATAATCGATCCTGTCAGCGGGAATGAACGAAGATGCCGAATCGGCTCCGAGTTTTGTGGAATCGATCAGGGCAACGATCTTCTTGGCGCGGTCCGCGCAGAGTCTTTTCAGTTCAAGTTCAAAGAAATTATCACCTGATAATCCTGCTTCGGCAGAAAAACCGTTGCCTGAAACAAAATAGAATTCAGCTGAAAGCCTGCCTATCATTTCTTTGGAGGAAAGACCTTCGATCGCTCCCGAGTGGGGTCTTAACATTCCGCCGAGAATGATGATCGACTTAAAGTTACTGTTCCTCTGGAGTTCCATTGCTGTATGGATACCGTTAGTAATAACAGTCACATCCTTGACTTTCTTCAGATACGGGATCATATGAAAAGTTGTCGAGCTTGCATCCATGAAAATGGTATTACCGCTTCCGACAAGGCTTGCCGCTTTTGCGCCGATGGCATTCTTAAGATCAACATGCGTTACGGCTCTGACCATATAGTTCTCGCCGCTGTAGGAAGACATCTTATGAGGAAGCTTGATCCCGCCGTGGAATCTTATGATCGCGCCTTCTCTTTCAAGGGCCCTTATATCGGTCCTGATCGTCGCGCCGGTAACACCGAGTCTTGTAGACAGGACGGTCGTATTGATCTCGCCCTCTTCCGCAAGTATATCCAGGATCTGTTTTCTTCTGTCAGGATTATTCATGCACAAATATTATCAAGTGAAAATCAGATAGTCAATTATCTTTCATTTCTCATGACTTCTGAAAATGCTGGTAATCCTTGGGACTCGACCAGCTTCCGCCCCATGTCCAGCCGTATGAGGTAAACAGTTCATACGCACGGTCTGATGTGGTAATAACATGCGCCGTGTCTGATGATCTGCCGCTTACATAATTTGAAGCATTATCATGTGAGTATTTGGGATTGCCGTCAGAATCATATGTAACATAGGGATTCTGCTGAGGGTTGATATCTATCGCTTTGCCCAGAGCATGCTTCGACAGCTTGCCTGAACCTGTAGCCTTACGATAACAGAATGCCGATGTGTTGTTATCATCTATAGAATACCAGTCGGAGGAATCGCCGTCCCCTGCCCAGTAATTATCGATCAGATACATCGAATGGATCTGATAACCTTCAGCACAGAGTATCTCGAAGATCTCCAGCACTTCTCCTGCAACGCTCTTATTGACGACCAGTTCGCCTACCTGATAATTGCCGTCAAAGTTAACATGAAGGAGCTTGAGATATCTCAGATCACTTAAGGCAATATCATCATTGCTTACATAAGATTTCCCGTTGATCCTCGCATAAAGGTTATCGCCTTCTTCGATCTCCCACGAAGTGAAATACTGTGAAAGATTCTCCCTGTCGATCTTATCCTTGCTTATAACATCTCCCGCACTGTAGCCGGAAAGAGTCGTCAGTTTCTCAGGCTTAGGCGTGGGCGTAGCCGTAGGTTCCGGTGTGGGAGCAGGTGTCTCAGTTGGCTCCGGAACCGGGGTTGGAGTAGGCACCGGTGTATCCGTCGGAACAGGTGTCGGAGCAGAAGTGTCTGAAGGAGTTTCCTCACTGTAAGAAGTCTTTTCAACTGAAAGTCCTGTAGCTTCAGTCATACCGGCGGATAACAGCAAAGGTTCATCCGTTTTATCTCCCGAAAACTTAACAACGAATATTATCGTTCCACCGATAACAATACACATTCCGGCTATAAGAAGCGCTGTAATCAGATTCTCTTTGCGTTTTCTTTTGTCTGTCACCGGCAATAACTCCCTTACTCATTACTCACGAAGGCCAACTTCCCCGACAATCTTATCACAGCTTTGATTTTTTGCTATAATGTTCGCCGAAAAGCGCCTGTGGTGAAATTGGCAGACACGCCAGATTTAGGTTCTGGTGAGCGATCGTGCAGGTTCAAGTCCTGTCAGGCGCACCAATTATCATGGCTTTCCGTGTTGATTCATGGAAAGCCTTTTTCATAACTTCTAATACTCTTCACATTTTACTATCAACCTTACTGCTCATCATTTCCGTGTAATTGATCATTTGTGTTACAATACCAACGGAATGAATAATCGCTTTTTAGTGAAAGGGGTAGCAATGGAGAATAACAATAACATCAATCCTGATCAGCAGGGCATTCAATATCAGCCTCAGGCTCAACCTGTATATCAGCCTGTACAGGGAGATTCGATATATCAGCAGCCTTATCAGCCCGATGCACAGTATCAGCCGCCGCAGTATCAGCAGGCATATCAGGCTGATGCTCAGTATCAGCCCCAACCTGCTCAATATCAACAACAATATCCGCAGTATGCCCAGTATCCTGTTCAGCCTTATATGGCTGCAGGTCAGAATGATTATGTGGTACCGTCAGTTGATGAGGAAGCTGCAAAAATCAGGAAAAAAGGCAATCTTCTCTGCTTCATATCCCTCGCTTTATACATTGTTCCTTATGTATTGAGCAGTTTTCTGTCAGGTGTCACAAACAGCATATCCAACCTTGCCTCTGACAATCACGGAATGGCAGAGATGCTGACCTATGTTCTGACCGGAGCAACCGGCGGCACATATATTGCATCCTGGGTGCTCGTGATAATCGCAAGGATAAAATATAAGTGCACATTCTCCAAAGTCCTTTTATGGATATACATCGGCATGCTGATAGCAACGATCGTCATGTTAATCGTTGCCATTGCAGCCTGTGCATTATTGGCAAAGTCCTGCAGCGGAATACCCGGATGATCTGTATGAAGATCTCTATACCTGAATTAAGCTGGTCGCCGTATGGGCTGCTGGTCATACTGTCAGTGATCCTGGGTTTTATTGTTGCCGTTTTATTGATGCGAAGATTCAAGGTCGGAAAACAGACCATATTGTACACATGTCTTCTCACATTCATATGCACGCTGGTAACTTCTCTGACTTTCTCGTTAGAGTTCACTGAAAGAGGTCCTGTATTCGGGTTTTCGGGCCTGGCCGGAGTCATAGGAATGATAGGCGGTGTTTTTCTTTCGGGTCTGATCCTAAAAGATAAACCCGATAGTGTAATGGCATCATTTGTTGCCGCCGCACCTCTTATGTACGGACTGGCTAAGACAGGATGCCTTTTTGCGGGATGCTGTCACGGAAAGGATTATACAGGGCCTTTGGCGATAATATATCACGGTGCAAATGAAGGCTCTTATTTTCCCGCACAGCTCGTTGATATGACTGCTTTTATCCTGATACATATATTGTCTTTGATCCTTGTACTTAAAATGAAAGACAAAATAAAAGCAATATTTACTATCCTTGCTGTGACGATACCTGTAAGGTTCCTGCTTGAATATCTGAAGTATTACCATGACGGCAGCATCATAGCTTCAGGTCAGATCAAGGTTCTCATCGCCGGAGGCTTAGCCGTGATACTGATCGTTATCTGGAAAAAATGTCTTTCTGCTATAATCTAACAACAGCATAAAAACACTTCATTCAAATGAAAGGACGGAAAAATATGCCTATTACAGGGATCAAATACAGGTTTCTGATAATCAGTCCTTTTTCTGATTTTGAGACAACAGCCCAAATTCCTTTTACAGGTGATGACCGCGTAATGACCAGCTGCAAAAGGTCATCTTCTGATACAGAGATAACACGTTATGAGCTGACTGATGAGATCATAAATAATTTTCTTGCTTTGATAGAAAAATACAATATCACGGATTGGATCGGAAAGCCCCCTGCCCCGCCGAAGATTATCGGTGAAGGAACAGGCACCTTATCTGAGATAACACTTCTTTTCGATGACGGAACAGACAGCAGGATCACATTCAGAGAAGTACCTGAAGATATAGGAAACAGTGCTTCGGAAGAATTCAGAAAACTGTTTTTCGCTTCATCTTCAGATGAACGGAAGATATCAGGTGAAGTACTGTATCCGACACTGAAGGAATGCATCAAGTTCAAAGAAGAGCATGGTCCGGTATCAGCCGTTGAAACCGTTAGTTTTTCTTCGGGAATGATGTACGGAAGCAATCAGACTGTAAAGAAAAACATAAAGAAAATACCGGAAAAAGAGAATACGGTTCTTGTCACTGTCGAAAAGCAGGCAGGAAACCTTCCCTCAGTATCAGACAGCAAGGAGATCAACTCAGATATTTTCGCAAGACTTCAGGAATTGTCCGACAAAGAGAATATCCCTGTCTGGAATTACGCATGCACGGATCCTTCTATCCCGGTCGACACATCGATGATGCCGACAGATTGTTCGAGAAGCTTTAATGTGAACGTTTTCTACGATGACTCACTCATAACCGGCTGCCCGTCTGTTAAGCGGACCATAGGCGAGAAAGCATGCAGTATGGGCGGCGAAGAAGTCAGCAGTACAATTACCGGAATGGTAGATGAATGTGTGGATCTGTCCGGGATTGATATAGCAATGCCGACACCAAACATGCGTCCGGAATCTGCAGATATTTCCGCAACGGCAGTTCCTAATGGATTTATGGGAATGCTGTCCATCTTTGGCAAACCCGGACCCTCAGGAAGCATATCCGCATCTGCCTCAGATGAAAGCGGAACATGGACATGTAAGGAATGCGGTAAAACCGGCCTTACAACCAAATACTGTTCCGAGTGCGGATACCCGAGACAATAAAGGAGCAGCGAAAAATGCTTGTAAGACATGCTGAGATAAAAGATATTCCCGGAATACTCGAACTTCTGGTCCAGGTCGATATGGTGCACCATAAAGGCCGTCCGGATCTTTTCAAAGGTCCTGCGACCAAATATAATGCTGAAGAACTTAAGCAGATAATCGGATGTGAGACCTCACCGGTCTTTGTATGCATTGATGATGAAGGAAATGTTGCAGGACATGCATTCTGCATCTTTAAACAGGTCCTGAACGATTCTGTTCTTACGGAAATAAAAACTCTTTACATCGATGACATTTGTGTTGATGAGAAGATGCGCGGAAAGCACATCGGGAAAATGCTTTTTGATCATGTAAGAGAATTTGCGAAGAAGAACGGTTTTTACAATATAACCTTGAATGTCTGGACCTGTAATCCCGGAGCCATGAGATTCTATGAATCACTCGGTATGCTTCCTCAGAAGACAGGCATGGAGATGATTCTCTGACAGGTCAGCATAAAATCAATTATCGTTGACATTATTTCGCGAACTAATGTATATTTGAATCGGATAAATCCATAAAAAGGGGTAGAATTTTATGGCTATTTGGGACAGACCTGCCGGTGCGGACGGTTTCGATTCTTCAGATGTTAAGACATATTCCGCAGACTCATATAAGTGTCCGAACTGCGCATCGAGCCTGGTATACGAATTAGAGCACGGAGCCATGATATGCAGGAACTGCGGCGGACTCTTCGATCCTGAGACTCTGGACAAAGTCGGTTCATTCGGTCTTGCAAATCCCGAGAAGGATTACGACGGAACGATCGAGATCAGCAAGGAAGACGAAAGCCGTCAGGAAATAGTATGTAACTCCTGCGGCGCACAGATCGTAACTGACAAGAACACCTCATCGACATACTGTGCCTTCTGCGGTTCTCCCGCAATAGTTACCAGAAGACTTACCAGAGAATTTAAACCCGACTATATAATTCCGTTCAAATTCGATAAAGATAAGGCCATATCACTGTTTGAAGAGCATTGCGCCGGCATTCCCCATCTTCCAAAGGATTTCAAATCCCAAAAAGTCTTAGCGAAGATGTCAGGGCTTTACGTTCCGACATGGATAATATCAACTGAGGTTGATGTAAATGTCGTCGGCAAAGGCAACATGGGAAGAATGGTCGATGATTCGTATGCGGAAATGCATAAATCCGATAACGGCGATTATTCCAAACTCACATACGGCAAAGTCAAATTCAGACTGAAGAATGTCCCCTTTGACGGAGAGGTCAAGATCCCGAACCGCCTTATGTCAGCTGCAGAGCCTTTCGACTATTCCGAACTTGTAAGATTCAGGCCGGAATACCTGCAGGGCTTCTTCGCCGAGAAATACGATGAGATGCCTCTTGATATGACTGACAGGATCTATACCCGTCTTGATAAATACACTCTGCAGCTCTGCGATGAACTTACATTCGGGTTTGACGATTTCGTTCCGGAATCGTCAGGAAGTGTAACGAGATACCATAACCAGGATATCAAGTATGCCCTCCTTCCCTGCTGGTTTCTGAACATCGAATACGACGGAAAGAATTATCAGTACATAATCAACGGTCAGACAGGCAAAGTATCCGGAGAGTTCCCTTATGCCAAGGGATGGGAGACTATAGAGAGGACCGGAAGACGCGCAAAGATGAATGCGATAGGATTAAATGCCGGTATCCGCACATGTCTGTATCTGCTTCCTATCCTGGCATTTCTGCTCCTTCGTCTTTTCTCGGGATTGACCGACGGATTCGCGGTTATGGGATTTATATTCAACAAGCCCGTGGAAACGCTCCTGATAATCATCCTCTTCTGTGTGCTGCTTTATTTTTTCGCGGAGATCCTTCCGAAAATACTTCACGGCAAAGCGCAGCATGATATCGAGTCCCTCTCAAAAGCCAACAGTCACGATATAGCACCGGAACAGGGTGTTGAAGCTTATTACGATTCCGCATTCGGTATCGACGCTTATGAGACAACAAAAGACTTCGTATCCATCGAGTCAGGCTGGAAATACGGTGAGCAGAAGAAGTTCGACTTCAGGAGTGCCGCACCCGAACTCGAGGAAGAAGAACTCGACGAGAATGCAACCGACTTCGAGAAGCAGGGTTATAACAGGAAGATGATGCAGTGATCATTAAACTGCCCGCGAAATCAAAAAACTGTCTCAGAGATCTTGAGAAAGACTGATCAGCTCCAGCAGCCGAGCAGATATTCATCGATCGGTGCTATCAGCTCTTTACCTTTAACCTCGCTGTAAAATGCCAGACGCTCCACCTCTTCCTTATCCGTTCTGAATGCTTCGATATCTTTCAAAGCATCAGAAGGAAGAGATATGCCGTAAAATCCGCCGTATTCATAATGCCATTCGGGATTGAAGTATCCCGGAGCCAGATGTAAATACATTATTCCGAGGAAAGTGAACTCGCCGTCTTTGATGCCGAGTTCTTCCTCGCATTCCCTGACGATGCACTCTCTAACAGATTCACCGTCTTCCCTGCAGCCTCCGAAGATCTCCCATTCCTGACGGTATTTGTTCCATCCGAGAAGATAATCATCACCGACTTTAACTGATGCAAGGCAATGCGTTATCGGAGAATAAGATCCATCGGCTTTATCTTCTCCGGTCTTATAAAGCTCCAATAATTCATTTCCCTTTTTATCCCTGACAAGCATTTTCATTCCACCCCATATCTGTCATGCTTATTCATCATCAAGTTTTAAGACGCTCATGAAGGCTTCCTGAGGCACTTCGACAGAGCCTACCTGTCTCATCCTCTTCTTACCTTCCTTCTGCTTCTCAAGGAGCTTCTTCTTACGTGAGATATCACCGCCGTAACACTTTGAAGTAACGTCTTTTCTGTATGCCTTGATAGTCTCTCTTGCAATGATCTTGCCGCCTATTGCAGCCTGTACGGGAACTTCGAACTGCTGCCTCGGGATATTCTCTTTGAGCTTCTCGCACATCCTTCTTCCCCTGCCGTATGCCTTGTCTGCATGAACTATGAAAGACAGCGCATCGACCGGATCGCCGTTCAGAAGGATATCAAGCTTAACAAGCTTTGATCTCATGTATCCTGCCGGTTCGTAGTCAAGTGAGGCATAGCCTCTTGTGCGTGATTTTAATGCATCGAAAAAGTCATAGATGATCTCGTTAAGAGGCATCATATAGTGAAGCATTACACGCTTCTCATCAAGATACTTCATGTCGGTATATTCACCGCGGCGCTCCTGACAGAGTTCCATTATGTTTCCGACATATTCTTTAGGAAGCATTATCGTCGCCTTAACGATAGGTTCTTCCATATAATCAATCGTAGTGGGATCCGGCATATTGGTAGGATTGGAACAATCTACCACACTGCCGTCCATAAGATGGATCTTGTAGATAACTGAAGGCGCGGTGCTTATAAGATCGAGATTGAATTCCCTCTCAAGTCTCTCCTGTATTACTTCATAGTGAAGAAGACCTAAGAATCCGCATCTGAATCCGAAGCCCAGAGCTGCAGATGTCTCCGCATCAAATGAGAGCGCGGCATCGTTAAGTCTTAACTTTTCGAGAGCATCCTTCAGATCACCGTATCTTGCTCCGTCAACCGGATACATTCCGCAGAATACCATCTGCTGAATGCCCTTGTATCCGATAAGAGGTTCATCGGCAGGATCATCGGCAAGCGTTACAGTGTCGCCCGGAGCCGTATCCCTTACATTCTTTATGGAAGCGCAGATATAACCTACCTCGCCTGCTCTTAAAGATTCGGTGGGAACCAGTTCGCCCGGATGGAACATGCCGAGTTCGGTCACGGTGAATTCCTTTCCGGAGTGCATCATCTTTATGCGGTCACATGTCTTTACAGTGCCGTTCTTGACTCTGACACTGACGATAACGCCCTTGTATGAATCGTATTTGGAATCGAAAACAAGAGCCGCCAAAGGCTTGGTCTCATCTCCTTCGGGCGAGGGAAGGTATTCGACAACCTTTTCGAGGACCTCATCGATATTTATATCGCTCTTAGCGGAAATGCAGGGTGCATAAGAAGCATCGATACCTATATCGTCCTCTATCTCCTGACGCACCTCTTCAGGTCTTGCAGAAGGAAGATCGATCTTGTTTATTACCGGAAGGACTTCAAGGTCTGCATCAACTGCAAGATATACGTTTGCCAAAGTCTGGGCTTCAACGCCCTGTGATGCGTCAACGACAAGTATAGCGCCATCGCAGGCAGCAAGTGACCTTGATACCTCATAGTTGAAGTCCACATGACCGGGAGTGTCAATGAGATTCAAAAGATACGTATTGCCGTCCTTTGCCTCATAAGGCAGTCTTACGGCCTGTGACTTTATGGTTATTCCGCGCTCACGCTCGATATCCATATTATCAAGTATCTGGTCTGTCATCTCACGCTTTTCCCTGACATGGGTGTGCTCGATAAGACGGTCAGCCAGAGTAGACTTTCCGTGATCGATATGTGCGATTATGCAGAAATTCCTTATATACTCGCGGTAGTTCTCACTCATGAAGTCATATCCTTTATCCGAGCACTTTTATCTCATTGAACGGGTATAACCTTATAACGGCAACAGCTTTTATCCTGTTTATGGAAAAAGGTCCGAGGTTGCGCGAATCGTTACTTACAGGCCTGTTATCTCCCATACAGTAATACTCATCTTCTGCCAGGGTTATCTCGTCATAACCCTTCTTCATTCCTGAATCCATGACGTATGTCGTCGTTCCTTCAGGAAGATAATTCTCCTGTAAAAGGTAGAACTCATCACCGTCTGCGGGCTTGATATAGACACAACCGTCCTGGATCCTTATCGTCTCTCCGGGAAGGCCTATTACTCTCTTGACCAGATATTCTTTCTTGTTATAACCTTCCATATCATGGCCGTCGAGGATAACGATATCGCCTCTCTTAAAGCTCTTAAAATACTTGGAAAGTTTCTGTGTGAAGATCACGTCTCCAGAAGATAAGGTCGGCACCATGGAATCGCCGTAAACGTTATCTCTCTGAACAAGAAATACAACGATAAAGATACCGGCAAGAACACCGATGCAGATCGTTCTGAGCCAGTCCAGGATTTCATATGCCGTAGACCCCTTTTCGATCTTCTTAAGACGTGCGAATGGTTTCTTATCAGATGATCCGGTCTCTTTCTCCATCTCCTCAGCTGTGATATCCGGAGTATTTTCGGATTCATTTTCTAAAGTACCGTTCGTCATGTCACTGTGCTTTTTCATTATTCTTCTCCCTTATTCTCATCTGCTGTATTTATGCTGATATGCAGCTCTTCAAGCTGCTTGTCTGTAACATATCCGGGCGCATCCATCATGATGTCCTGAGCATTCTTGTTCATAGGGAAAGGGATGACCTCACGGATCGTCTCCTCACCTGACAGGAGCATAACCATACGGTCAACACCGGGAGCGATTCCTGCATGCGGCGGAGCGCCGTAGCAGAATGCGTTATACATAGCGGGGAACTTCTTTTTAACGTCCTCCTCGCCGAGTCTTACAAGCTCAAATGCCTTGATCATGATCTCAGGATCATGGTTACGCACGGCGCCGGATGAGAGCTCGATTCCGTTTACTACGAGGTCATACTGGTCAGCCATGATCGTCAAAGGATCGATCTCGCCTTTTTCAGCCTTGAGAAGAACATCAAGTCCGCCGGAAGGCAT
Source organism: Saccharofermentans sp. (assembly GCA_024684815.1). Classification (GTDB taxonomy): domain Bacteria; phylum Bacillota; class Clostridia; order Saccharofermentanales; family Saccharofermentanaceae; genus Saccharofermentans. Next base: position 1,180 of record JAIKWL010000080.1, on the reverse strand, counting down.
TGAGAAAGGATTGTGGCAGAACTCTAATTCGCCGGACTCCTCACCGATCTCATACATGGGGAAATCAACTATCCAGCAGAATGCATACTGTTCCTTGTCCATGTGGCCCGGAACTGCGGCACCGAATGTCTTTACGAGTACACCTGCCATCTTCTGAGCCTGACCCTTTGTGCCTGCAGAAAGAACAACAAGTGTATCAGGCTTAAGGCCGAGCTTGGAGATTACTTCATCCTTCCTGGGTGCAACAAACTTTGAAACACCTCCGACGATCTCTCCACTCTCGTCCACCCTGAACCAGTATCCCTTGCTTCCGGACTGGATTTCACAGTCTGCCATAGTCTTGTCGATGAACTTGCGGCTCTCGTGGAAATCAGAGATGACCACCGCCTTGATCTCGCCTTCTGCAAAAGGAGCGAACTCTTCGGTCCTTAAAAGATCCGTAGCATCAGTAACTGTCAGGTCGATACGGAGGTCAGGCTTATCCGTACCGTACTTCTCCATTGCCTCAAGATAAGGAATGCGCATGAACGGTGAACCTGAAGCTCTGTTGTATTTGCCATACTTAGCGAAAACAGGAGGCAACACATCTTCGATGATCTCGAAAACATCATCCTGGCTGGCAAAAGCCATCTCCATATCGAGCTGGTAGAACTCACCCGGGCACCTGTCGCCTCTTGCGTCCTCATCTCTGAAGCAGGGTGCGATCTGGAAATATCTGTCGATGCCCGAGACCATAAGGAGCTGCTTGAACTGCTGGGGTGCCTGCGGGAGTGCATAGAACTTGCCGGGGTGCTTTCTTGCAGGAACAAGATAGTCTCTTGCGCCTTCCGGCGAAGATACCGTAAGGATAGGTGTCGTGATCTCCATGAAGTCATGGTCGATCATGGCATTTCTTAAAGCAGAAATAACGTTGCTTCTCAAAATGAGATTCTTTTTGACCTCAGGGTTACGGATATCGAGATATCTGTACTTAAGTCTTGCGGCTTCATCAGCTTCCCTGCTGTGATTTATTTCGAAAGGAAGTTCGTTATAACGGCAGCGTCCGAGAACGGTAACCTTCTCGGGTACTACTTCAATATCACCTGTTGCCTGCTTATCGTTCTTGGAGCTTCTCTCCCTGACGGTACCCTCAACGTTGATCGTTGACTCCTTTGTAATAGCCTTGAATGTCTTCATCATC
>JAIKWL010000079.1 GCA_024684815.1 Saccharofermentans sp. | reverse complement strand
GTGTCGGCGTGATCTCCATATGGGATGGATTTAGAAGTGATTTTACATTCTGGCAGTTCTTTTTTAGATTTGTCTCGATCTTCACGATTTATAAGGTATACGACATGATCTTTTTCGATTATTTCCTGCTTTGTAAATTCCAGTTCTTCCAGACATTTACGCCTGAGGTAACTCCTGTATATAACAACAGAAAATACGGTTATAACATAAAAAGCCAACTGCTTAAGCTGATCGTCATATTCCCGGCAGCATCGGCGATTGCAGCATGGGTGTGTACTCTGTTTTGATAATTTGATCACGATTGAAAGCGCAAGGGAACACTCGGCAGGAGCGATTATGTTTGTGATTTTTGCTTCAGAAGAGGAAACGATATTTAATGATTCAATTAAAGAATTTGAATGACAATGATATTAATGTTATATCCCGTCATATAGCCGATGCGTTTTGGGAATATGAATATAGTAACGGTGAACTGGGATTGAAAAAGTTCATTGTGACGCATAATGATATGTTTACCTACATAAATGCAATTGCTAAGGCTGCATATAACAGCAGGTTGCTTTATGCAACCTCTGATAAACATGAAGGATATCTGTTTATGGCAGGTGAAAGCGTTGGCTCGATCGGCTTTATTGATGGTATGAAAATGATCTCTGCTGAAAAGAAAGCACTCGGCGGATGGAAGAAAATGAAGAAATTTGTATCAGACTCCTTTTCTGACGGCGGTTCGATCGAGATCAGAATGCGTAAAGCAAAGCGTAAGTTTATCAGGATCGAAGTTCTTGTTGTACGTAAAGAGTATCAAAAGCAAGGCTTCATGAAACAAATGATGAATTATGTTTATGATCTTGCCGATAATCAAAAACTGCCGGTAATATTGGATACGGACGACGAGAATAAATCCGCCCGATATCAGCATCTTGGAATGACACTTGAAAGGATCCGTGATTGCGGTGACGGTTATCATACGTATGATCTGATCAGAGAACCGGTTTGATTGATGAAATAGTCATCAAAAAAAGAAAACCAACAGTATAAATTAATATTGACTATTGCTGCATATCCAATAGAATAAAGATGTTAGCGGTTAGCCGCCGTTAACCATAAAAGTTATTATTCAGGAGGATATAATATGGAAGAGATCTTTAAAGGCATTCCGGAGATCAAGTATGAGGGTTCTGCAAGTAAGAACCCTTTTGCATTTAAGTACTATGATCCCGACAGGGTCGTAATGGGCAAGAAGATGAGCGAGCAGCTTCCTTTTGCCATGGCATGGTGGCATAACCTTTGTGCAAACGGTGTTGACATGTTCGGCAGAGGAACTATCGACAAGAGATTCGGTTCTGAAACTGAAGGCACAATGGAACACGCAAAAGCAAAAGTTGATGCAGGAATCGAGTTTATGAAAAAGCTCGGCATCAAGTATTTCTGTTTCCACGATGTAGACCTGGTTCCTGAAGCAGACGATATCAATGAAACAAACAGAAGATTAGATGAGATCACGGATTACATTCTTGAGAAGACTGAGGGTACAGACATTAAGTGCCTTTGGGGTACAGCAAACATGTTCTCCAATCCGAGATTCATGAACGGTGCCGGAAGCACAAATGAATTGGAAGTTTATTGTTTTGCAGCTGCTCAAGTTAAGAAAGCAATCGAGATGACTGTCAAGCTGGGTGGCCGCGGATATGTTTTCTGGGGTGGTAGAGAAGGTTATGAGACACTGCTTAATACTCAGGTTAAGTTTGAGCAGGAGAATATCGCCAATCTCATGAAGATGGCTCGTGACTATGGAAGAAGTATCGGATTTAACGGTACATTCCTCATTGAACCTAAGCCGAAGGAACCGATGAAGCATCAGTATGATTACGATGCAGCTACAGCGATCGGATTCCTTCGTCAGTATGGTCTTGATAAGGACTTTAAGATGAACATCGAAGCAAACCACGCTACACTTGCCGGACATACATTCCAGCATGAGTTAAGGATCAGCCGTATCAATGACATGCTCGGTTCGATCGATGCAAACCAGGGAGACATCATGCTCGGATGGGATACGGACTGCTTCCCGAGCAATGTTTACGATACAACTCTTGCTATGTATGAGATCCTTAAGAACGACGGTCTTCCTGTCGGTATTAACTTCGATTCAAAGAATAGAAGACCCAGCAACACATATGAGGATATGTTCCATGCATTTATTCTTGGAATGGATTCATTTGCTTACGGACTTCTTAAGGCAGCACAGATGATCGAGGACGGAAGACTTGAAGATAATATCAAGGAACGTTATTCCTCGTTTGAATCTGAACTTGGAAAGAAAGTAAGAAGCGGCAATGCAACCCTCGAAGAGCTTGCTTCTAAGGCTTCTGAACTTAAGGCTCCGAAGGCTCCCGTATCTGGAAAGCAGGAATATCTTGAAGGAGTGTTAAATAATATCATTCTTTCGAACAACTGATCCTTCATATACACAACCTTACCTTAGGAGAGTGTCCCGGAGATAGTGGTATCTCCGGGGCATTTTCATTTTAAGTATACTATTGACAAGTTAGCCGCATCTAACTATTATTGGTTAGCTGCGACTAATTGTATTTAAATAAGTAATCTGAAATATTTGAGTTTTAAGCCGGTCGGCAGGAAGGTAACCATGGGAAACGTAATCGTCTATATCGTTCTTGCTTTGGTGATCGCAGGCGCCGTTTACGGCACGGTGCGAAGGGTAAGACACGGATCTGCATGCTGCGGCGAACATGAAGCTGCTCCTAAAAAGATAAGGGTATCTGATACGAATAAAAAGAATTATCCGTATATGTATGAACTCAGAGTTGACGGTATGCATTGTGCAAACTGTGCCAGAAGAGTCGAGAACAAATTTAATTCCAATGACGGACTTTGGGCGGTGGCAGACATCGGTGAGAAGACCGTAACTTTGAGAAGCAAAAAGCAGGCAGACGAGTCCTATTGCAGAGAACTCATATCCGATGCCGGTTATACGTTATTATCAATGAAACAGATAAATACATAAAGAGGAGTAGCTATGAAGAAACTGTCAGAGATGAAGCAGGGTGAGGAAGGAATAGTCAGTTCCGTTAACGGCGATGCGAGATACGTCGGAAGAATCACTTCGATCGGGATCACACCCGGATGCAAGGTAAGCATTATCAAGAACGACAAGAGAAGACCACTCATTGTTTTCGCGCGCGATACCATGATTGCCTTGAATGACAAAGAAAGTTCCAACATCGAAGTTGAGGAGGCAAGAGGATAATGACTGAGAAGAATGAGATCGTAATCGCGCTGTTGGGTCAGCCCAACTCGGGAAAATCAACACTGTTTAACGGACTCACAGGCTTAAGACAGCACGTCGGTAACTGGCCGGGTAAAACGGTTGAGAAGAAGGAAGGTTCCTTCACACACGGTGATAAGAAATATCTCGTTGCCGACCTCCCCGGAACATATTCATTATCAGCAAACTCTGATGAAGAGATCATTACCAGAGACTATATCGCTTCCGGCAAGGCTGATGTCGTATGCATTCTTGCAGACAGTTCCCAGCTTGAAAGAAGCCTTTATATGCTCTCGGATTTTGCCGGTATTGAAGTTCCTTGTTTTCTCCTGCTCAACATGAGCGATGTTGCAAAGGATCAGGGCAAGGAAATCAATGCTAAAGAGATGTCTGATAAACTCGGTATCCCTGTTGTACTTTTCTCTGCTCCTGAAGTGAAGAAATACGATGCTTTCTATGAAGCACTCGAAAGGGCCATAGCCGATAAGACCGTTCTTAACACTTCTTCTCTTGAAGAGAAATATAACGGTATCCCGGAATACACTGAGATCAGGAACATCATCGGTGATTATAAAGATGGAAACAGGACAGGTATGTGGCTTGCCATTAAGACACTTGAGGGTGACCTGCCCGTTACTGCAAAAGTTAAAGCTGAGCTGGGTAATGAAAAAACTGCGGCGATTTCGTCTGTTGTTGAAAAATGTGATAAGGGAATCGTCAAAGCAGGTGAATGCAAGTTCTCCTGGATAGATGAACTTACCGAAGGTTCGGTTCGAAAAGAGAAGAAAGCAGCAGGTCTCGGAAAGTTCGACAGACTGATCACACACCGCATCTGGGGCAAACCGGTAGTTGTTCTTACGATCCTTCTGGGTCTTCTGTTATCGTTCATCCCGGCGCTTCCTTTTTTTGGAATCGGTTCTGCGATAGGAATGATACCTGCACCTTTGAACGATGCGCTGGTCGGAGCAGGTTGTCCTTCTTTCATCGCGGCATTCCTCTGCGACGTTCTTATCAGATGCTTCAGCTTCGTTGTTCAGATGCTCGGATTTGTATTCGGCGTAACGCTTGTATTCGGACTTCTCGAAGAGGTCGGTGTCATGGCCAGGATCTCTTATGTATTTGATAACACTATGGCCAAGTTCGGACTTCAGGGTAAATCAGTAATGCCTTTCCTCATCAGCTTCGGCTGTACGATGGGCGGTGCTGCAGGTACGAGAGTCATCGACAACTGGGGACAGAAAGTTCTTACCATTGCACTTTCATGGGCGATTCCCTGCGGTGCGGCATGGGCAGTTATTCCTATGCTCTCCACATTGTTTTTCGGTGCATGGATGCCTGTTATCATTGCAGTAATACTTATCGTAATGATCCTTCATATGTGGCTTACGGCAATGCTTTTCGGAAAGGCTCTCTTAAAGCCTTCTGAAAGATGCGGAATGATCATGGAGCTTCCTCCTTACCATAAGCCGAAGTGGGGTTCACTCTTCAGATTTGTTTTGGGAAGAACAAAGGATACATTCTTCAGATCGTTCAAGGTCGTACTTATCGTTGCTGCAGTATTCTGGCTCCTGTCATTTACAAGCAGCGGAAGTGCAGACAATTCGATCCTGTTTAAGATCGGTCAGGCAATTGAGCCCGTCACAATGTTCTTCGGAATGAAGTGGCAGACA
>JAIKWL010000064.1 GCA_024684815.1 Saccharofermentans sp. | reverse complement strand
TTGTCGTATCCAAGATCCCTGTAGACAAGGTTATCGAAAAGGCAAAAGAAGTTCTTTATACAGGACACATCGGTGACGGTAAGATCTTCGTTTACAACGTAGGCAAGGTCGTTAAGATCCGTACCGGAGAAGAAAACTACGATGCACTGCAGGACGTAGAGTAAACAGGTTATAAATTAAAGGAGGAATATATTTATGGAAACGAGATCTGTACCGGAAATGTTCGGTGAAAACGTATTTGACGACAGAGTGATGAGAGCGGTCCTGACCGATGATGTTTATCAATCACTCAGAAAGACTATTGATGAGGGCGCCAAGCTTGATATCAAGGTCGCTGAACAAGTGGCAGCAGCAATGCGCGACTGGGCAATTGCCAAGGGAGCTACACACTTCACACATTGGTTCCAGCCTTTAACAGGCGTAACAGCCGAGAAGCACGATTCATTCATCGAGCCTTCTCCTGACGGCGGAGTCATTATGGCATTCTCCGGAAAGAATCTCATCCAGGGCGAGCCTGACGCTTCATCATTCCCGACAGGCGGCATCAGAGCTACTTTCGAGGCAAGAGGATATACTGCATGGGATCCTACATCTTATGCTTTCATCAAGGATAAGACACTCTGCATCCCTACGGCTTTCTGCTCTTACACAGGCGAGGCTCTCGATAAGAAGACACCTTTGCTTAGATCCATGGAAGCTTTGAACAAGCAGGCACTCCGTATCCTGAAGCTTTTCGGAAACGAGGATGCAAAGTATGTTCATACTTCAGTAGGTCCTGAGCAGGAGTACTTCCTCATCACAAAGGAAATGTACGACAAGCGTCCTGATATCAAATACACCGGAAGAACACTTTTCGGTGCAAAGGCTCCCAAGGGTCAGGAGATGGACGACCATTACTTTGGTGTTATCAAGCCCAAGGTACAGGAATTCATGAATGATCTTAACCAGGAACTCTGGAAGCTCGGCATCCTTGCCAAGACAGAACATAACGAAGTTGCACCCGCTCAGCATGAGCTCGCACCGATCTATTCTTCCACGAATATCGCTACCGACCAAAACCAGCTCATGATGGAGATCATGCAGAAGGTTGCAGCACGTCACGGTCTTGTTTGCCTCCTTCACGAAAAGCCTTTCGCAGGTGTCAACGGATCAGGCAAGCACAACAACTGGTCAATGTCGACAGATACAGGCATCAACCTGCTCTCACCCGGTGCCACACCTTATGAGAATGCTCAGTTCCTGCTCTTCCTCTGCGCAGTTATCAAGGCAGTCGATGATTACCAGGATCTCTTAAGACTTGCAGTGGCCACAGCAGGCAACGACCACAGGTTGGGCGCTAATGAGGCACCTCCGGCTATCATTTCTATCTTCCTGGGCGATGAGCTTACAGCTATCCTTGATGCAATCGAGAACGACACACCTTATGAAGGTGCAGAGAAGAAGATAATGAAGCTCGGTGTTGATGTACTGCCCCGCTTCGCACGTGATACCACAGACCGTAACAGAACTTCACCTTTTGCTTTCACAGGCAACAAGTTCGAGTTCAGAAGCCTTGGTTCCTCCAACAGCATCGCTTGCGCTAACATGATGCTCAATGCAGCTGTTGCAGAGTCTTTGAAGATCTATGCAGACAGACTTGAAGGCGCTGAAGATTTTGAGACAGCACTTCACGACATGATCAAGAAGACCATCAAGGATCATAAGAGGATCCTCTTCAACGGCAACGGTTATGACGATGCATGGGTCAAGGAAGCTACAGAGGTAAGAGGCCTGTCCAACTACAAGACAACACCTGACTGTATGCCTCATCTCCTCGACGAGAAGAACGTTAAGATGCTCACATCTCATAAGGTCTTCACAGAGGCAGAGCTCAAGTCCAGAGTCGAGATCATGCTCGAGAACTACAGCAAGTCAGTTCTTATCGAAGCCAACACGATGCTCGAGATGAGCAGACGCATGATCCTTCCTGCCATCGAGTGCTACGAGAACAAGCTTGCAGGAGCAGTTGCGGCAAAGAAGGCAGTATCTCCTTCCGCAGCATGTGTTTATGAGAGCGACATCATCTCTAAGCTCTCTGATCTCGCAGACAAGGTCTACACGGGAGCTAACGATCTCGAGAAGGCTATCGGTGAGGCAAGCGGTGAATCCGACATCATAGCAGAGAGTCTCTCGATCAAGGATAACGTCATCACGGCGATGAACGATGTCCGTAAGGCAGCCGATGAAGCTGAGACATATGTCTCCAGGGAATGCTGGCCGCTTCCTTCATACGGTGACCTGCTTTTCAGCGTAAAATAACAGATCCTCATATTCCACCCAACTAAGTAACCCCCGGAGTTTTCGGACTCTGGGGATTACTTAGAATTATGTTTAGAATTTTTTTTATTATTTTAGAAAAGAGATGATGACGTATGACTAAATATATTTTCGTAACCGGAGGCGTTGTTTCAGGATTAGGCAAGGGAATAACCGCAGCATCCTTGGGAAGACTGCTCAAAGCAAGAGGACTTAAGGTAGCTGCCCAGAAGCTCGACCCCTATATTAATGTAGACCCCGGTACGATGAGTCCTTACCAGCATGGTGAAGTCTACGTCACGGAAGACGGTGCAGAGACAGATCTGGACTTAGGTCATTATGAGAGATTTATCGATGAGGATCTGAACAAGTATTCGAATCTTACTTCAGGCCGTGTTTACTGGAATGTCCTCAACAGGGAAAGAAGAGGTGAATACCTGGGTTCGACTGTTCAGGTCATCCCGCACATTACAAATGAGATCAAGGAGTTCGTATACCGTGTAGGCAAGAAAACGAACGCTGATGTCGTTATAACGGAGATCGGAGGAACGGTAGGCGATATCGAGTCCCAGCCTTTCATAGAAGCAGTAAGACAGATATCCTTGGAAGTCGGAAGAGAGAACAGTCTCTTTATCCATGTAACACTCGTTCCTTTCTTACGAGGATCTGATGAGCACAAGTCAAAGCCTACCCAGCATTCCGTAAAGGAACTGCAGGGAATGGGAGTCAATCCCGGCGTATTGATCTTAAGATGCGATGAGCCCCTGGAAGACGAGATCATGAAGAAGATCGCCCACTTCTGCAACGTTAAGGAGGACTGCGTGATCGAGAACATCACTCTGCCTGTTCTTTACGAGGCACCCCTGATGCTCGAAGAAGCTCATTTTTCTGAGATCGTCTGCAGAGAGCTCGGCCTTGAAGCCGGTGAGCCCGACCTGACGCACTGGAAGGAAATGGTCGATAAGATCCATAATATCGAAAATGAAGTCAAGATCGGTCTTGTCGGCAAATACGTCCACCTTCACGATGCCTATCTCTCGGTTGCAGAGGCTCTTAAGAGTGCCGGCTACGCAAATGACGTTAAGGTGGAGATCGAATGGATCGACTCGGAACTTATCAATGAGCAGACTGTCGGCGACATGCTTTCAGGTCTTGACGGAATAATCGTTCCCGGGGGCTTTGGCAACCGCGGCATTAACGGAATGATCCTTGCAGCTAAATACGCGCGCGAAAATAATATTCCTTATTTTGGAATCTGCCTCGGAATGCAGATCGCTGTAATAGAATATGCCAGAAATGTACTGGGTATTGCTGATGCCAATTCAGGTGAGTTCGATGAGCAATGTGCCAACAAGGTAATAGACTTCATGCCCGGCCAGAGTGACGACATCGACAAGGGCGGCACTCTCCGACTTGGTGCTTATCCCTGCAAGATCGCAGAAGGCAGTCTCCTTCGCGAATGCTACGGTGTTGAAGAGATCTTCGAGCGCCACAGACACAGATATGAGGTCAACAACGACTACAGGGCAAGATTTACGGAGAGTGGTGCACGTTTTGCCGGTACCGCTCCTGACGATTCTCTTGTGGAAGAGATGGAGATACCGGGTCACAAGTTCTATCTCGGAGTCCAGTATCACCCTGAATTCAAGTCCAGACCTGACAGGGCACATCCGATATTCAGGAAGTTTATTGAAGCCTCAAAATCATAAAACTTCAGCCAAGTAACTCCAGAAGTTCTTCCGGAGTTACTGCTTTTATGGGACCTGGACCAAAATCTTTTGTGTTGCGTGTCACGATGTAATCGGCATTGATCGATTCGGCGCATTCATACTGGATTGCATCTTCGAAGTCGGTGATGTCGTTGTTATCGAGTGCTTTATTGATAATTTGATCAGTAATGATTACAGTTTTCAGATACCGTCTGATATCCCGGATAAAGCGCTTGCGTTCAGCAACACTCATATTTTTGCGAAGAATGTAGAAAAAATCGCATAATAACCGCGTAGAAATAAAACCAACTAATTGTTCATCCCTGCATATTTTCAGTATCTTTGCCGAAGAAGTCGAAAAAGGCAGCCTTCCGGTTGCAACATCAATAACTATATTAGTATCAATCAGTATAACCATGCTTGCGCCTCAATTCTTCTTCCAGGATTGCTTTGTAATCGTCACCTATATCTATGGGTCTGCATAATGACATCATATCTTCGAACGCTTCCATTCTCTGGCGCTTGTCTTCTTCCTTGACCGCATCAGCGTAGGCCTTGATTCTCTTCAGATCCTCTTCTCTGAGCAGATCGAGAGTGCTGTTGATATCGAGAGTGATCTCTGATGCCGGCCCCTTGAATGAGGGAACTATGGCCAGGGTATATCCCATTGTATCCAGCATCTTAAGAAGCGTATCAAGTCTGGGGCTCGTACTCTTATTCTCGATCCTTCCTATTGCAGCCTGCTGCATACCTGCCTTTTTGGCGACCTCTGCCTGAGACATGTGCCTTTTCTTTCTTACCTTTATGAAGCTATCTATAATGCCGTGATCCGGATTTGTGTTATCGTTGAGTGCCATATGCATAACCTCCTGAATGAAATATAACACTTTCGATATAATTATATCGAAAAGAACATTATTATACAACGAAAACTGCTTTGGCAAATGCATAGAAAGTGCCGGCCCGGGGATCATCACCGGCTGCAAGATCTATATCTAAATCTTTTATATATTAGAAAATACAACATAAAATTCATTCTTCACGAAAAAAGTTGTTGACTTTATTTGTCTCCTTCTATATAATTCTTTACTGCGTCGTAATGGGTTTGGGCAACTATGCCTATTTCTCTTGACGGAAGAGGATTTTTATGGTAAATAAAAATGCTTTTCAACCAAGAAACCGCTTAAACCATGTGTTTTTAAGCTTTGTG
>JAIKWL010000059.1 GCA_024684815.1 Saccharofermentans sp. | reverse complement strand
TGTGAAGACGTTCTCTGCAACTTCAACCTGAACTTCGAGAGTATCTGTGTTGTCAACACGGTCAACAACGAGCATATAGTGAGGTGTTGTTCCTTCTACTGTAAGGAGAGCTGCCTCTACCTGTGAAGGGAAAACGTTTACTCCGCGGATGATGAGCATGTCGTCGGATCTGCCTCTGAAGCGCTGGATCCTTGCCATTGTACGTCCGCAATCGCACTTGTCATATTCAATGGATGTAAGGTCCTTGGTCCTGTAACGGATGAGCGGCATACCTTCCTTGGTAAGGTTGGTGATGACGAGCTCGCCGTCAGATCCCTTGGGAAGCTGCTTCTGTGTTGCAGGATCGATGATCTCCGGGAGGAAATGGTCTTCCCAGATGTGGAGACCCTTGTGGTATTCGCAGTCGCAGGCAACGCCGGGACCCATCATCTCTGTAAGGCCGTAAATATCGTATGCCTTGATGTGAAGTCTTGATTCCATCTGGTCGCGCATCTCGTCAGTCCAGGGCTCAGCACCGCAAATAGCTGACTTGAGTTTGATCTTATCTACAAGGCCTGCCTTCTCAAGGTCTTCTGCAACGTGCAGGAGATAAGAAGGTGTGCATGCGATAGATGTAACGTCACAGTCGATCATCATGTCGATGAGCTTCTGTGTATTGCCTGTAGACATAGGGAGAACCAGAGCTCCGAGATACTCGGCACCATAGTGAGCACCGAGACCGCCCGTGAAGAGACCATATCCGTAGCCTACCTGAATGATGTCATCCTTTGTTATCCCTGCCATCGAAAGGCATCTTGCAACACATTCTGCCCAGATATCGATGTCGCGTCTTGTATAGACGGCAATCTTGGGTTTTCCTGTTGTACCTGAGGAGGCATGAACTCTTACCAATTCTGATCTGGGTGCTGCTGCCAGGCCAAAGGGGTATGTGTCTCTCAGATCTGCATAGGTGGTAAAAGGCAGTTTATCAAGGTCTTCGATGCCCTTGATGTCGCCGGGTTCAAGGCCTGCTTCCTGCATCTTTTTGCGGTAATACTCAACGTTGTGATAGACGCGGTTTACCTGCTTGACGAGTCTTGCGCTCTGAAGCGCTTCTATCTCGTCTCTAGACATGCACTCCTTTGCTTCGTTCCAAATCATAAATTGTGCCCTCCTTAGGCGGGTTTATTTCCGTGCGGTCTTAAAACCGTTGACGATAATGAGTGCGAGTTCTTTGCCTTCCGTATCGAAGGCCTTTACCTCGTACAGACAGATGAATCTGCCATCCTTGACTATATCCGCATGGCAGGTGATCTTTCCGCCGTGCCATGACCTTAAGAAATTCATCTGTGTTGCCTGTGTGACGGTAATCGTATCAGAGTCAAGTATACAGTTCTCGGCAACAGCGAACGCGAAGTCAGCCATTGTGTAATAGACTGCGCCCATGAGACCTCCGACAGCGTTAAGGTGTCTTCCGTCAGGTTCAAGGCTCACTACGCTGTGACCTTTTTCAGCCTTCTCGATAACGATACCGGTTGCTTCTGTGGCGTATTTGTCGCCTTCGAAAAACTTTCTTACTTCTTCAAGATCCGGCATATTATTCAGCTTCCAGTCCCATCTCAAAGGCCTTCATATTGAGTTCAAGGAACTTTGCAGGAACAGAAGCCTCAACAGCCTTTACCCACTCTTCCTTGCTGATTTCTTTGATGTACTTGGAGAAAACGCCCATGAGAACGATGTTCGTAGCCTTTGCGTTTCCTGCCTGCTCGGCGATCGTGAGAGCGTCGATGGCGTCAACCTTGGCACCTGCAGCTTCCATCTTGGAGATGAGCTCAGAAGGATACTCTGCTGTGCCGGCGATTACGGGCATAGGATCGATCTGCTGTGAGTTAGTAACGATCTGTCCGCCGGGTTTTAAGAACTGAACATATCTAGCAGCTTCCAAAAGTTCGAAAGAGATGATGTAATCAGCTTCACCCTTGTCGATGATGGGGGAATTGACCTTGTCACCGAACTTAACGTAAGTTACAACGCTTCCGCCTCTCTGGCTCATTCCGTGAACCTCGGATACTTTTACGTCGTAGCCCTTGTCCATAGCGGCTCTGCCCAATAACTTACTTGCGAGGAGCGAACCCTGTCCGCCTACGCCTACTATCATTATGCTTGTTACCATGTGATTGCCTCCCCGTTCAAATCTTCGAAAGCACCGAACTTACAGAGTTCGCTGCAGACCTTGCAGCCGAAGCACTGTGTCGTGTCTACGTGAGCGTGTCCGTCCTTAAAGGAGATCGCAGGACATCCTAATTTCATACAAGCCTTGCATGACTTGCACTTGTCAGGGTTGACCTGGATAGGCTCACCGCGCTTAACCTTCTTAAGGAGAGCGCAGGGTCTTCTGGAGATGATCACGGAAGGCTCTTCTGCTGCGAGCTCTTCCTTAACTGCTGCTTCAGCCTCTGCGAGGTTATATGGATCTACTACTCTGACTCTGTTGATGCCCATAGCCTTTACAAGAGCTTCGAGGTCGATCTTGCCTGCCGGGTCACCACGGAGGTTAAAACCGGTCGTGGGATTCTGCTGGTGTCCTGTCATGCCCGTGATGGAGTTATCAAGGATGATGACTGTTGAATTTGTCTGGTTGTAAGCGATGTTGGCAAGACCTGTCATACCTGAATGCATGAATGTTGAATCGCCGATAACGGCGACAGTCTTCTTCTCGGCATCAGCGCCAAGAGCTTTATTGAATCCGTGCAGAGAGCTGATGGAAGCGCCCATGCACTCTGTTGTATCGATAGCGCAGAGCGGAGGTGTGGCACCTAATGTATAGCATCCGATATCGCCCATGACCGTAAGCTTGAGCTTGGATAAAACATAGAACATTCCTCTGTGAGGACAGCCTGCACACATTGCAGGAGGTCTTCCGGGAAGTCCTTCGATGGGCTTGCAGGCGGGCTTTTCAGGAAGTCCCAGCTTGGAAGCTATGAGACCCTGGGAGAACTCGTCGATCAAAGGGAAGATATCCTTGCCCGTTACTTCAAGACCTAAGGTCTTGCAGTGTGTCTCGATGATGGGATCGAGTTCTTCAACAACCACGAGCTTATCTACCTTAGCTGCGAAGTCCTTGATCTTCTTTACGGGAAGCGGATTGATAAGACCGATCTTCAATACCGGATACTTGTCTCCGAATACTTCCTTAACATACTGATATGAAGTGGATGAAGTGATGATACCCATTGAATTGTCAGATCCTTCTTCCAAGCGGTTAAGAGAGGATTCCTCGGCAAAAGCGATGAGTTTCTGTGTTCTCTCCTCAACGATGGGATGACGTCTCTTTGCATTAGCCGGAACCATGACATATTTACCTGCATCCTTTTCATAAGGCTTAACAGGGATATCAGCTCTTTCGCCTGTTTCCACGACAGACTGTGAATGAGCAACTCTCGTGCACATCTTGATGAGAACGGGAGTATCGAACTGCTCGGAAATGTCATAAGCTTCAATGACAAAGTCCTTTGCTTCCTGTGAATCAGCAGGTTCGAGCATAGGCATCTTGGCAGCGATCGCATAATGTCTTGAGTCCTGCTCATTCTGTGAAGAGTGCATTCCCGGATCATCTGCCACAAGGATCACCATTCCGGCATTTACACCTGTATAACTCATAGTAAAGAGCGGGTCAGCGGCAACATTGAGTCCGACGTGCTTCATAGCACAGTAAGATCTTTTGCCTGCTCTGCTTGCACCGAAAGCAGTCTCCATTGCTACCTTCTCATTTGGTGCCCATTCGCAGTAGATCTCTTCGAATTTAGCGGCTTCTTCAGTCGTTTCTGTACTGGGAGTGCCGGGGTACGAACTTGCGACTGCTACGCCTGCCTCATAAAGGCCTCTGGCAATAGCCTTGTTTCCAAGCATTAGTTCTTTCATGGTCAATTCTCCTCAAACTGTATACATATAAATCAGTTCGCTAATTATACGACAAAATCGACCGCCTTTAAATAAATATATAAAAAACAGGAATAATGACTTTAACCGGCATTAATAAAATGTAATGCCGGTTGCCTCTATAGTAGGTCCGAAATGATTTGAATACTTGTATTTTGTGCCATTGCATTTCGGAAGTCCTGTCGCCATATTTATCCTGGCATGATAGATCAGATCCGTATCGGTAAGGTTGAAAAACGGATAGATCAGACTTCCGTAGGCATCACTTGCAGTGTCATCCCAAAGACAGTCCACATTATAGAATTCATTTTCCAGAAGCACTATGTTCCAGGAGTGGCTTCCGTCACCGTCACTTCCGCCGGAAGTGCTGCTCAGTCCATCCGTTCTTCCGGTGACATAGTAGCAGACCACACCGGATTTCTGCATCAGATACTGAAAGCTCTTTGCATACCCTGCACATACTGAAGAGTGCTTCACAAGAGCCGAATAGGCAGTCTGGTTATAAGGACAGTCCTCATCATATTCAGTGTTGTTGCAGATATAATCGTGGATAAAGAGCTCGCGGTCGACTGTCGACTGATATGTCATAGCCTGGGAAACTATGGCATTTGCCACGGCTTCGAATTGAAATCTTGCCGCTGAAAGTTTTTCCGGCGTATCCGCGAAGTCAAAAAACTTGAAATTTATCTCCTTAATGCTTCCGTCAGAAGGATCGTATGTAAAGCCATAGTTATTATCGACCCAGAATATCTCCGGGTGATCGTTAAGCACACAATCGATAGCTTTTGAAAGTTCTGTTGAAGTTAATAATATAGTGCATTCAAACTTATCATTCCCCTTGGACAGTTCCTCGTAGATCAGGGAGTATGCATTCTTTTCCGTCTCGGAAAGCATTGCAAAATAAGGATTTCCCGACGGGTTAAAATCCTGCCTGACATAAGGGGTTGTTGAAGATGATGTGGCTTTTGTGCCCGCGGCGACCGTACCCTCAAAAGAATGATCTGTGGTCACTCCAAAGCAGCCGGAAAGCGTGACAACAGCAGCTGCCATAAAAACAGATATCAGTTTTGCAGGAGTCCTCTTCATAAATTAATCCCTTCAGGTCATTTCCTAAAGGGATTATAAGTTAAAGCTCGTTATTATTCTATCTTTAAGTTCAGGCTTTCAGGATCAGTTCCTTCTCTTCCTTCTCGATAAGATCATCAGGGGTGGAATCATCCAGTTCCTCCGGAGATACTGCTTTTCCTGCACGGAACTTAAGACCGATCATCACACAGCCGATGAGAAGGAGTATTATGCCGAGACCGGCGATAACATAATCGTAGAATAACCTCTCCTCAGTCATCTGGGCTGCAGTCTCCCAATAAGGGAATTCATAACCCAAGCGCTCCTTAAAACTCTCACCTAACGGGAATACCGTGTCGAAAACCCTGTTAACTCTGAAGCGTCCCGTGTTATTGACCACATATACCTGAGGATTCAATACTGAGTAATTCGGTATTGCATTCTTGAAATCCGTTATAGCAACACCTTTTACAAGTTCGGGGAGCATCGCTTCATAGCACTGAACCGCATAATCGACATAGCCGTCCCTGATTCCGGTACTGTATCCGGGATCGCCATATTCGTCATCTCCTCCGGTGCTGCCTGATCCGGTACTGCCTGATTCATTGCTGAATAATGACTCCATGGCACCGAAATAGATAAATGCCCTGTATTCCTGTTCGCCGGCAAGCTCCGCAACCTTTGTGTTCTTTTCCTCAACGACACCAATGATGGTGAACATCTTACCGTTGATGATCAGCCTGTTGCCTGTTACATCGTAGGAACGGTAGAACTTCCACGCAAGAACATCGTTGATAACTATCTGGTAAGTATCGACAGGAGTCTCGGGCAAAAAGCCTCCGGATAAGAATCTGAAAGGGTGAAAAGCTCTGAAGTTGCCGCCTACGGCCACGATCTGAGATTCTTCAGAACCGATTTTAACCTCAAGACCGTCCCTTACTTCAATGCAGTCTATCTGAGCTCTTATTGTGGATGAATAGCAGTCTGTCCAACCTTTGAGATTATCTTCACGGAAATTGATGTTTTTCGATGCTGCCTCAGAACCAGACAAAGCTGTGCTCTGAAGAGTTTTTCTCATATCCGTAATGTCAGCGAGCCTTATGGATTTCCCGCCTTCCACGAAAGTCATGGGGAACTGGTCACCTGATGCCCTGATACCGCCGGCATATACCGTCATATGTCTGAATGCAGTATCCGAACCGTTCTGCCAGGCCTCGGCAACATACTGATCAGGTCTTGTGTCGGTAAGATATACCGCACGCCCTATGCCAAACCCGATACAGACGAGAGAAGCAAGAATGAGCCAGAACGGAACGGCAAGGATCAGTTTCAGGAACTTCCTTCTGATTTCCCCCTTTTCCTTATTCAGGAATTCCTTTGTCTTATCTATTAAACGCATTACTGTTTTCCTTACGAATCAAATACACGAAAGAACTCTCAAGATCATTTCGCCTTATAATCTTCAAGTCTTACTCTCTGACCGTCTTCCAACGGCTTCTCGGATCTTATGACGATCATTACATCATATTTATCCAGGTCATCACCCTTAACTGCTTTGATCGCGCTAGCGGCTCCATCAGTTGCTTCGACGGTGACATCAACTCTTCTTACAGTATACTTGTCACCCAAAGGAGTGGATGAGCCTTCGATCAGATATATGAAATCTCCGGTGTTATCCTTATTGACCGCACTGCTCGGAACAACACACTTGTAGTTGTCATTGCCCCTGCCCGCATTGACCGTTATCTCTTCTCCCGGCCAGGCATCATTGCCGTCAACAACACATTTAACGATCCTGTTTCCTCTCGGATCGTTAGGATCCGGTTTTATTGAAGATACGGTACAGCCTTCGATAAATCCGCTTGTGACCTCTAACGGCATTCCGATCCAGATATCCTGTGCAGCTCTGGTGGTAAAATTAAATGTTACCGAGCATAATCTGTCTTCCTCGGGAAAAATGTAACCGATTACTCCCTTTGCCGTCAGGGCATCACCCGTAGCTACGGAGAGATTATATACATAGCCGGATGCAGGAGCTTTTATCTCAGTGATCTTAGCCTGTTTCTCGAGCTCGGCGATCTCCTTTTTAAGTTTTTCTATCGATTTGTTACGGTCTTCAATAGTATCATTTGCCTTATCTTTTTCGATCCCGGCCCGGGTATATGCATCATTTAAATCCTTCTGAGCCTTATTGAGCGCATTCTGCGCCGAAGTGACGGCATTCTTTGCTGCCTGCTCCGAAGGAAGCTCAGCAAGACCCTCTATCTCCGACTGCGCATCCCTTATCTTTCCCTGGCACTCGGCAAGTGCTGCGGAAGCTTCATTAAGACGTGCCTGAGCTGCTTCGAGCTGTGAATTAAGAGCTTCTTTCTCCTTTTCATACTGTTCTATCTTAAAAAGGAGCTTATCCATCTCGTATGTCGGAGAATCCTTGTCAAGTCCGTCAGCATCCAGATTTTTAGCTGCGGGTGTCGTTCCAGTACCGGGATCAGTTGAAGCCGATGAAGTATCTTCAGAAGTATCTGCTGTCGTGTCATCGGAAGTCTCTGAAGAAGAATCTTCCGGAACATCAGCAGGATCTTCTTCTCCCGGTTTGGGAGTAGGTGTCGGCGTAGGAGTTCCAAGCGCAACAAACACATCGATCTGTGACTGGAGCGGAGCGATCGATGCATCTATCGCATCGATGTCTTTATTGATCTTCTCAACAGTTTCAGCAGCTGCCTTTACTGAAGCATCCAGAGATACTTCCTTAGCGGATTCCTCATCAATGATCTTTTTATTTGCCTCTTCAACAGATGCTTTGTTCTGAACCTTTTCCAATGTCTCCTTAGCCTGTGCCAGAGTCTCTTTATCCATGTTTATCGTATCGTAATAGCTGGAATAGTCATCCGCTTCGGAGGGGGATCTTGATTCATATTCTGCCGTACGCTCGAATGACAGAAGTTCTGCCTTCTTTGATTCAAGTTCTTCCGAATCCTCAATGGACTTAAGTGTAAGTATCGGATCACCTTCCTGAACAAGATCATAGCTGCCTACCAGGACCTGATCGACTGTCCTTCCGTCAAGACCTTTTATCTCGGTCTGGTTATCAACGGTAATATAGCCTCTTGAACTGTTGGAATATGAGAGATTTCCTCTTGATGCATAAGAACCCATAACCTTAGGTATAGTAAGGTTCATTATCGTATTCGAGAAGAATGTCAGCAATCCGAGAATAAGTACAAAAGCGATCATTGCTTTTATTACGCGTACTCTTCTTTTGCTTCCCTTAGCCATTTTATTGTTCCTCCGTATCTCTTGCGTATGCTTTTCGCGCTTGTTAATTACTTAATGCCTGATCTTGAGATTCCCTCAACAAGATAATCCTCACCCCAGAAGAATATCAGAAGCGGCGGGATCATATAGACGCTCGATGCCGCAAATGCTATTCCCAGTTCGGGCTCGTTTATCTGCGAAAGGAAAACCGACAAAGGCTGTTTATCAACATCGGTCAAGAGCACCAAAGGCTGCTCGACCATGTTCCAGTAGTCAATAAATAAAAGTATCGTCAATGCGAAGATTGCGTTCTTACATAACGGGAGAGCGATATTCGTGAATATCTGCCATTCCGTAGCTCCGTCAAGGGTTGCCGCCTCGATATATCCCGAAGGGATCTGACGCATGTATTTTGTCAGAAGGAAAATCGCGAATGTCGAGAATATGCCCGGCAATATGATCGCCCATATCGTATCAAGGATGCCTAAAGTGTCCGCGATCATATAGTTCGGAACAAGAGTGACCTGGAACGGCATGAGCATAAGTATGATGTAAGAAAAGAACAGGACCTCTCTTCTTTTCCTTCTGTATCTTGCAAACGAATAGGATGCAAGACAGGCTACGACCATCTGACCTCCTACGATAGGAAGCGTCAGGATTATCGAGTTCCAGTACTTGAACAGATACTCGGGATTCATAAAGAGAAGCGTCGTGTACTGGCTGATTGTTACTTCTTCGGGAATCAGCTTGAGCACAGGCGTCCTGGACATATAAGTCGCGCCCTGTGAAGCATGTCCCGACATACTCTGGAATACAACCTGGTAATTCGCTACGATCTCTTCAGAAGACATAAACGAATTAAGGAACGTGAAGAATATCGGCACAAGTGCCAGAGCAGAGATGAGGATCGCGGCAAAAACGCCTAATCCCGTAAGGATCTTTTTTCTGATCCTGCGTTTTCTTAAGTTAAGCTCAATCCTTCTTTTTTCGCTTGCGAAAAAGTTCTCTCTTGCCTCATCTGAAAGCGAAGTGATAAATGTCTCCGGCTTTTTAGTCTCCGTATATATGTTACGGCGTGCCAGAGTAGCCTGTTTTCTTCTTTCAATGCGCTTTAGCTCGTCCATCTTATTCCTCCACATCCGAGTCGAACTTGGATTCTGCGAAGAACAGACCGCCGACGATAATTATCATTACTATACACATTACGATCGCACCGGCAGAAAGCTTGCTGTAGTCCAGGTGCGTGAACGAGTTGTTCATGAAGTGCTGAAGCATATAAAGGTTATCGAACGGATAGTCACCCGTTAACAGATAGACCTCTCTGAATATCTTAAATGAATTGATAAGCGACATTATTCCGACAAAGAAGATCGTCGGTGAAAGATAGTGAAGTTTAATAGCGAAAAATCTCTTAACCGGACCTGCTCCGTCCATCTCCGCCGATTCAAGTATCTCATGAGGGATACTGTTGAGCGCTGCCAGGAACAATACCATGTTGTATCCGAGGTTCTTCCAAAGGAACAGGAGCATGATTACCACCTGGGCATATGACGACTTCATCCAATCGATCTTCTCGGCTGAATCAAATAATTGCTCGGTGATACCGTTGATGACACCGTTGTAACTGAAGAATACCTGCCAGATAAGTACGACAGATGCTACCGGAACCATCATAGGATTTAAAAGAAAACTCCTGAAAAGGCTCTTTCCCGGAAGTCCCGTGTTAAGGAGCAGCGCTACGAACAATGCAAGAACAACTGCCAAAGGAACCGATATCAGAGCAAACGTAAGCGTGTTCCTTGATGCATCCATAAACGCATCATTGGTAAGAACACGCGCATAGTTGCGGAAACCTACAAAATCAGAATTCGTGGGTGATTTCTGAAACGAGGTCTTAAGCAGCATGATCAAAGGCAGAAAGAAAAATACCAGAACGCCGGCAAAACTCGGAGTCAGGTATCCGGTAAAGATCCCCCAGTCACGAAGCTTTCTCTTGAAATGTCTCTTTTTGCGGAGCTCAAGCTTCTCGATCCGTTCGGGAGTCTGCTCGAAGACCGGAATATCTTTAGGAGTCAGTTTCTGATTTGCAAGAGGAGTGACATTCTTGGGCTTAGGTCTGTTGATCAGAGCAAGCTCATGTTCTTCCTCAGAAAGAACGACTTTCTCCTTTTTTGCCTTGACCGGCTTTTTGACCTGTATCTCGGGTTGAGCAATCTCAGATCCCGGCCTCATGCCGGTAACTTCCCCTTTGTCATCTAAATTGTTGCTTTTAACAGTCCTATTATCCATACCAATAAACAGTGTCCCCACACCTCACGAGAATTATACTATTCCGTACAATTATATCTAATCCTAATTTTGGTGCAAACTGTGGCAAACCGGCATCAAAACGGCATCAATTAAGGATTTCCGGCCTTCGGATAACAGTATATCTTTTGTCGGGGCATAAATAGTATAATTATCAGATAAGTTTTAGTTAAGATTTGCGGAGCAGGGCATGGATCACAAAAAAACGATCAGCTACAAACACGGAAAAGCCATAGATGCCAGGAAAGTATTCCTGCTCTGCGCTTTTATCCTCATTTACTGCCCGTTCCTTTATACCGACATGATCGGTAATTATGTCGGAGATGCTGCCATTCAGATCAAGATCGGTCTTGACTGTTTATCAGAAGGCAGGTTTATTCCCGTTGAGATATACAGCTGGCATGAAGGTCTTAACTGGTGGCCTCACGAGATCGGATGGTATTACATAATCGGCATAGCTTACAAGCTGATGGGGCTTGCCGGAGTTATCGGTGTTGCCGCTTTGTTTAATTACGCCATAGCAGGGATTGTATTCAAGAGATACGAGTCTACTGTCCATCCCCTGATAATCGTGGGTATAGCTGCTGCTGCAAGGCTTTTATCCTTCCCTAATTACAATGCAAGACCGCACCTGTTCTCTGAACTTACATTCCTTTTGGTGATCTATGTGATGCTCTCATCGAAGAGCACTCTGTTCAAATCACTGTTTTTCTGCGGAGCAGCCTTCCTTCTTGCATGGATCCACGGAGGCATGGTACCTCTCCTGTTCGTTGTATTCCTGGTCTTTATAGTGATCGAACTGGTATTTAGACAGTTCAAGACCGCACTTCTCTATGTCGCAGCGGGAGCAGGCGCTCTTGTCTGTTCTCTCATGAATCCTCTCGGGATCAAGGTCTGGACTTACTACCTTTATCAGTCACAGGGCGAGGAGGTCTGGAAATACAATATCGAGTGGGCTCCGAAGACATTTGCGATCTGGGAGATAACCATAATACTTATCGTGATCGTCGCATTTATTGTTGACGGCCGCGTAAGAAAATTCGATAAAAGCGCAGTTACCAGGCTCTGCATTTTCTGTATGTTTATCATTCTGTCATGCAAATACTGCCGCTTTATGAATTTCACTGCCCTTTTTATACCGGCTTTATGTGCCGAAGAGATCCAGAGCCTTATATCATGGTTTAACGATAATGTTTTTAAGATCAATAAAGAGAAGATCAGATTCAGTGATATTTCCTATTATATTCTGGCAGCCTTCTGCATCCTTTTCTTCAGTTTTACAACGGTGTTCTCTATCGTAAAGTTTGTCCCTTATAACACCATGTCTACAGCAAGCGCCATCGCCGCTTACGACGAGGGTGTCATATCCTGTGTAAAGCAGAACGGATATAAGAGGATATACAACTCCTTCAATACCGGAACATGGCTTGCCTTTTATGGTATTCCGGTCCATATCGATAACCGCTCTGATCTTTATATGGCAAAATTCTCCGGCACTGATTATATCTCCGGTCAGATGATGATCGACAATATCAGCGATATTGACAAGTTCGTGGAGAAATACGACTGTGACGCACTCGTTTTAGATCTTCTTCCGGGAACTACAGACGAATGGTTTGCAGACGACCTTTATGCTGCATCAGACAGATACAGGGTCGTATACGACAACACCATGACTTCCATCTATAAACCTGAGGAAAGCTTAAGATGGTTAGTCGTTGAGTGCATCAGTTAACAGTCTCCACCTTGATCGTATTGGTGTTTCCGGCCTTGCCGTTGATAAGGCCGCCTGTCATTACAACATTATCATCAGTTTCAAGTGACAGAACTTCTTTTGCAACGTTCAAACCGTGATAGAACATTACATCCGTTGAATTGAATTCCTCGTTAAGGATCGGAATAACACCCCATGAAAGGTTCAGTCTTCTCCATATCCTCTCGGATGTAGTCATTCCTATGATATCGATAGGACATCTGAAGCGTGATACCATTCTTGCGGTAACTCCGCTTCTTGAGTGAACAACGATCGCCTTCGCACCCACATCAATAGCCATCTGACATGTTGCGTGAGAGATGGCATCAAGATTATTGCGGATCTTGAACTCCTGCTTTGCAAAACGCTCTTTGTAATTGATATGTTTTTCCGTATACTCGGCAACCTGGGACATAGTCTTTACCGCCTCAACAGGATACTTGCCCGCAGCGGATTCGCCGGAGAGCATGATGGCTGAAGAACCGTCATAAACGGCATTTGCCACGTCTGAGATCTCGGCTCTGGTAGGCCTCGGATTGTTTATCATTGACTCGAGCATCTCGGTAGCTGTGATAACTCGGCGGCCAAGGAGTCTGCAGCGCTTGATGAGCTGCTTCTGCACACTCGGAACTTCAACAAACGGAATCTCAACTCCGAGATCGCCTCTAGCGATCATGATACCTGCACACTTTTCGGAGATCTCGTCGATGTTATCAACACCGGCACGGTTCTCGATCTTTGCAATAACTTCGATATTCTCACCGCCGTTGGCATCCAGGAATTCGCGCATCTCGATCATGTCTTCCTTGCGCGATACAAAAGATGCTGCGACAAAATCAACATCATTCTTTATGCCAAACAGCAAGTCCTTCTTATCCTGCTCGCTCAAAAAATCGCCCTGCATGATCTTGTTCGGAAAGTTCATTGACTTCTGATCCGAAAGAGTCCCGCCGACTACAACAGTGCAGATAACGTCGTTGCCCTTTATCTCTTTAACTTCAAGGATAACCAGTCCGTTGTTGATCAATACCCTGTCCCCGGGATTAAGCTGTTCAGGCAGGAGTTTATATGTAACGGATACGCGTGTCTCATCGCCCTCGATCTCATCTGCTGTGAGGATAAACTTTGCGCCGTCCTTTAACTCGACCTTGTGATCCTTAAAGGTCCTGATCCTGTACTCCGGACCCTTGGTGTCGAGCATGATCGCGATCGGAAGGTTCATCTTCTCCCTTACCCTCTTGATCAGATCGATCTTCTCCTGATGCTGCTCATGTGTTCCGTGCGAGAAATTCAGTCTTGCGACATTCATTCCGGCTTCGCACATCTTAGTCAGTGTCTCTTCGTTATCCGAAGCAGGTCCTATAGTACATATTATCTTCGTCTTGCGCATATCAGATAAAATCTCCTTAACATCTCGAAAAGTTTTGCCTGATTGTATCATTTGTATCCCTAAACTTCTGCACAATATTGTAAAATGTTTAAGTCAATAATTTATACAATGGAGGCTTGCATATGGCAGACACAAGACCGGAATCCCTTAAAAGAATCACTACAAAAGAAATGGCTGACGCATTTATTGCAGATCAGATCGCGGCTATCAAGGAACAGGTAGGAGACAAAAAAGTTCTCTTAGCTCTTTCCGGCGGCGTTGATTCATCTGTAGTCGCAGCCCTCCTTATAAAAGCAATCGGTACAAACCTCGTTTGCGTCCATGTCAACCACGGACTCCTTAGAAAAGGCGAACCCGAGATGGTATGCAAAGTATTCAGAGATGAACTCGGTGCAAACCTCATCTATGTTGATGCCGTTGACAGATTCTTAGATCTCCTTGCAGGTGTAACAGATCCCGAGCAGAAGCGTCACATCATCGGCGAAGAATTCATCAAGGTCTTTGCCGAAGAAGCTGCCAAGCTCGACGGTATTGCATTCCTGGCACAGGGCACGATCTATCCTGACATCCTTGAGAGTGAACAGGGCATCAAGGCTCACCACAACGTCGGCGGCCTTCCTCCGGAACTCGATTTCGAACTCGTTGAACCGGTTAAGTACCTCTATAAGGATGAAGTCCGCGTAGTAGGTTCCGCATTGGGTCTTCCCGACAAGATGGTCTTCCGTCAGCCCTTCCCGGGTCCCGGTCTTGGTGTAAGATGCCCCGGTGCCATCACAAGAGACAGACTCGAAGCAGTAAGAGAATCCGATGCTATCCTTCGAGAGGAATTCGAGAAAGCAGGTCTCGCAGGCAAGGTATGGCAGTACTTCACGGTAGTTCCCGACTTCAAGTCCACAGGAATCAAGGACGGCAAGAGAGCATTCGAGTGGCTCTGCATCGTACGTGCCATCAACACAGTTGACGTTGTTCAGGTTACTGTCGAACCCATCGATTACGATCTCATGTGCCGCATCACAGACCGTATCACCCATGAGGTTCCCGGCATCAACCGTGTTCTCTACGATTACACTCCGAAGCCGACAGCAACAGTAGAGTACGAATAATCGCAAAACGCTTGAAAGTCCCTAAACAGGGGCTTTTAATTTTTCATGTCAACATAATGTCAACAAGACTTTGAAATTCGGGTATTTTTTGGTACTTGAGAAGGCATTAAAAATACCAAGAGTTCTTTGCCTGGATGATATAATTATCTTGTCTGAGGGAGTGATTCCTTAGTACAGAAAAATCAACAGCAAAATTAACTAAAAATGCAAACAATTACAAGAAGAAACAATTGGCGGACATTATCTGACAGCGAGATCGAGAAGGCAATGCCTTGGATGAAGATCACGCATCGATATAGGATGTCCGTTGCTATTGGTCTGCTTCTGATGTTTGGTATCCCGGTTATAGCATTTCCGGTTTTGCGTATAGTCAATAGCGGCTGGATGGAGTTTCTTAAGACTGCTTGGATCTATATATGTGCAGTACCATTTATCTTTATAGCTGTATATTTCATTGTGGATTATAGCCGTAAAATGAAATGCTTTGCTAAAGGAGAGTTTCAAGCCGCTAATGTGACAGTTTCCGAGAAGGCACACAGAACCGCACACCGCAATCACTATTATGCGGTTTATGTAAGCGGATTATATGTAGATAACAAAGCTGTCAAGAGGATGTTCAAGGTCTCAAGATGGATCTATAACTATGTGGAGTCCGGTGATAGAGCTTTAGTCATTAAATACAATTATAAGAAGTTGAAAGACCCCCTTGCTGATTTGGATTTCATTCCTGCTATAGAGGACTGATTCAAGAGATTTGATTTACGGATTTGATATAATTCATTAGTAAGTACAGCATATCAGCAGGATATTCAATTGTGAAAATATTGTCGGATCTTTTTATAGTGTTCTTTAAGATTGGTCTGTTTACCTTTGGTGGCGGCTATGCCATGCTGGCTTTGATCGAAGATATCTGCGTAGAGAAGAAAAAGTGGATAACAAGATATGGAAAAACTAATTACAATATATAATACAGAATACGCTATCCC
>JAIKWL010000015.1 GCA_024684815.1 Saccharofermentans sp. | reverse complement strand
CTCAGCTGACAGCCTCGTGATAAGAACGGTCTTCTGCCCTGCCTCAAGGAGGCTCTTCGTAATGGCATCAATCTGCTCAGGTGTCTTGCCCTGGCCGAAGATGACCTCGGGAACGCCCTGACGCATTCCTCTGTGGAGGTCGGGCTTCGCAAAACCCAGGTCTACAAAGGGCTTCATCCTAAGCTGAAGCTCAGCCTCTTCAGGTGTCATCTCACCTTTTGCAACTTTATCCAAGATGTCTCTGGCATCACTCATTTCAGGACCTCGTTCATGCTGCCGGTGCGGTAACCAATAAGATCTAATGTCACATATTTGAAGCCCAGGAGCTTCAGTTCAGCCGTTATTTTTTCGCGCACGGGGTCTGAAGCCAGCGAGGAAATATCCGGTGCGCCGACTTCGATCCTTGCTATGTCGCCATGAACTCTTACGCGGATGCCTCTATAGCCCATGTCTCTTATGAACTTCTCGGCATTGGCGACGCGGATCAGACCTTCGGTCGTTATCTTCTCGCCATACGCAAATCTTGATGCCAGGCATGCAGCAGCGGGTTTGTCCCATGTAGGAAGTCCGGCCTCTTTGGAAAGCGTGCGGATATCGTTTTTGGTAAGCCCTGATTCTTTAAGGGGACTTACTATTCCAAGCTCTTTCATTGCGCGCATACCGGGCCTGTAATCGCCTGTATCATCGACATTGCTGCCGTCGGCAACTTCAGTGATCCCGTATTCTGCGGCAGCCTTTTTGATCGCGTCGAAATCCATTTTCTTGCAGTAGTAGCATCTGTCGGGCGGGTTGTTTTCGAACTGTTCAGAATCGAAAACATCACACTCGATAACTGCCTGCTTTACGCCGATACTCTTGCAGAATTCCACTGTCCATTCGAAATCTTCGTTGATCAGGACCTGCGACCTTATCGTGACTGCAAGAACGTTGTCGCCAAGAACTTCGTGTGCCTTGTATACGAGGTATGTCGAATCTACGCCGCCAGAAAAAGCGACCGCCAGTTTCCCGGCGGCCTTAATACGCTCAGTGAGCGCAGATTCTTTAAATCCGATGTAGGATAAGTTATTCATCACTTGGATGTGCCGGCGAGCATTGCCTTGACCTTGCCTTCAGGATCCTTGACCAGAAGGATAACGAGCCAGATCACAATGCCCAGAGCAACGACTGACAAGCCCAGATATGAATCGTTGAGCATGTCAGAAGGAGCCTGCTCGAAGAAATCAGCACGGAGTTCGATGTACTCGACAACTGCGTCAACAAGCCACATAAGGCTTGCACCCCAGTACATGAGAGCGAGTGTACCGAGTTTTCTGTCAACTTTCGAGTTATACCAGAGAATAGTTGTTATAGCAGCAGCAAAAACAGTGATAAGCAATGTCATATCTTAAAGCCCTCCTTATGCCTTAGCCTTGGCAGATGCAGGGGCTTTTTTCTTGGAGATTGCCTGGGCAACAAGAACCATGACTACCCACGCCAGTGTGACCAGGATCGCCATCGCAACACCGCTTGTGCTCATCTCATGGAGCATCTCGGCTGCATCTTCGGCATTACTTGCTGCAGTAAGGAAAGGGAACCACGGAGTAACTTCACCGTGCCAGACGTGCTCAAAAGCTAAGAGAGCGGAACCACCCCAGAGCATAGTATTAAGCCAGTTCATCTTCTTGATGAAGATATTATCGGAACCTTTCTTGTCAGCTATTTTCTTGATCACGGTAGTGACGATCGCTTCAGTTGTAGGTACGAGAAAACATGCCATAGGTTTTGCTCCTTTACTAATCGAAATTATGATAAGAGGATTTTAACACACAGAATCAGTGGGTAAACATCACTTGTGCAAATATTATAACTTCTTTTTTGTTGTTTTGGCCTTGCCGAACCTGTCGATATGACTGCAGAGTGCATTGAAAGTCTCATCGCTTATGTCGTGTTCGATCCTGCAGGCATCGTCTTCTGCAACAACAGGATCAACACCTAAGGAAATAAAAAAGTCAGTGAGCTTCTTATGCCGGGTATAGATCTTGTCTGCTATATTCATTCCCTTCTCAGTCACGGTGATAAATCCGGAATGGTCCATCTCGATATAACCTTCCTCACGGAGACGCTTCATCGCATTGCTCACACTGGGCTTAGTTACTCCCAGCAATGAGGCAATATCAACGGAACGGATATATCCGTTCTTCTCTTTAAGGATGATCATTGACTCAAGATAATCCTCAGCTGATTTGCCGATGTCACTGTTACTCCTCATTTCAGATACCCCGTTTCTGAGTTTTGCTATATTTGGTATTATATATAATCTCAAGGTAAAAATGCCACCACAAATGAGGTCTTAATGAATCTTATCGCAAACAGGACAATGGATGAGGAACGTGCTCTTTACGGCAGTTCTGATATTACGGTAAAAGGCTGCCGATTCGACGGTCCCGCCGATGGCGAGAGCGCACTTAAAGAGAGCCGCAATGTTACTGTCGAAGATTCATATTTCAATCTCAGATATCCTTTCTGGCATGTTCACGGTCTTGAAATCAGTTCATCAGAAATGACGGATAAATGCCGCGCCGCTATATGGTATTCCGACAACATCAGGATAACCGGTTCAAAGCTTCACGGCATCAAGGCATTAAGGGAATGCTTTGATGCAGAAATATGTGATTCTGACATCATCTCTCCTGAATTCGGCTGGTCTGTCAAAAACCTTGTCATAAGAGATTCAAAGGCCGAATCGGAATATTTCCTTATGAGATCTTCCGATATCACCATCGACAGGTTCGAGCTGACCGGCAAGTATTCCTTCCAGTATGTTAAAAACTTGCAGATAACTGCTTCCGTTCTGAATACCAAGGATGCTTTCTGGCATGCCAAGGATGTCACCGTTAAAGACAGCGTGATCAACGGCGAATATTTAGGATGGTATTCCGAAAACCTTACGCTGATAAACTGCACGATAAAGGGCACGCAGCCTCTCTGCTACTGCAGAAATCTGACTCTCATAAACTGCAGGATGGAAGACTGTGATCTGGCCTTCGAAAGATCTGTTATCGAAGCGACCGTCACAACACCGGTGATCAGCATCAAGAATCCCCTTTCAGGACACATTACCGTTCCTTACGTCGGTGAGATAATAAGAGACATTCCGGAAGCTTTAGGGGAAGTAATAATCAGCGGATAAGATCAGTCCTTGTCCTTCATGACTACATTTACGTAATTGAAAGGTATCTCTATACCTTCTTCGGCAAAGGCATCGTTGACTTTCTTATTGATGTCGCTCATGCCGAGCGCTATGGAGGTGCTCTGCTTGAAATAGACCGTGGTCTTTAAGACAAGGCTGCTGTCGGCAAATGATGTGAAATAAACATCGCCGTATTCATTGTTTTTCCAGCCGGGCACGGTAAATTCCGATTCGGTAATGACTGTCTTTACTATACCGATAGCCTTTTCGATGTCGGTTCCGTATGCTACATCGAATTTCATCTGAACCGATCTGAGATTAGCATGGCTCGTGTCAGTGATTATCAGGGAATTGACTTTGCTGTTGGGGATGATGATCTCAACGGAATCCATTCCCAGGAGGATCACGTGCCTTGGTGTAATATCTTTAACAACTCCGGTGATACCGTTTTCGAGCTCGATCCTGTCACCGATCTCAAAAGGTTTGTTTAATGTGATAGCGATGCCGCTGAAAAAATCACCCAAAACCGGCTGTGCGGCAAGACCAGCAACAGCACCGATTATTGCCGTTCCCTGGAAAAGGACCTTGCCGATATCCGTAGTTGCAGTCGAACTTACAAGGACCCAGATAACAGCTGCCAGGATGATCGCAGTTCTGATAATGTTCTGGGTAAAACGGACAGTGAGATTCTTCTTGTCCTTGAGCTTCTTTTTTGCGAACTTGCCGTAGATAAGCAGGATTATCGTGGTAACGACCATCGCAATGAGAGCATAGATCACAAGCTCTATGATCTGGCCTAATGTGGTCGTAGTATCGAAAAGAGCTCTTATATCGATTTCAGGGAATGCGCGGTTCAA
This sequence comes from Saccharofermentans sp., assembly GCA_024684815.1. Lineage (GTDB taxonomy): Bacteria > Bacillota > Clostridia > Saccharofermentanales > Saccharofermentanaceae > Saccharofermentans. The sequence continues at coordinate 33,909 of JAIKWL010000015.1, read as the reverse complement.
CATGTTCACTCCTCGTAATTAAGCTTTGAATGATGGAAATAATATATCAGAAAACAGCACGGAAAACGCATCTTTGAACAAAACAGTCAGCCATTTTTCTAAAAGAGTTATCGACTTATGTTGATAATTTGTATCTTTTCGCAAGTGCCAATATTACATGCAAAGCCATATAATTTAGGCGATTTTATATTAGAAAGAAGGAATCTTATGAAAAATAAGATTGTTGCAACAGCACTTACTGCCGTTATGGCTCTCGGAATGATGGCAGGATGCGCAAAGAAGAAGGATGACACAGTCATCAGAGTCGGCTCCCTCAAAGGACCTACAACTATCGGTATCGTAAATCTCATGGACAAAGCATCCAAAGGTGAATCCGAAGGAAAATACGATTTTTACATGTCTGCGGCTCCCGATGAGATCACCGCAAAGGTCGTTTCAGGTGACATCGACATCGCTCTTGTTCCCGCTAACCTTGCATCTGTTCTCTACAACAAAACAGAAGGTAATGTTACGGCTATAGACATCAACACATTAGGCGTTCTTTACTGTGTGACAGGTGATGCTTCTATCACATCGATCAAAGATCTTGCAGGCAAGACCGTCGTCACGACAGGCCAGGGCGCAACACCCGAATATTCATTAAGATACCTTCTCGATCAGAACGGCATCACTGACTGTGAGATTGAATTCAAGTCAGAGTCAACAGAAGTAGCTGCACTCCTTGCTGAAGATCCTTCAAAGATCGCAGTGCTTCCCCAGCCTTTCGTAACCGTAGCCTGCGCTCAGAACGAATCAGTCTCCGTTGCTTTCTCCCTCGAAGACGAGTGGCAGACCGTAACAGGCGGACTTGGAATGGTAACAGGTGTTACGATCGTAAGAAACGACTTCCTCAAAGATCACAAGGAAGCAGTAAACACGTTCATCAAAGAGCATGCAGACAGCGTTAATAAAGCAAACTCCGATCTTGATACGACCGCAGCACTTGTCGTGGCAAGCGAGATCATCGGCAAAGAGCCTCTCGCAAAAACAGCTATCCCTCAGTGCAACATCGTCTGCATCACAGGTGATACACTTAAGAGTAACCTCGAATCTTACCTTGAGATCCTCTTCAACAGTGACCCCAAGTCTGTAGGCGGAAAACTTCCCGGAGAGGAATTCTATTTCAAAGGCTGATAAATGAAGAACAATAAGTACATCAGGACAGCCGTGATCGTTTTTATCTGGCTCATAATATGGCAGATCCTTGCTCTTGTTATAAACAACAGCATCCTCCTGTCAGGCCCGGTTGAGACGTTCATGGCCCTGATTACTTTAGGTTCCTCCCCTTCCTTTTATATCTCGGTCGGGATCACTATCTTAAAGATATTGCTGGGTTTTCTTATAGGAACTCTTGCAGGCACAGCCTTTTCTCTGCTCTCTTACAGGTTCACTGTAGTTAAGGATTTTCTCTCGCCATTCGTGTCGGTGATCAAATCGATCCCTATCGTCAGTTTCATCATCATTGCCCTGATATGGGCCGGAAGCTCAAACGTAACGATAATAGTATCGTCAGTAATATCTTTTCCCATTTTCTATAAGAATGTCCTGGAAGGCCTGTTCGTGACTGATCCGAAAATGCTCGATCTGGCCCGTGTCTATCAGATGAAGACTTCGAAAAAGATCCGCTATATCTATCTTCCCTCACTCTCATCACATATTAAGAGCGCAGTATCACTCGCCGTCGGAATGGCTTTCAGGGGCGGCATCACCGCCGAGGTGATCGGACAGCCCGTAAGATCTATCGGCAACGGTCTTTACCGCTCCAAAATCAATCTCGCCACTTCCGATATGCTCGCATGGACGCTCACGGCTGTAATCTCAGCATTCCTTGTAGAGAGACTTATCTCACTTGCCGTAAAGAAGGTGCTCAAATGATCGAACTTAAGAATGTGAGTAAATCTTTTGACGGTAAGAAAGTGCTGGATTCCTTCAATGCCGTTTTCGATAAGGGAAGCTATCTTCTCAAAGGTCCTTCAGGCATCGGCAAGACCACATGCATCCTTTTGATGCTGGGTCTTATAAAACCTGATGAAGGTGAGATAATCCGTCCGTCTTCGATGAGTTTTGCAGTATGTTTCCAGGAGGACAGACTGTTCGAGAAGGAGACCGTGCTGACCAACATTCTCGCAGTAAACGATAACATATCCGCAGAAGATGCCGCATCCGCGGTCTTGGAGCTCTTGCCTCCTGATTCGCTGAACAAGAAAGCAGGTGAATTGTCCGGAGGCATGAAGAGACGTCTTGCCGTGATAAGAGCAATGCTTCATGAATCGGATTGCGTAATACTGGATGAGCCTTTCACAGGCCTTGACAATGAAGCGCGAGAGAAAACGATCTCATTTATACGTGAGCGTTTAAACGGCCGCCTTTTGATCGTCACAAGTCATGACGAGCGCGGACTTAACGATCTTCAGGTGGTTTTAGTCGAATCTTAAGTAAGCTTATTAACGTCTGTCGCGTAGCACCATCTGCCGCCCGTAAGATTTCCGAAAAAATACTTCATGGAAGCAGATTCACTCATTATGAGAAGATCGCCGTCAACAAAGATGATCTCTTCTGCCATAGGCGGAGCGTCAAACGAGGATACCTGTGTCGAACTGTCGAGAACATAGATCGGAATGATCTCATCCTCTTTTGCCACGCCGGAATAGATATGCCATTTGAAAGACACAGGATATGTTCCGAAAACATCGTAGCATCTTATCGTGGATTTTGCCGTTCCGTAAGACTGTGAGATCCACATCTTCCCGTCTTTTACCGCCATGCCCTGGACAAGACCGGGCAATGAATAGATCTCAGAAGGTATATTGGATATTCCGAATGTCGAATCCTCACCATCGCTAAAACTGTAAGCCCAGGCAACCGCACGGTTCTCCTCGCCTGATGGAGTCTCGAGCCAGTGTGATTCGTCTGTCATATAATTGGGATCTCTGTAGAACTCGCCTGCGATCAGGCGGTCTTCGGTAAAGCACAGGAAAGCAACATTTATCTTATCGTTTCCGTATCTGGTCGAGAACTCCCCTTCCATCCCGATAACAGTGCCGTTTTCTGAAGAGAGGACATCGGACAGCTTATATATAAGGATGCTCGCATCTTCGTCACCTGCTACGAAAAGAAGATCATTATGTACGGCAAGACCTCCTGCGTGAGGAGAGATCCCGTTGCCTTGTTCATCACCTAACACGACATAACCTTTAGACTTGCCGCTCTGACGGTCAACTCTGTAAACACGGGAAGGAGAACCGTCCTTCTGGTAACCTCCGATAAGATAAGTATCAGAGGTTGCTTCAAGATCAAAACCCTGCGGCACAAGATTGTCTGTAAGACCCGGAATCACAAAAGCCTTTTGTGAAGCCTTGTAGTAACTGTTTACAGGCGCTCTGAAATATATTCTCGCACCTGTAAACACAATGGCAACAAGTGCAATTATCACCAGTAAAACAGTGAGCAATACTTTCTTTGCTTTTGAACCGGATCCTTTTTTAGACATGGGATATAATCTCCTTTTTCCTGTTCAGATTCTGATCAATACCAGTCCTTATGTCTCTTGATGTAGATCACTTTCATGATCTGAGCAAAGATCATGTAAACGATCATGAGGATTACAAGCCAGAGCATATAGCTTAAAGGCATTACGGGAAGGTCGAAAAGTGTTGATACACCCGTAAAACCTATTATCAGCGTAACCGCAATGACTGCAAGTGTCGAGAGCGTCAGCTGGACGGATGCCCTGTCATTAATGAACGGGAGCTTAGGCGTTCTGATCGTATGGATTACCATTGTCTGTGAGATAACGCCGAACATGAACCATCCGCACTGGAAATAACCTGCCATATCCGGATTGTTGTAACCGAATACGAACCACAGTACAAGGAAGCACAAAACGTCGAGCACCGTACTTAACAGACCGAAGGAGACCATAAAGCCTTTGATTCCTCCGAGATCCCACTTCTTGGGCTTCTCGATATACTTCGATTCAACGTGGTCGAAAGGCATACCGAGCTGGGCAAAGTCATTTAACAGGTTCTGCACGAGGATATGTACCGGAAGCATAGGAAGGAACGGCAGGAAGATACTCGCAATAAGAACCGAGAACATATTTCCGAAGTTGCCGCTTACCGACATCTTCAGGTACTTGGACATATTTGCAAATGTGCTTCTTCCTTCAACAACGCCTTCGTCGAGCACCATCAGATCCTTTTCAAGAAGGATGATGTCCGCAACTTCCTTCGCGATATCAACAGCGTTATCAACGGAAATACCGATATCCGCCTGCTTTAACGGCAAGCTGTCGTTGATGCCGTCACCCATGTAACCTACGATGTGGCCGTTAGCCTGGAACATCTTGACGACACGCTGCTTCTGATAAGGTGAGAGCTTGGAGAAAATGTCGCACTTCTCACATGCCTCTTTTAATTCGTCGTCAGTCATTGCCTCGATCTTGGCACCGGTAAGTGACATCTCCGTAGAGAAACCGAGTCTGCCGCAGATATTGATCGCAACGCCTTCGGAGTCACCCGTAAGAACTATCGTACGTACACCGTTCTTTCTCAAAGCGTTGATAGCTTCGCCTGCAGATTCCTTCGGCGGATCTAAGAATCCGACAAATCCGATGAGTACCATGTCGCTCTCGTCTTCAGCGCCGAAAACATCGACACCATGAACGTTATTCTTCTGTGCAACCGCGATAACACGGATACCTTCAAGGTTATTCTCCTCGGCGATCTTTTTCGCATTGGCGATAAGATCATCCGTGATATCTTTAACCTCGCCGTCTATCTCGATATATGAACAGATGGATAAGATCTCTTCGACCGCACCCTTCGTAATCAGCTGGCGCTTGCCGTTCTTGTCCTTTAACACGACGCTCATGCGGCGGCGCGAAAAATCGAACGGGATCTCGTCTTCTCTTACGTAAGCTTCCTTAAGGTAGCCAAGGTCTTCCTTGTCTGCTCGGTTGATGATAGCAACGTCCATCAGGTTCTTAAGACCCGTCTGGAAATAGCTGTTAAGGAATGCGTGTCTTAAGATACGCTTGTCTTCCCTTCCCAATACGTCCATGTATTTTTCAAGGATGATCTCGTCCTGGGTGAGCGTACCTGTCTTATCTGTGCAGAAGACATCCATCTCACCGAATGTCTGGATGGCGCCCAGACGCTTAACGATAGTCTTCTTGCGGCTCATGTTGATAGCGCCTCTTGCAAGAGAGGAGTTCATGATGACAGGAAGCATCTCGGGCATGATGCCGACTGCGATCGTAATACCGAACATAAGGGACTGAAGCCAGCTTCCCTTGGTAATGAAGTTGGCGATAAAGATGACCGGCACCGTTATCAGCATGAAGCGGATAAGGAGCCTGCTGACAGAATCAAGATTCTTTTCGAACGCGCTCTTCTCCTCATAGGAGTTAAGGCTCTTGGCCATGCTTCCGAAATAAGTGTCTCCGCCTGTTGTAAGGATGATCGCCTTTGCGCTTCCCGATACGATGTTGGAACCCATGAAACCGATATTCGCGAGATCCGTGACACCGACATCCTTCTCGCTTGTCGTGAATTTCTCGACGGGATTGCTCTCACCTGTGAGCTGGGACTGGTCGATAAATAAGTCTTTTGTCTCAATGAATCTTACGTCGCCCGGGATCATGTCTCCTGATGCAAGCTTAACGATATCACCGGAGACCAGCTCCTCGATATCCACCTCGATCTCGACATCGTTACGGATGACATCGAGCTTGGTGGTGATCATGCCCTGCAGCTTTTTGGCCGCGCTGTTGGACTTCTCTTCCTGAATAAATGAAATAGTCGCGGAAATGATGATTACCGCAACAAGCATGATAAACGTTGCAAATGACGGTTCATCGGCAAGCACAACATCGGTCGCGAACGTGATCATCGCAACAACAAGAAGAACGATATTGAAAGGATTGATTATCGCGTCTTTAATACGTACAGCAAGACTCTTTTCTTTGCCGAAATCAATGATATTCCTTCCGTATTCCTCAAGACGGTCTGCCGCCTGAACCGGATCCAAGCCGTGTTCATCAGTCTGATACTTCTTGAAAAGCTCCTTCAGGTCAAGTCCGCTTAACTCAAGCAGGATCTTCTCAACTTCACCGCGACGCTCATTATTCTCTTTCTTCTTCATTCCCCTCTCCAAAACAACATAAAATTCGATTTCACTATTATACTTAATTACCAATACTCATGCTATGTGACCAACTGACAAACCTTATGATAATATATGTGTCAACAGTTTATGGATATCAAGGAGGCGCCAAATGCGTATATTTGAAGGATTTCAAAAAGGTGTAAATCTCGGCGGCTGGTTATCACAGTTTGACACTTACAGTAATGAACACTTCGATACGTTTACGGTTGAAGATGATATAAGAAAGATCGCCGGATACGGCTTCGACCACGTGCGCGTCCCGGTAGACTATATAGTCCTCGAAGATGAGGACGGCAATCCCAAAGAAGAAGGTTTTCAGTATCTCGAAAACTGCAGGCAGTGGTGCTGCAAGTATGGTCTTAATATGATCATCGATCTTCACGAATGCTTCGGTTATTCATTCGATCCGCTTAAAAAGGACGATAAGGCAAAGTTCTTTTACGATGAGGATCTCCAGGAAAGATTTTTAAGACTCTGGGATAAGATCGCCGCAAGATTTAAAGACTATACGGATATGGTCGCCTTTGAACCTTTGAATGAGGTCGTGCTCTTCGAGGTTGCCGATGCCTGGAACGCTCTTCTTAAGAAATATATCGAACGTATGAGAAAGATCGTTCCCGATGCATATCTCATCATAGGCGGTGTCTGCTACAACAGCGTCGGAACCGTACATCTCATTAATATCCCGTTAGACGATCACATTGTCTATAATTTCCACTGCTACGAACCCTTGATCTTCACTCATCAGGGCGCATACTGGGTCGACAATATGGACCTTAACTTCCGCATCGGTTATCCGAGAACTCTGAAGGAATATCAGGAAGCCAGCAAGGATCTTTCAAAAGATCTCGCAGGCGCGATCTTCAATGAAGGCATCAGCGAGATCGGTCCGAAATTCTTTGAAGATATTTTCGCTCCCGCCATCGCAAAAGCAACGGAAGATAATATCCCCCTTTATTGCGGTGAACACGGTGTCATCGACCTTGCAGACCGCAAGGATGCATTAAGATGGCTTTATGACATCCACTCAGCCTTCCACAAGTACGGAATCGGTTCGGCTTTATGGAACTACCGTGAGAAGGACTTCGGCTTTGCCGATGACGGTAATACCGAGCTTAAAGAAGGATTGCTTAAGGCGTTGTAAATCCGCAGTATGGGAAAAACAGATCAACAAAAGACAGGCCCTTTGGGCAGTGTCCTTATAATCATTGCAGGCCTTTTCTGGGGCAGCATGGGTATCTTCGTGCGCCACTTGAATTCTCTCGGATTCTCGTCTGTTCAGGTCGCATGCTTAAGACTTGTCATGGCAGGGATTCTTTTTGCATTGATACTCCTGATAAAAGATCCTAAAGGATTTAAGATCAATGTGCGTGATATTCCTTTATTTCTTGCACTCGGTCTTGTAAGCATACTGTTTTTTACCTGCTGCTACTTTACGGCGATCCGCCTCATGACCATGTCAACTGCCGCGATCCTTCTTTATACTTCACCGATCTGGGTCATGATACTCGCGGTGATCTTTCTTAAAGAAAAGATAAACACACAGAAGATAATAGCTCTCATCCTGGCTTTTGCAGGCTGTGTGCTGGTATCCGGATTCGGAGGCAAAGTAACTGTAGCAGGTGTGCTCGCAGGCCTCGGATCAGGATTGGGCTACGGGCTTTACAGCATATTCGGTACTTTCGCACTTAAGAAATACACACCTTTTACCGTCACATGCTACACATTTCTTATTGCAGGTGCAGGCTCGATCTTTGTGGCTAATCCGAAAGATCTTCTGGAGAAGATATCTGCCGTAGATAATAAGCTTTCACTTATAGGCTTCGTCCTGCTTACATCCGTTGTCACGGCCGTAATCCCTTTTCTGCTCTATACTTTGGGGCTCAACAGGACCACAGCGGGAAAGGCCGCTGTACTTGCAACAGTCGAACCGGCGGCAGCAACGCTTTTCGGATTCTTCGTGATGAAAGAAACCTTAGGACCCGTCGCAATCTGCGGCATCGCATTGGTTTTCGCTGCGATAATCATATTGAGTGTACCTAAAAAGAAAGTATGAAGTTCTCTTTTGATAAAAAAGACAGGGGCCGTCTCATTTTTGAGATAACCCCCGTTAGTTTGATTTTTATCTTTTGTGTTTTCAGATCAGCTTAAGGATTTGTGCAGACTCCGTTTGAATTGAAGTTATAAGTCTTACCGCTGATCGTCTTGGAGCCTGTTACCATAACTCCGGAATTATCGAAATAATACCAGCTGCTGCCTGACAGATACCAGCCGGTCTTCATGACACCTGATGACTGCAGGTAATACCACTTATTGCCTGACTTGAGCCAGCCGGTAAACATGGATCCGTCTGAATCGAAGTAATACCATGCGCCGCCGATCTCCTGCCATCCGGTTACCATAGATCCGCTGCCGGAGAAGTAATACCACTTGCCGCCCGACATATACCATCCGGTCTTCATTGCGCCTGAAGCCTCGAAGTAATACCACTTGCCTGAGATCTTCTGCCATCCTGTCAGCATGGCTCCGTCAGAACCGAAGTAATACCACTTGTCTCCCAGCTGCTGCCAGTCGGTTACCATAGCACCTGAACCGCTGAAGTAATACCAATTGCTTCCTGACTGTCTCCAGCCTGTGACCATTGCGCCTGTTGCTTCAAAGTAATACCACTTGTTATTGATCTGATTCCAGCCTTTAAGAGGATTTGCATTGTTCTTAAAGTAGTACCACTGACCGTCTAACTTATACCAGCCGTCAAGTACGGGCTTGATAACGGCATAAGTCTTACCGTTGTAAGTGACAGAAGAAGGGAAGAATGAAGTGGGTTCGCTAACGGGAACAGCCATTCTTGTGAGTCTTGTGTCAGCATTGGCGATAAAGTATGTTACACCGCCTACTTCAAAATAAAGGTTTGAATAATAGTAATCCTCCAGGCAGTCATAACTTACGACAGGGATATAAAGATAATACATATCCTTCATCACAGCAGCAGTTGTATTGGTGTTGTAATAATAATAATAAACACCCCATTCCTGATCTCCGCCGGTAACGTCAACATAATACCAGTTGCCGTGAAGCAGGATAATATTCCAGCCGTGATCGTCACTTGTTACCGGACCGCATGTGATCCCGCACAAATTCATGACCGCCGTAAACAAATGCATATAACCGGCGCAAACTGTCTTGCCTAAAACAGCACTGTACAAAGACTGATTGTAGGGAGCGCCCGTAACATATTCGATGTTCTTGCACATAAGTTCGAATACGACATGTTCTTTCTGCTCGGGAAGTGAATACTTGGAAGCTGCACTGACATATTCGTTTACCTTGTTCTTAATTGTATCTCTTGCGGCAGCTCTTGCAGTACCGGATACAAAGTCAGAATAGGCATAGAGAATAATGCCGCCTGAACCGTATCTGGCCAATGTCTGCAGATAGAAATACTGAGGATTGCTGTTAAGGAACATCAATATGATAGTCGGTAAATTGACAGAAGATGTATCGACTCCGTCAAGATCAACAAATATACCGTTTTCCACGCCTTGAACACCACTAAAGTCGCTAATGTCACTATCACTCAACAGATATTTCAGGGCAGCGGAATCAAGTCTGTTGTAAACAGCTTTCTCGGCTTCCGAGAATCTGTCATAGTAAACATTTGATGACATCTTCCACCAGTACTTCTTATCGGCTTCCGAGGCCGTGCCTTTGATCTCGGCATGAACAGTAGGTTGCGGTAAGTTATCGATTTCCTCAATAGAGACTTCAAGACCGCCTCTGTATTCAGCCTTTTTTTCATCGGCGCTTACTGTTCCGAACATTCCTATTACAGGTGTTACCGCAAACACAGCTGCCAAAAGTGTTGACAATAATCTACTTCTTATTCCCATAAAAAACCTCCGGAAAATAATAAAGGATGCACCGGCCTTAAAAAGGCTGATACATCCTTAATCATAAAGGAAAAATCCCTGTTATGCTACCCACTCTCCTGAATCACGGAATTTATATGTGGTTCCGTTGATCTTTTTGGATCCTGTAACCATAGCTCCGGAATTATCAAAGTAGTACCAGGATGATCCCGACTGATACCAACCGGTCTTCATGGCTCCTGAAGATCCGAAGTAATACCAGTCACTTCCGACCTTGCACCAGCCTGTTACCATGGATCCGTCACTTGCTATGTAATACCACTTGTTTCCTGACTTGATCCAGCCTGTCACCATCGCACCGGAATTATCAAAGAAATACCATTTGCCTCCGGACTGATACCATCCTGTCTTCATTGCTCCCGACGATCCGAAGTAATACCACTTGCCACCTGTCATAAGCCAGCCTGTTACCATGGCTCCGCTGTCATCGAAGTAGTACCAGTCATTTCCGTCGTTCATCCATCCGGTTATCATCGCACCTGATTCGCCGAAGCAATACCAGTCATCACCCGATGCTCTCCAGCCGGTTACCATTACGCCATCGGAATCAAAGTAATACCACTTATTCCCGATTTCCTGCCATCCGGTCAGCATATCGCCGGAAGTTGTGTAGTAGAACCATTCGCCGTCATAGGAACACCAGCCGTTGAAAGGAGAACAGAGTACGGAATAATCTTTTTTATCGTATGTGATCTTTGAAGGAACAGATGTGCCTGAACCTCCGACGCGGTAGACTTTTCTTCCGGTCGACGCAATGTCGTTAACGATGAAATAAACTATTCCTCCGGAAGTAATATATCTGCTGGAATAATCGTAATCACTCTCGAGCCCGTCATAGAGCACGTCAGGAAGATAAGGCTTCATGAAGTCTTCGGGAGTTCCATAGGGATCTTTGCAGTTGTAATATCTGTAATAAGGTCCCCAATCCTGATCTGTATCAGCTCCGGTAACATCAACGTAGTACCAGAAGCCGTGAAGATTGACAATATTCCATGCATGTGAACTTCCGCATATGCTTGCACATTCTATTCCGCATGCGTTCATTAATGCTGTAAACATTGCCGTATAACCCGCACATACCGTTTTTCCGAGAACAGCACTGTAAAGGCACTGGTTATAAGCAGCTCCGCTGACATAAACTATGTTGTCACTCATGAGTTCAACTATCTTATGTTCTTTCTCTTCCGGACGCGAATATGAGGATACGGCATTTAAATAACTCTTTACCGTGGTCTTTATCTTATCTCTTACAGCAGCTCTTGCCGAACCGGATTCAAAATCCGGATCCGCATATAAAACAGCATAGTATTGATTAACTCCATAACTTGATGCGAGGAAAAAATACTGGGGATTGGAATACCTGAATAATCTGAGGACTTTTTTAACGGATTCCTCTGATATGTTCATACTGTCGATCCTGATATACATCTTGGGAATGGTCTCTTCACTAAGCAGATAGCCCATGCACAGATCGTCAAACTTGTCATACAGTTCCTTCTCAACATCCGTAAACTGTTTATAGTAGACATCACTTGCCATAGATCTCCAGAAGCTCTCTTCAGTTTCTGAAGCTTCCACGTTCCCACAAAGCCAGGTCACGGGTGAGATTACGATAATAATTGTCAATAAAGCCGAAAGTATTCTTCGTGTGACTCTCATAAAACACCTCCGATTCACCCTTGGAGTTCCTTTATCAGCGGACATAAAAAACACGCTATCTTCAACTGTTAATACTGCGATTTTATCAGGGAAAATTAAACATTTGGGCGACTTCAATTTTATTTAACATAACGTTTAAGTATTAGTCTTAAGTGGGCTTATATGTGAATCATTTTTTATCAAAAAGGAATACCTCCCGTGCATTATTTCCGAGTAGACAAAAGCAGAACGCATCCTCAGTCATAAAGACTTCAGATGCGCTCTGCTTAACAGGAATTGTGCTTTCTTGTTATAAGCTGTTTATGGATTTGTGCATACTCCGTTAGAGTCGAAAATATACTCCTTACCGCCTATAGTCTTAGTACCGGTTACCATTTCTCCGCCTGAGCTTAAGTAATACCATGAATTTCCGGATAATACCCAGCCGGTCACCATCGACCCTGAGTTATCGAAGTAATACCAATTGCTTCCTACCTTCTGCCATCCTGTAACCATTGCTCCGCTACCGGAGAAGTAATACCACTTTCCGCCTGACTGAAGCCACCCGGTCGCCATTACGCCGTTTGCATCAAAGTAATACCATTTGCTTCCGGACAGCTTCCAGCCGGTTACCATAACTCCGTCTGCATCAAAGAGATACCAGTTATTACCTGCCTGCTGCCATCCGCCTGAGAGGATTCCGGATGCATTGAAGAAATATGTTTTATTGCCGATCTTCTGAATACCCGTAGCCATCGCACCGCTTCCGGCAAAATAGTACCAGTTGCCGCCTGACATTCTCCACCCTGTAACCATGTCACCGTTGTTGGTGAAGTAGTACCATTCATTGTCGATCTTCTTCCAGCCGGTGACCATCTTTCCACCGTCAAAATAGTAATACTTTCCGCCGATACTCTGCCATCCGTCAGCCATTATGCCGTCGGAACCGAAATAATAGTACTTGCCGCTTATCAATACCCAGCCTGTGGTCATAGTTCCCGAAGAACCGAGATAATACCATTTTCCGTTTATATCCTGCCAGCCTGTCTGCATGATCCCGTTCTCGTTGAAGTAATACCAATTGCTGCTTATCTCGGTCCAGCCTTTGGCATAACTGCCGTTCTCCAAATTGTAGTACCAGTCACCTTCCATCTTTCTCCAGCCTTCATAAGGATTTCCGGAGCCTTTGTAATAGATGACAGATATCGTGTAATCACTTGCCGTACTGGGTTTTTCTGTCCATGCAACAATATAATAAGAGGTCCCCTTTGTAAGATCGAATTCCATGCTTATCATACCGTCTGCGAGATATTTAAAGCTTCCGATCGTTTTACCGGAACCGTCAGCGAGTGAAACATACGGATTATCCCCTTCGTCAATATCGCCTGTCAGGATCGTATATTTTCCTGTTGCTCTCGGGACAAATTTATACATATCAAAGTCATTATCGTTTTCACTTAAAGATACACGGGCCATCTGATCGTAATAGATCTCTTCGGTCCTGTTCGGATCAGCATGACCATCCGAGAAGTGAGTGGCAGACACCTGTCCGCCGATCATGAGCATCGTTGCTATAAGTGCCGCACCTGCTGCTTTGAACTTGTTGCCTTTCATATGGAGCCCCCTTCAAGATGATTGTTAACAATATGTTAACACATTCTCCAACATTTGTTAACATTTAATTAACAATTTCTACAGCTTTGTTCAAAAGTGTTTCTGAGGCGTGATTATCCTTTTCATTCGGTATCCGGCGCGCAAATGGAGCCGGTCCTGTTTTTCATGGACTACACAGTAAACTCACGGCAAACTCACCGGGTTATTTAAGCAGTCCGGGTATATGTGGAATCAGCCTCTTAATTGTTTTATGAGCTCAAAAACCGTTCTTTACGGATTGGTGCAAACGCCAGATGAATTGAATTTATATGCTTTCCCGGAAATCGTTCTTGTTCCTGTCACCATTGCTCCTGATGAAGGATCGAGATAGTACCAGGTATCGCCGAGCTTAAGCCAGCCGGTCTTCATGGCTCCTGAGGATTCCAGGTAATACCATGATCCGTTTACCTGCTTCCATCCGGTTACCATAGCACCTGATGTTTCAAAGTAGAACCAGGCTCCTTTTATCTTCTGCCAGCCGCTCTGCATCTTGCCTGAGTCATTGAAGTAATACCACTGTCCGTCAATGCTCTGCCACCCTGTCTGCATGACGCCTACTGAGTTGAAGCGGTACCATGTTCCATCGATCTTCTTCCAGCCTGTGACCATGGCGCCCGAATCTTCCAGGTAGTACCATAATTTATCGATACAAATCCACCCTGTCTGCATCTGGCCTACTGAATTAAAACGGTACCATGTTCCGCCTACCTGCTTCCAGCCTGTGACCATGTATCCGGAAGCATCGAAATAGTACCAGAAATTATCGATGTTTTCCCACTTAGAGACAGGATATGTGCCGTCAAAATGCTTATACCACCAGCCTTTGCTGTCCTGTACCCACTCATCAATTTTAGAAATATGGATATTGGCACCTTCAAAAAGCTCATACAGATCTTTTGCATCTAATGGCTCATTAATGTACCATTCGCCGGGATGTCTTCCCGTTAAAACAGCAGGCGTTATTGTTATATTATCCCAGTCTTTTTTGCGGCCGTCGAAATATACATCTTTTACAGGAGAACCATAAAAAGCACCTGCGGAAACAGTTTTAACTCCGTCAGAAAGATAAACAGTTTCCAAATTTTCACAACAGGCAAATGCAAATTTGGTAATATTCTGAAAACCACCGGATATGATTATAGTTTTCAGGCCGGTACAATCGGAAAATGCATATGTTTCAATTGAAGTAACAGAATCAGGAATAGTTATTGATTCAAGGCTGATACAAAACATAAATGCTTCATGCCCAATTGAAGTAACTGAATCAGGAATAGTTATTGATTTAAGACTTCTACAACCTCTGAATGCCAATGATCCGATTGTTGTAACAGAATCGGAAAGAGTTATAGATTCAAGGTTTGCACAACCTGCAAATGTAGAATGTTCAATTGAAGAAACAGAATCCGGAATAGTAATATGCTTTATGCTTTTACAATCTTGAAATGCATATTCTTCTATTGAAATAACAGAATCCGGAATTATTATTGATTCGAGGCTTTCACAATCGTTAAATGCAAATTCTTCAATTGAAGTAACGGAATCAGGAATTGTTAATGATTCAAGGCTTCTACAGCCCCAAAATGCTCCATTCGAGATTGAAGTGATAGAATCTGGAATAGTAACAGATTTCAATCTTGAACAATTGCCAAATGCATATTCTCCAAGTGAAGTAACCGATGAAGGGATTACGATTGATTCTATTCCGGTTCCGTGATACAAAGCATTTTTATATGCTTCATCAATAAGAGAATCAGGAATTGTTATTGATTTGAGATTTGAACAAGAAGAGAATATTCTACTTCCAATCGTAGTAACTGAATCAGGAATTGTAACAGATTTCAAGCTTGAACACCTGCTAAATGCATAATCTCCTATCGAAATAACAGAATCCGGAATTGTTATTGATTCAAGACTCTCACACCAATAAAATGCATCTCTCCCAAATGAAGTGACCGAATCAGGAATTGTTATTGATTTTAGGTTTTCACAACCAGAAAATGCATAATCTCCAATTGAAGTAACTGAATCAGGAATTGTTATTGATTTTAGGTTTTCGCAACCAGAAAATGCGCCATCCCCTATTGAAGTAACAGTATTAGGAATTATTATTGTTTTAAGTCTGGAACAACCGGAAAATGCACCATTCGCAATTGAAGTAACAGAATTCGGAATTGTTATTGATTCTATTGGTGTTCCGGCATACAAGCCTTTTTCGAAAGCTTCATTAATAAGAGAATCAGGAATATTGATTGTTTTCAAGCTAACGCAGCCATAAAATGCATGTTTTCCAAGTGAAGTAACTGAATCAGGAATTGTGATTGATTCAAGACTTTCACAATCGTAAAATGCCTCTTCCCCGATTGAAGTTACTGAATCAGGAATTGTTACCGATTTAAGGCTTGAACAATAATAAAATGTTTTTTCTTCAATCGAAGTAACTGAATTGGAAATTGTTATTGATTCCAGGTTTGAACAACGGGAAAATGCACCATTCGCAATTGAAGTTACTGAATCAGGAATTGTTATTGATTCAAGCCTGTAACAATCGTAAAATGCCGCTTCCCCGATTGAAGTTACTGAATCAGGAATTGTAACTGATTTAAGGTTTGAACAATATTCAAATGCATTTTCTCCGATTGAAGTAACTGATGAAGGGATAACTATTGATTCTATTCCACTTCCGGCATACATCTTATTTTGGAGAGCTTCATCATAAAGGGAAGCAGGAATTATTATTGATCTGATACTTTCACATTCAGAAAAAACATAACTTCCAATTGAAGTAACTGAATCAGGAATGGTTATTGATTCGAGGCTTTTACAACGATAAAATGCGGAATCACCAATCGAAGTAACAGGTGCTGATATGTCAACAGTTTTTAATTTCTCGAATTTTTCAAAAGCATTTGCAACTATTTCTATACTCTCATATTGTGAATCAGCTGCTTTAAGTATCTTCAAAGAAGTTATTTTTCCTTTAATATCGTAATACTTTAAATAAGAACCAATAAGCAAAGTGTCTTTTTTACAATAAATCAGCCATTCACCGCCAGGAGAAAGTACCCAATCAAAACACTCATTACTGGATTTCATATTTTCAGCCGCACCACTGGAGTCTACTCTAAATCCTTCAACCCAGGCATTTAAAGCCATCGCACCGGATGGGTACCAGGTATCTGACACCATTTTACCGGATGGATAAAAGTAGTACCAATTACCGTCGATCAGCTGCCAACCGGTAACCATCTCGCCCGATTGATTGAAGTAATACCACATCTCATCGATCTTCTTCCAGCCTTTTGCCATTGCACCTGAATCATCATAGTAATACCAGGTGTCGTTATCTTTCTTCCAGCCGGTATCGTCAGCCAGAACAGCCAGAGAAAAAACAGTTGTTACGATCAGAACAGATAAGAGAGAAACTAAAAGCTTAATCGATTTTTTCATTTACATGCCTCCGAAAACAAGTGTTGCCGCAAAAGAAAACAGTTAATAAAGAACGACTATATCAGTAATTATATGCCTTTCATATCCTTTAGTGCTGAAATAAATTCAGCATATTCAGCAGGAAGTTCCAGCTCAGGTTTGTCATCTATCATGCGTCCGAGCTTTGACGTGCCCGCGTCGACACGTTTGATCTCTTCAGCAAGATTCAGACATTTATCTATGCAGTATTCGGCACTCTCGTAATCACCGCTCTGGGCATAAAGCGAGATCGAGTAGTTCAGCATATCAAAATAGTCGAGATATTCATCAAGTGAATACCTGTTAAATCTGATAGCCTTCTCCTTATAGTCCATCATGGACATGATATCTCCTGAAGAAAAGGCAAGTCTTGCTTTGGCATTGTTGGCGAGCGGATAATCAGGATTATGACTCAGGATGGAATCTGCGGCCTTGTCCATCTGCTCATTCGTCTCGCAGGTAACAAGAAGATATTTCTGTGCCTCGGTATACATGGGATATACCTTCACCGCATTAGCAAAATCATTGGTGTAATTATAAAAAGATGCAATCCCGATGGGAGCAGACAATCCGATTATAGCAAGCGATGCGATCACCTCGACTGCAAGGACAGGTCCGATATCCTGCTTCTGCCTTGAAAACTTGGAAGAATTCTTTTTGCCGGAAGACTTTGTTTTCGCAGGCTTAAAGACAGGCTCAGACGACTTCAGGGCAGCAGCCAAAAGAATTACCGACATGGAAACAAACTGCATATCAAAGTCAAACAACAGATGCAGCGTAAGCATCGCAAGGATCACTTTGTATTGGAAATCAGCTTTGATAAATGCTCGGACCACCATAATGCACCCTAATGCAGCAGGGATCCAGCCGATATCAAGAAGAGTCTGCAGAAGATCGTTATGGATATGCACCACGCTGTATACTCCGGTCTGGAAAGATCCCTGAGTGTAGTAGTATCCGTAATAGCCCAGTCCGAAAGGATGCTTTAAGATAACAGGCATAGCATCGATATAGTAAAGGATCCTTCCATAGAAGGTGCTTCCGTTTGTAAGAGAAGACAATCTGTTGAAAAGATATATGCCGGCTGCGACAGCTGCAATTACAAAAGCTATGGCTGCGATTATCTTGATCTTCTTATCCCTCACCCATACGATGAAAAGAACTGCAGTCAAAGCAAGAAGCACCATCACGGTCCTGCTTCCGCTCAAAGCAATTCCCGCAACGAATATTGCCGCAAACACCCAGTCGATTATGCTGATCTCATCTTTAAAGAGTACGAGGATCAGGCATACGAGAAGGAACATCGCGAAAGCATTAGGGTATTCAAAGAAACCTCCGATCCTTCCGCTGACAATGATGTGACCCTTGAGAGCATCGAATCTGCTTAGGATAACAGATACCACTGTCATTACCACGCCGGAAAGAGGGATGAATCTCAACAGGTCTTCCTTATCTGTTGCGGCTAAAACAAATAGAAGAAGAGGCAGGAACTTAACTGCTCCCAGCCATACCATTCCTTTATCTGCCGCCCAGAAATAAGACAAAACGTGTCCTGCAACAACGCTAAGAGCAAATAACAGCGGGAAACTGATCTTAACTTCGAACTTCCTGTTTAAGATGGTATCGGTAATGATTATCACGATCAGAGCAACAGACAGCAGAGCTGACTGCCATTCGTAAAAAATGCCGGTAACAAAAGGCAGCACCGCTATCAGAACCTGGAGCGGTGTAACCGGACTCTTAAGTGAAATTTCCCCCGATAAACCCATAACGAGATTATAGCATAAAACAGGGGCGGTTCCCTTTGATAAGGCCCGCCCCCGAAATAAGCTTTCCGCAATATGGAATCATTACGGATTCGTGCACTTGCCGCTCGAATCGAAGTTATAATCCTTGCCGCCGATCGTCCTTGTTCCGGTTACCATCGCACCGGAGGAAGGATCCAGGTAATACCATGTGCTGCCTATCTGCAGCCAGCCTGTTGCCATAGCTCCGCTGTCTCTGAAGTAATACCACTTGCCGCCGGCAAGCTGCCAGCCGGTCTTCATTGAGCCGGAATCACCAAAGTAATACCAGGTGCTTCCTGACTGATACCATCCGGTCTTCATTGCTCCCGAAGATTCAAAATAATACCAGGTACCGCCAAGCTGATTCCAGCCGGTCACCATTGCTCCGCTGCCTGTAAAGTAATACCACTTACCGCCTACAGACTGCCAGCCGGTCCTCATGATCCCGTTGCCGCCAAAGTAATACCACTTGCCGTCAACGATCTGCCAGCCTGCTCTCATAACACCGCTGTCACCGAAATAATACCAGTCGGATCCCACCAGCTGCCATCCTGTCCTCATGACACCGTTGCCGCCCAGGTAATACCAGTCACTGCCGGATTTCTGCCAGTCCTTGAGCATGGCACCCTTTGAATCGAAAAGATACCATTCGCCGTCTATCTTAAACCAGCCTGTAACCATTCTGCCTGAGTCATCATAATAGTTCCAGTCGTTGCCGTTCTTGACCCATCCTGTCTTAAGAGAGGAACTGAAATTAATAGTGGCTCCTGCAAAGACATCATACAGTGTGCCGTTGTAACCATCGCCCCAGTAATCATCGATCATTATCTTTTCCCAATCCGCTTTGGTGCCGCCGTAATTAACGGTCTTCAGGGATTCGCAGTGGGTAAAAGCTCCACAATCGATGGATGTAACGCTCTTCGGGATATAAACGCTCTGCAGATCCTCACAATCAAGGAAAACGCCATATTCCAGTTTTGTAACACCTGAAGGGATCTTTACAGAGGTCAGTCCCGAACCTCTGAAAGCACGTTTGTAGATGGATGTGATCGAATCGGGAAGATTTACGGATTTGAGATTATCACACCAGGCAAATGCATTGTATTCGATAGTGGTAACCGTATCAGGAATGATGACATTGTTAAGTGACGTGCAGTATGCAAACATCCTTTCATTTATGTTGGTCCTGCCGTATGCAAGTTCAGCTTTTTCAAGCATATCTCCATTGAAAAAATAGCGTCCGTAATAGGGAACTGTTATTTCCTTAACACTGTCTATATCCCAATAAAATTCCTTTATATATCTGGGATAATTATATTCTGTCAACAAAGGAAGTCTGCTTAATTCCACACGCTGTATCTTGTCGGGTAATACAAGTTTTTTAAGGTTTTTGCACGAATACAAACTTAATGTCTGAGCGCCTTCCGGAAGGACCGCGTTCTCTAAACTGTCGAATCTCCCGACAGATAAAGAATAAGTACTGATATCCTTAAGAAAATCAAAAGACTTGATGCCGAACCCTTCAAAAGACAAACTCTTGAAAGATGCCCCTTTCGGGAAAAAGATATTTTCACCGTTTACGACTTCCGGAAATCCATTAAGCGAAATACTCTTGTATGAGGTATTTTCAGGACCAACGAAAATAACCATTGTGGCTTTGCATTTTCCGCCGTAAAAAGATAACCAGCTTTCACTATTAAGATCTGAAATATCAAATCTTACCGTGCTGACCCGGTTAAGATTTTCCTCGCTGACATAAGTTGCAAGATAAAAAGACGTATTGCTGTAAGTAGAACCCCAACTGGTTTGCTGTGTCGGTTTGCAGTATACATCAAGCAGACCGTCTTCATACAATAACCAATCGAAATAACTGTTGCTGCCCTCCGCATATACAGTGGTGTCGGCAGAAACGATCAGTGAAAATGATGTAAGGATCATTATCGCTGCAATAACCGAACTGAATAGTTTCAAACGTGTTCGCATATGCTCACCTCCGGGATAGAATAACAATTTAATTTTATCACCATAAAAAACTACAAGGAGGTTTTTTTCGAGTTATTTAGCATAACGGCATTTCAATGTGCGCAAAAACATCTTTTCTGCGTGCGAAAAAAATTCTAAATGTGATTTCCGGACTTTATGGGTTAGTGCAGACTCCGCCCGAAGTAAAGTTATACTGCTTGCCGCCGATAGTCTTAGTTCCGGTTACCATAACACCGGAAGATTCCAGATAATACCATTTGCCGTCAACATTCTGCCAGCCTGTTCTCATGACACCGTTGCCGCCCAGGTAATACCACTTGCCGCCGACACTCTGCCAGCTCTTCTTCATAGTGCCGCTCGAACCGAAGTAATACCAGTCAGACCCGATCTGCTGCCAGCCTGTCCTCATGACACCGTTGCTGCCCATGTAGTACCAGTCAGATCCTGCCTGCTGCCAGCCGGTTCTCATGATGCCGTCATCTGCAAAGTAATACCATTTGCCGTCGACATTCTGCCAGCCGGTCCTCATGATCCCGTTGCCGCCCATGTAATACCATTTGCCGCCGGCACTCTGCCAGTTCTTCTTCATCGTGCCGCTCTCACCGAAGTAATACCACTTGCCGTCAACGCTTTGCCAGCTTTTCCTCATGATGCCGTTGCCGCCGAAGTAGTACCAGTCGGATCCGACCTGCTGCCATCCGGTCCTCATAACACCGTTGCCGCCGAAGTAATACCAGTCACCCGTCTCGATCCATTTACCGAAGAAAGATCCGTCGTCGACAAATACCATCTCACGGTTCAGCTCCTGCCAGCCTGTCAGCATACTGGTATCACTGTCAAAGAAATACCAGTTGCCGTAGATCTCCTGCCAGCCTTTGACCCTTACACCATACTTATCCAGGTAGAACCATCTTTCGTCTTCGCACTGCCAGCCTGTAACCAGCGGCAGGAAATGGTAACCCTTAAGGAAGTTTCTTGTATCCCTGTCTCCGTTAAATCTGTTCTCTTCCCTGTTGATCGTAAAGATCCTTTCCATAAGGACCTGGTCCATGGCGTTTCCTTCAGCGATAGTAAGATCGTCACCGTCACGCTTGATGATGATCGCCCAGTGTCCGACAGAACCGGTCTTCTTGTTTCCCGTAGTGATTACATCGCCGACTCTGCATTCATTGATGTCGGTGTAGGAATCGCCTTTATAAGGATTGTCATATCCGAAGCAGTATTTGGTGTAATCGCATACATATGCGCAGCATCCTGTCGATCCTTTCGGAGCAAGCTTGGTACCCTGGGAGCTGTTCCAGGAGACACCTTCCGCCCATCTCTCGTCATTAAGGAATTCATCGATGATCTGAACACCCGAATACCTGGTGAACTCTTTCTCGGAATCGGCAGTGACAGGGCATGCAAGTATGCCTGTTGTCACGGCAAATGCCATTGCGGCAGATATTATCTTTCTGAATATAGTCATAACTAATTACCTCGAAAACAGGAATGATCAATTGAGGATATGTTTTAGTTTAACATTTATCGAAACCGTAA
Organism: Saccharofermentans sp.; assembly: GCA_024684815.1. Classification (GTDB taxonomy): domain Bacteria; phylum Bacillota; class Clostridia; order Saccharofermentanales; family Saccharofermentanaceae; genus Saccharofermentans. The sequence continues at coordinate 11,708 of JAIKWL010000015.1, read as the reverse complement.
TTAAGGCAAAAAGAGCGTACCTTTATGAAATAAAAAGGGCATATCCTTAAGTCAACCTGACTTCGGATATACCCTTTTCGAAAAACTAAATAATTCAGATTACGGATTTGTGCACTTTCCGTTCGAATCGAAAATGTATGTCTTTCCGTTGATCGTCTTTGAGCCTGTTACCATGACACCGTTTTCATCAAGGAAATACCATGTATTGCTGAGATTCAGCCAGCCGGTATGCATAGCTCCGTTATTGTCCAGGTAATACCACTTGCCTCCGTCCTGGATCCAGCAGCCGGACTTCATGACGCCGGAGGAATCAAGGTAATACCATTCATCGCCGTGCTTGAGCCAGCCTGTCTTCATGGCGCCGGAAGCATCAAGATAATACCAGTTGCCGCCGTCCTTGATCCAGCCGGTCTTCATGATTCCGTCATCACCAAAGAAATACCATTTGCCGCCGTCCTGAGCCCAGCCGGTCTTCAAAGCTCCGTCACTGCCGAAGAAGTACCAGTTGCCGTCAAGCTTCTGCCAGCTTGTCCTCATGGCGCCGTTCTCGCCGAAGTAATACCAGAGACCTGATATCTTGACCCATCCTGTCCTCATGGAACCGTTATAACCCAGGTAATACCAGACGCCGTCTACTTTCTGCCAGCCGGTCTTCAAGGAACCGTTATCGCCAAAATAGTACCAGGCGCCGTTTATCTTGGTCCATCCGGTCTGAAGTACACCCGTAGTATCGAAGTAATACCATGCACCGTCTATCTCTTTCCAGCCGACTGCGAAATCGCCGTTCTCATCAACGTATTTCCATGCTCCGTCAATTTCCTGCCAGCCTTTCTCCGGCTCAACCGGATCATCGGAGAAGTGGATCGTAGCATTGTTGAAGACCTCATAGATAGAAAGACCCTGTAACTTGTCACCGTAATAGAAAGATGGCATGATCTCTATCTTCTCGAAATCTTCTTTTGTGCCGTCATAATAAACATCACTGATCTTATCTGCTCCGAGGAATGCATCTTCGGAGATGCTTGTTACACCTGCCGGAACATAAACCTTATGAAGGTTCTTGCAGCAGTAGAAAGTACGGTCTTTGATAACAGAAACATTGGACGGTATGCGGAATGTCTCGATAAATGTATGTCCGAATGTGCAGGAACCGATTCTATTCACTGTATCAGGAAGATTGACCGAAGTAAGCTTATTACAATCAGCGAAAGATGCATACTCAACCTTTGTAATACCGGAAGGAACTGTTACAGACTCCAGTCCGGTGCCTGCAAATGTGCAGGGAGCAATTCTGGTTAAACTTGCGGGGAGTGTTACGGACTTAAGATTACTGCTATGCATGAAAGCACCATACTCCATGATCGTAACGTTCGAAGGAATAGTAACGGATGTTAATCCGGATTCAAAGAATGCGAACTTACCGATCTTTTCCAGGCCTGAGGGCAGGGAGATCGATTTGAGACTGTTGCAGAAAAAGAAAGCTTCTCTACCAATCTCTTTCAGATTTGAAGGCAATGAAACCGATTTAAGAGATGCGCAGCTTGCGAACGTCTCATATTGGATCTTTGTAACGCCTGACGGAATAGTTATATTGTCTATTCCGGACATTGCAAATACCTTAGGATCAAGACTCTTCAATCCGGAAGGAAGATCTACCGACTTAAGATTCTTACATCCCATAAATGCCGCATAACCGATTCCGGTTACTGTAGAAGGTATCTCAACTTCACTAAGTGATTTGCAGTTTGCAAACATGAACCTGGAAACGAACGTTCTTTCATTGTCCATCGTAGCTTTTTCCAGATTTGTGCTGTAGAACGATACAAGATGGTTGCCGGGAACATTAAGAGTTGTGGGAGTATTGAAACCCCTGATCTCTGTCATTCCGACTTTGTTTTTGTATCCATCGGTATTAATAAAATCAATGTTGATTTCATCCGAACCGCTTAAAATCAACTTGTGGATCCACTTTATATATGCTATGTCCAAGCCGCTGTAACAATCACTGGCTGCCATATTTATGTTCGGGAAAGCGGAAACTGTCAGTGATTCGAGACCGACATTTTGCTGAAATGTCTTAAGGCAAACATAATCCGCTTTGCAGCCTGAACCGTAAATTCCGTAGTTTTTTCCGGTGATGTTTTCATAATAGACTACAACAGCAAGGTTTTCATCCTGCAGAAAACCTTTTTGCCCTATATAACTGAGATCTACCCAGTAAACAGAGTCATTTGGATATATCCATAACTGATCGTTACTTTGGTAAACCCACTCATAACGGCCTTCGACAGTACCACTGTCCCAAACTTCAGAATCGGCAAAGACCATTAATGACATAGATGTAATTATCATTATGGCTGCCAAAACCGAACTTAAAAATTTCAAACGATTTCGCATAAGTCACCCTCCTTAAAATAGTTTGATTTGATTACTATAACATGAAATGTATATCTGTGTCAGTTACCCGAATGAAATCAAAATCACCCGTCAAACGGGTGGTTTATTGTCTCGCGCACCCGACTCAAGTCAAGACTCCAGAATAAAAGACCGGGATCTGTGTTAAGCGGATCCCGGTCTCTATGTTTTTGATCAGATTTTTCTTAAGAAGAATTAAAGACTAAACAACTTCTTAATGATAACCATATTAATAAGGATTGGTGCAAACGCCGTCCGAACCGAAGATATAGCCTCTGCCTTCGATCGTTATCTGGCTTGTAGCCATGACACCGTTATGCTGGAAATAATACCAGTCGTTTCCTATCTTCTTCCAGCCTGTGAACATCGAACCATCCGCATTCAGGTAATACCAGTTGCCGCCAACCTTGAGCCAGCCGTCAGCCTGCATTACGCCTGAAGCATCGAAATAGTACCACTTGCCGTCAACTTCAACCCAGGCACTGGTCTTCATGGCTCCGTCAGATCCCAGGTAATACCACTTGCCGCCGTCCTGGATCCAGCCTTTCTTCATGACTCCGGAAGATTCCAGATAATACCACTTGCCGCCATCCTTGACCCAACCGGTCTTCATGATTCCATCATCACCAAAGAAATACCAGTTGCCGCCGTCCTGAGCCCAGCCGGTCTTCATAGATCCGTCGCTGCCGAAGAAATACCATGAACCGCTGATCTTCTGCCAGCCGGTCCTCATGGCACCGTTATCGCCAAAATAATACCAGAGCCCGGATACCTTGACCCATCCTGTCCTCATGGCACCGTTATCGCCAAAGTAATACCAGGCGCTGCCGATCTTCTGCCAGCCGGTCCTCATGGCACCGTTCTCGCCGAAGTAATACCATGCACCGCCTATCTGTGACCAGTCGATCTGCATTTCTCCGATCTCATCGAAGTAATACCATGCGCCGTCGATTTCTTTCCAGGAAACGGTTACCATCTTGCCGTTTTCGAAGTAACGCCAGCTGCCGTCAACCTTGATCCAGCCTTCAGGTGACTGCTCACCGAAGTGGATCGTAGCATTGCCGAAAACTTCATAGATCGTCTTTGTTGCAACCTTTTTCTCATTGCCGGGAGTTACGCCGATCTGCTCGAATTCAGTCTGAGAGCCTGCATAATAAACATCCTTAAGAGCGGAACAATCGCCGAATGCATCTTCGGCAATGGTAATAACTCCGGTCGGGATATTAACTGTCTTAAGATCCTTGCAGCCGAAGAATGTTCTGATCTTGAGCTGCGGTACGGTGGAAGGAACCGTGAACGATTCAATAGCCGTACCCTGGAAAGCACAGGAACCGATAAAACCGACAGATTCAGGAAGAGAAACTGATTTAAGGCTTTCGCATCCAGAGAATGAAGCATACTCCACCTTTGTGATTCCCGAAGGAATATATACTGCTTCAAGTCCTGTGCTTAAGAAAGCACACGGAGCAATGGTTTTTATTGAAGACGGGATTGAAACCGTCTTAAGTTCTGCTGACTTCATGAAAGCACCATACTCCATGATTGTTACAGTAGAAGGGATCGTAATCGAAGAAATGCCCGTATTATAGAATGCAAACCGGTCAATTCTTTCCAGAGCTGAAGGCAGTGTAACTGACTTAAGAGCTTTACATCCCCAGAATGTATCGTATTCGATCCGTGTGATCCCTGAAGGAAGAGTGATCGATTCCAGTCCGGAATCCGTGAATGCCTTCGGACCGAGATGTTTCAATCCGGAAGGAAGAGCTACCGATGTCAGCTTCTTGCAGCCGAAGAAAGAAGCATAAGCAATCGAAGTAACCGAAGACGGTATCGTTACGCTTGTAAGATTTGAGCAATTGATAAACTGTCCGCGGCTGAGATATGTCCTGCCGTCTTCAATAGTGGCAGATGTCACTTTTGAAGATGAAATGCTGACATTGCCTGCATTTTTGCCGATCGTAACATTCGTAGGTTCATTAAAACTCTGCAGATGTGTATTCATTACTTTCAGCTTGTAATCCGAACTATCAAGGAAAGACAGATTTACAGAATCAGTAGTAAAATACAGATTTTCGATCTTCGAGATGTATCCGACGTTCAGACAGTTCTGAGAATTATCTTCATTGGTTTCCACCGTTTTAAGGTTCGGGAATCCGGATACTACAAGATCTTTGACAGCATTAGTATCAAATGTCTTGAAAACTACCTCGTGTGCTTTGCAGCCCGCACCGTAAAACGAATAACTCTTATTGATAATGCTCTGATAAAAAATGATTACCGTCAGATTTTCATCATTCATAAATTCCTTACCAGACAGATAATTTAGATTTATGAATTCTGTTTTGTCATCAGCTTTGATAAACAATTCATTGTGGCTGTTATGTTCCCAGCTGAAGCCGTCGGAAACACCGCTGTCATAAACCTCGGAGTCCGCCAAAACAGATAAAGACAATGAAACTGTCATCATCACTGCCGCTAAAAGTGAAACGATCAATCTTTTACCGGTACGCATAAATCTACCTCCTCATTGTGAAATTCCTATAATTTTATCATAGAAGGAGAGATTTTATCAGATGTATTTTACATTTAAACCCGAAAAGAATATCAGTTGCTGCCTGCTATGCTGCCCAGATATGCGGCATATTCTTCAGGCTTACGGAAGATAAAACCGCAGTGACCCAGTTTTCCGGGGCTCCAATACTGAGCATGCGGGTAGTGACGCCTGATCTTTTTGGATGACCTGAGCGGTATCTCATCCTCGGACCAGATAAACACATATTTCTTCTGCTCCTCTTCAAGTGCCTCGGGACAGTCAAACGTAAAGCAGGCATCGCTCTCATTATCAATGGACTCATCGGAAATATACCGTGCCGAATCAACAACACCTTCAATGAACCATTTATATGGAGCAATGTCACCTTTTATCAGCCACTGTATGAGTCTGTCATTTGCCAGAAACTTTGTAAATTCCTCCACGGAACCGTTGCGGGCCGCATGAACGATCTTCCTGCATTTGCCTCTTAAGATCCAGCGGACAAGCTTGCAGAAATGAAAATAAGGACCGCCGTCAAACAGATACTGATCGACCCGGATATTGGTCTTGCTTAAAGAATTGGCAAGCGTAAGCGCTACCTCAGCACCGAGAGAGATGCCGTGTACGAGTGCCAGATGATCGATCTGCTCCTCTTTAAGATATTCGATGATCTTTTCAGCCTGATCCTCTCTGGACAGAAAAACCCCTCCGTCCTTATAGTGTCCCGTATAAATGGGAAGGATGGTGTAAAAGTCATCCGACAAAAGTTCGGCAATATACTTTAATCCTGCGGAGGTTGAAAAAGACCCGTTCAGCATCAGCAGCACAGGCTTATTTCTGTCTCCTACCGTCTCGAAAATCATATCTCTTACTCCAATATAAGATAGACAATTCAACTATTATCTCAAAAATATCAGATACATCAAGAGTTATTGTGCCGAGCTTTTCTGATCACTCACCTCATTGGCCGTTACCGGTGCTTTCTTTGGAATCCTCTTTCTTCTGTAATGCAGCAGAACAAAATACAAGACCGTTACAACAACACCTATACCGATTATCAGAAAAACAATAGGTCCAAAAACGTACTCATTATATTCAGGTGTATAGTCATAAAACATATCCTTCATTGCAGTTTCAAACGAAGATTTAAAAAATAAATAAGGAAGAGGTAATACAGTTGCAAAAAAGTTAGAGATCACGCCGAGAATACATACAAACTTCTTATTAACTAACCATAAAAGAAGTAATTGACCGGCAGTTAGGATGCACACATATACCGGCAAATATCCTGCCATATAAACAGTCGCTTTATACGGTTTCGAACTCCATGCAGACCATGAAGGATGATGTGTGACCGTAATACAATCAGTAAATGAGAATATCACGATAGCAATAAGTGCAACTGAGATCATTATCGTGATGATCCATTCTTCAGAGCTCATTCTCTCTTTAATGCTCGTTCTCATTTCCGCGTCCTCCTCAGACCACTGATCATAAAACAATACCGATATTCTTTATCTTATAATAATTCTACCTTGTTTTTCAGATGTTTCCCGGCTTTCTCGTCAAATACAAAACATAGGTATCATTGAACACGATCCTGTCACCTGCTTCAAGGACCGCTTTCCTTATCCCTTCATAGAATTTAGTCTTATAGGGTTCCTTAAGTACAATGTGATCGCAATGTGTTCCGCAGAAAGAAACATACTCATCTGCAGTAAACACACGCTGTCCGTAAAACTCCCTCTTTTCGAGATCAGCATAGCCATAATTAACGACATTCCCGTATTGGAACGAACCGTATTCATACTCTGTTTCAGGTTTGAAGTATTCGTCATAGACCTTTTGGATCTTGTTAAATAACTCTTCGTCAGAAGTCTTGTAATCACTCCTTGTGAGCATCATCGCAAGGGTTCCTCCGGGCTTAAGCAGATCAAATGTCTTGGAAAAAGCGGTCTTTTCGGGGATCCACTGGATGGTTGCCGCAGAGTATATGAGATCAAACTTTTCTTCTCCGAAATCATGAGTGATGAAGTCATCATTAACGATATTGAAGTTCTCATACTGTCCGTACTTCTCTTTCATCTTTTGGAAAAGATGTTCCCCGAGTTCTATCGCGTGGTAATCGCAACCGGTCATCAGGACGGGATCTGTTGCCTGGCCTGTTCCGGGACCGAGTTCCAGGACTTCCTTGCCCGGACATATATCGGCATACTCGATAAGAGCATCAAAGAGCTCCCGGCTGTACCTCGGCCGGTACTTATCAAATTGATCGGGTATGGTATCAAAGACTTTCCTGAATTCCATTTCAAATATCCCCCTTGAATCCGTCAGTATTCATATACGCAGTTCCGTATCATTCAGATAAGTCCCAGGTATTTAAGCCCCTTATCTATTCCGTCCTTATCTGAATCGTCCGTTACATAATCAGCCACTTCCGGAAGCAAAGTGCCATCCACATCCAAGAATACGATCTTTTTCATTCTTACACACCATATTTTTCTTTATTTTTATCCGGCTTATCAAAACCATAAACTGCCTGTTCCCTCAAATAATTCATATGCCGGCAATGGAGATCTGCCGTCTTAACAGTTTTCGATAAAGGAAACAAAACTCATTATAGTGCCTTGATTGGAATAATCTTATTCTTTTCATCCAAGGGGATTACAGATGACGACATACATAATACAGCCCCCTCTCCTGTTTCCTCCTGAAGCGAATCCAATACTGAAAAGTTTCTTAATGCCTTTATTCCGGGATCTGCACTCATCTTAATTTCGACAGGATAGAGTTTTCCGTTTTCAATTATCATAAGATCGATCTCTTTACCATTATTGTCTCTGTAATATGTCAATCTGCTCCTGACATCTATTCCGTTATTTGCATATCCCTTAATGATCTCGGAAACAACATAGTTTTCAAACATTGCCCCGGCCATTGCGGATAACTCCAATGCTCTTGCATTATTCCACATGCTTAAATAGCAAGCCAGTCCGGTATCCATAAAATACAATTTCGGCCGTTTTATGATCCTCTTTATCGTATTTCCCGAATACGGATGAAGTAATACCACTATTCCGGAAGTAACAAGAACGGAAAGCCAGTTATCTGCCGTTTTCCTGTCAATCTCCACATCCTTGGCTATATCGGCCAGGTTAACTTCCTGGCTTGTTCTGGCCGCAACGCATGAAATGAATTTTGTAAACTTTCCTTCGTCTTTAATATTGATCAGATTTCGGATATCTCTCTCAATATAGGTCTGTATATATGATCCGTAATAATCCTCTGCCTGCAGAGCGGGGTCACAAAAAAGCTGTGGCATGCTGCCTCTTATTATTCTTTCGAAGATATCAGAAATATTGTCATCCGATACTGTATTCCTTACATTTGACGGCAGAAACGGAATGCTTTTCCTGCCCTCGGTCTCTGCTCTTGAAAAAGAATACATCGATAGGATCCCGACTCTCCCGGCCAATGATTCACTGACATTATTCATCAAATGAAACATTTGGGAACCGGTAAGAAAATACATACCGTTTTGTCTGTTATCATCGACTTTGATCTTTATAAAAGGCAGTAATTCCGGTGCATATTGGATCTCATCGATTATTATCGGTGCACTGTACTGTTGAAGAAACAATTCCGGATCTTCTTTTGCCAACTGACGTATTCTGGGATGATCCAATGTAACATACTGTATGTCATTTTTGTCTTCCGTGATCTTCTTAAGCAAGGTTGTTTTTCCAACCTGTCTTGCTCCCGACACCAGAATAACCGGAAAATGTTCTGCTAAGTATTTCACTCTGTTTTCCAGAGTTCGGTTAATATACATACGGCGCTCCTTTTATACAATTAGAGATTTTAATTCCTTTTTTGTATAATAGCTGTCTGCCGGATTTTAGTCAATAACGAGCTCCTTTTACGACTGCCATCTCAACTATGCGGATGATATTTTCGCTCCGCTTACTCGAAGTTCGGCTGAATATTTGCCTCAGCTTATTTGACGTTACCGCTGAATATATGGATCACGTTGCCCTGAGGATCCTTCACATAATTCTGTGGCGGGAGAGCCGCACCGCAGTGAGGACACTCAGTATGTATACCGATGACATAGACTCCTCCGCAGAAATTGCAGGAACCCTGATAAACGGAGATGAGGATGTTCCGGATGAACTTGAACTGCCGGAACGGCCGCCCGAACCGGAGCTGTGGCTGCTGCCCGAACTGCCTGAATGGCTTCGCCGCTGTGAGGACTTCCTCCTGCTGAATGTGGCATAATCTATCTTCTGTGCTTTATCTTATATGGCAATTATATCAACACTCTCGGAAAGACGATTGCTCCAAATCATATTTATTCCAGTGATATGCGGATAATATGCTTCTCCCCCTTGAAATCACCAATGATCTTGCCGCCGTTTCTCAGCATGATTTTTACGGAAGGCTCGTTGTTTTTCATCGGGAACAGCTTGATCTCTTTATATCCGATCTCTTTGCACCTTTTCAATAATTCTTTGAATAGGATGCTTCCGTATCCTTTGCCTCTGTATTCCTTTGTGATACCGTACCCAAGATTGCCCGCGCCGATGACCGTTTCCAGATACTCGGACGACGAATGTCTGACCCTGCCGTAACCGACGGGAACGCCGTCGATATACAGAACATATGTGGTAAACGGGATCCAGCCTTCCGGCAGATCGATGCCTCTTGAATTATTATCCGTTATTCGCAGCCACTCTTTATACTCATCATAAGGCAGATCGTACACAGGGTTCGTAAAACCGTTTTCCACGGCAGAGATCCCCTGCAGCATATCATATTCCGCCTTTCCCATATCCGGCGATAATTGTTTTAACGATATATTACGCACGACCATCTGTCCTTTCCCGCTTTGTCTGTTTTTTGTTATCAATACTACCGTCTCGAGTGTATCAGAGTATTCCAATGAAATTGAAAACCAGTTTCTTTAAATACGTTCCATCCTCACGTTTCTGAGGATATATTTCTATTCTCTCAATAAAGCTCTTGAAGAACTGTTTCTTCTCCATAGGATCAAATGTGTCGTACAAGTCATCAAATGCCAGAAGCACATTATATATGTTCTCTTCAGTTAATTGATTTTGACGTATGCTCATCAATTGCATCTTAACTTCTTCGATATCATTTTCCACTTCTTGCATTGTATCGTATTGTTTGTCATACCGTCTCTGTAAATCCGACATTTTACGTTCAAACATTGCATCATCATACGGAAGTTCATCCATTTGTTTTTCCAATCTGTTCTTGATTGCTTCAGCCTGACGCAACTTTCCTTCAAATGTCTTAAGTTTCTTCACTAACTCGGTAGTATCAATGCTTTCCCCGATCTTTGCTTTGATAGCATCAACAAAAACCGGATTCCTAACCAGATTGGTTATTACATAGACAACCTCTTTTTCCAGTTTGCTATTCTCAATATTCTGTCGGAATTCACATCTGTGTCCGGTAGCATTGCTATTATTCTTGCAATAATAATAGTGACGTTCCTTATTATCCTTGCTATGAGGTTTTGAGGTATTTGAATACATACCCTTTCCACAGCAGGGACACTTCAATATTCCTGATATTATGGCAACTCTGCAATTTGTCTTTGGAGCCCTCATTGCAGCCTTTTTCTTGCGACGTTCCTCCGCCATCTTCCAAACATCTTCAGAGATAATGGCTTCGTGCTTACCTTCATACACGGGATACTCTTCCTGAGCTACTATGTGCATCTCATTGTGGGTACCGGGTTTCTTCTCAGTCCGTCTTCTGCCATATGCGATCTTGCCGGCATAAACAGGATTTGCCAGCACTTTCCTAACAAAAACTTCAGAAAAACCATTAATACTATTATTTTGCCTGAGCTTTTTAACATACCCTTGATCATTGAGATATCTGGCAATAGCAATAGTGCCTTTTCCCTTGTTCACATACTGATCGAATATTATCCGTATGATATCGACCTCGTCTTCCGCAATCTGCAATTCACCGTCAACAAGTTTATATCCGTAGGGTGCAAAACCCCCGTTCCATCTTCCTTCTCGAGCTTTCTGTTCACGGCCTGCCATTGTCTGAGCACGGATATTCTCACGTTCTATCTCCGCGACTGCGGAAAGAACCGATATCATAAGTTTTCCGGCATCTTTGGAACTGTCTATTCCATCCTCAACACAGATCAGATTAACATCATGATCCTGCATACGCTGAAGTGAACTCAAAACATCTGCAGCATTTCTACCGAATCGTGATAATTTGAACACCAGGACATAAGAAACCCCGTCTTTGCTGTCTTCAATATCACTCATCATTCTCATAAACTCGGGTCTTTCAGCAATATTCTTGCCTGAAGCACCCTCATCTGAGTATTCGCCTGCAATCTCCATATTCTGATAATCAGCATATTTACGTAACTTGTCTTTTTGAGCATCGAGACTATATCCATCTACCTGGATTGCTGTTGAAACACGTGTGTATATAACATTTAATGTTATTCTTTGGCATTAGTCACACCTTCTTCCTTTTTAGCCAAGTCATTCATCTGAATATAGTATTCAAGAAGTCTGAGCACATATTCCGGACAATGCCTGTTACCAAGCTCCCAGTCTGTTACCGTTCTGTACGGAATCTTGAAGTATTCACAGAACACCTTGCGGTTCATTCCTGTAGCTTCTCTCAGTTCTATGATCTTATCTTGTGTATTCATTATTATTTCCTCCTGTTGATATTTACGCTTTGCGTATAT